>NZ_CP029985.1:2132500-2495000 GCF_003355005.1 Sphingomonas sp. FARSPH | reverse complement strand
AGCCCGCGCGTGGTGCCGGCCGGATATATCCGTGCCGCTACTCGCCACAGCGTCTATAGTGGGCGGGTCACCAGCCCCTTCCGAGCGTCGGGCACAGATTCGGAGACGGATGCGCTGCAATCAGCGAAGGTAACGCTGGATATGAAAGGCGGGGGAGAGCAGCGGCTTGCGGAACGCCGCGCTCGATCCCCCGACCCGAACCGTACCGATGCCGGTCTCACCGGCGGCTCCGCTCCATATATAGTTATACGGCGCGGTCTGGGCGGGCAGAGGCGTACGCACAAAAAAAAGGCCGGTCAACGACCGGCCGGAAAGTTTTTAGGAGAGGATGCCTGAAAGGCCCGCTCTTTGTGCACTGCAGCACACATGCGATCAAGTGCAAAAAACGCATCCGTCATTTTGTCAAACGCAATCTGCCAGTGCGGGTGGGCTTGTCGTCCAAGGGTCTGCCGCCTAGCGCCAAAGCCCATGATAACCTCGTTCTGCTGCCGTCTGGCCCTTGCATCGCTGCCGCTGCTGGCCGCATCCACGTCTGCGCCGGCAAAGACAACGGTGCATCGCGAGCTAGCGGTGGTGCGCGTACGCCTGACGACCAGCTACGGTCCGATCGTCGTTGCGCTGGAGGCGCGCCGCGCGCCCGCGACCGTCGCCAATTTCCTGGCCTATGTCGACGACGGCCGGTTCGACGGCGCAAGCTTCTACCGCAGCGCGCGCAGCCGGCTGGCGCCAAAGTTCGGTTTCGTGCAGGGCGGCATCCGTACCGATGCCCGGCGCATCCTCCCTCCCTTTCCGCTCGAGACGACGCGGCAGACCGGGCTGCGTCATGTCGACGGGACGATTTCGATGGCGCGGCGCGGCGACCCGAGTTCGGCGGGCGGCAACTTCTTCATAACCGTTGGCGCGATGCCCAGCATGGACGCGAGCGCGACGTCGCCGGGCTATGCGGCATTCGGCCATGTCGTATCGGGCATGCCGGTGGTCCGGCGCATCCTGGCGCTGCCGACGGGCGGCGGCATGGGTGGCCAGTTGCTGCTGAAACCGGTGGCCCTGCTGCGCGCCGAACGGCTCGATGGCGCACGGCAACCGACCGGGCGCGTCAAACCCTGGCTGGTCAAAACCAAATAGCGCAATGGCGCCACGCGGCGTCCAAGCAACCAAAAGCATCCGGACCGGTTTAACGCGGATCGCCCCCTGAGGAGATTCCCGATGAAGACTGGCTTTCTTGCCGCGCTGGCGGTGGTGACTCTGGCCGCACCCGTGACGACCGGCGCCGCGCAGGCGCAGGATTACAACCGCGATTATCAATGGCACGGCGATCGCCAGGATTGGGACGCCTCGCGCGATTATCGTCCGGGTCGCTATCGCGAGCGCGCGCTGACCCGCGACGACCGTATCTATCGCGGCCGTGACGGGCGCGCTTACTGCCGCCGCAACGACGGTACGACCGGACTGGTGGTCGGTGCGGTCGGCGGAGGCGTGCTCGGCAACGTGCTCGGCGGCGGCACGCTCGGCACGCTGCTCGGTGCCGGGGGCGGCGCCTTGCTCGGCCGCAACATCGATCGCGGCAAGGTTCGCTGCCGCTAAGCCGTTCGGCTTCAAATGAGGGACGGCGGCCGGCGGTACGATCCGCCGGCCGCTGTTCGCGCATCAGGCCCCCTCGCCTGCGCGCGCCAGCAATGCCCGCGCCTGCTTCAGATGCGGCGCATCGATCATCCGCCCGTCGAGCTGTAGCGCTCCCGCACCGGGATTGGCGGCGAAGGCAGCGACCACCGCACGCGCCGCCGCGACCGCTTCGGCATCGGGCGTAAAGGCAGCGTTGATCGTCGGCACCTGCGATGGATGGATTGCCATCATCCCCGTAAACCCGTCGCGCGCGCCGCGCGCCGCATACGCCGCCAGCCCCTCCAGATCGCGAAACGCCGGATAGACCGTCTCGATGGCGAGCGTGCCCGCGGCATGCGCGCCCATCAGCGCCAACGTCCGCACGACCTCGTAAGGCGGCGTATAGCGTCCGTCCGCCTCGCGGGCGCTGCGCGCACCGATCGCGGCGGGAAGATCCTCGGCACCCCAGGTCAAACCGGCGAGCCGGTCGGCGACGCGGGCATAGCTGCCGAGGCGGAATATCGCCGCGGGCGTTTCCGTCGCGACCGGCAGGATCGGCAACCGGTGTTCGCCCATCGCCGCGGCCAGCGCCGCCACGTCATCCCCACCCTGCGCCTTGGGCAGCATCACGCCGTCGGCGCCATGCATCGCGGCGAGATCCATGTCGAGCGTCCCATCGGCGGGCGGATTGATCCGCACGAAGCGGTGCACGCGCGCGGGCGCGGCGAGATAGCGCGACACCGCCTCGCGCGCCGCACGTTTCGCGGCCGGCGCGACCGAATCCTCGAGGTCGAGGATGATCGCATCCGCGCCGCTTTCCGCCGCCTTGTCGAACCGCTCCGGCCGGTCACCCGGCACGAACAACAGCGATCTCAGCCGCATCCTTCCGTCTCCTTTCCCCCTGCCTTCGCGCAGCGGCGCCGACACCGCAAGCCGCCGCCATCGACGCCGCCCCGCGCATCGGCTAAGCGCCCGCGCCATGCCAACAGACCGTTATGATGCGATCGTCCTCGGGGCCGGGGCCGCGGGCCTGATGTGCGCCGCGGTCGCAGGCCAGCGCGGGCGGCGCATCCTGTTGGTCGATCATGCCGAATCGGCGGGCAAGAAAATCGTTATCTCCGGCGGCGGGCGGTGCAATTTCACCAATATCGGCACCACGCCCGACCGCTATATCTCCGCCAATCCGCATTTCGCCAAGTCGGCGCTGGGCCGCTACACACCGTCGGACTTCATCGCGCTGGTGGAGCGGCACGGCATCGCGTGGCATGAAAAGACGCTGGGGCAGCTATTCTGCGATGGATCGGCACGGCAGATCGTTGCGATGTTGGTGGGGGAATGCGAAATCGGCGGGGTCGAGATCGCGCTATCGAGCCCGATCGCGTCGGTCGCGCACGATGGCGACGGGTTTCGCGTCGCCCTGCCCCGCCGCACGGTCACCGCGCCACGACTGGTGATCGCAACGGGCGGCCCGTCGATCCCGAAGATGGGCGCGACCGGTTTCGCCTACGACCTGGCGCGGCAGTTTGGCCTGAAGGTCGTCGAGCCGCGTCCCGCGCTCGTCCCGCTGACGTTGGGCGAGGACGAGGCGCTGTTCCATTCGCTGTCGGGCGTCGCCACCGAGGTCGTCGCATCTGCGGGCAAGGCGGCGTTCCGCGAGGCGGCGCTGTTCACCCACCGCGGCCTGTCCGGCCCCGCGATCCTGCAGGCGTCGAGTTACTGGCGCCCGCGCACCCCGATCGCGATCGATTTCGCGCCCGACGCGCCGGCCGGCTGGCTGATCGAAGCGAAGCGCGCGCAGCCGCGCAGCACGCTGCGCCGCCAGCTCGGCCAGCACGTGCCCGATCGCCTCGCCGAGGTGCTGGCCGAACGGATCGCGCTGGCGAGCGAGCTCGCCAATACGCCCGACCGCAAGCTGGACGAGGCGGAGCGGCGCCTCGCCGCCTGGCCGTTCCATCCCAACGGCACCGAAGGCTTCGCCAAGGCAGAAGTGACGGTGGGCGGCATCAGCACCGCCGACCTCTCGTCGCAGACGATGGAGGCGCGCCGCGTCCCCGGCCTGCATGCGATCGGCGAGGCGGTGGACGTGACCGGATGGCTGGGCGGTTACAATTTCCAATGGGCCTGGGCGAGCGGCTGGGCCGCCGCGCAGGCACTCTGACGCAGCGCCTGCATCGTGTAGGCAGCGGACAGCTGCGCGAAGGCGCGACGCAGCGCCGGCGTCTCCGCACACATCTGTTCAACCTCTGCCTCGCGTGCGAGGCGGACCAGCGTGGCGGCGGGCAACGTCATATCGCCGCCCTGCCATCGCCACATTGCGGTGATATTGCCGCAACCATACCCTTTCCTCCCGCGCCCCTTGCCGCTAAGGCGCCGGCCCCCATTTAGGTCCTTCTCATGCCCTTTTCCTCCCTTCCCCCGGTGCTCGCCGAGGCGCTCGTCGCGCGCGGCTATGAAGCCCCCACTGCCGTCCAGGCCGCCGTCATCGAACCCGAAGCGGTCGGCCGCGACCTGATCGTGTCCGCCCAGACCGGGTCGGGCAAGACCGTCGCCTTTGGCCTTGCCATGGCGGGCGAGCTCATCGTCGATGACGCGCTCGCGCCCCCCGCCGCGCCGCTCGCGCTGGTCATCGCGCCGACGCGCGAGCTGGCGCTGCAGGTCAGCCGCGAGTTGCAATGGCTGTACGCCGGCGCGCATGCGCGCATCGCGACCTGCGTCGGCGGGATGGATCCGTCGAAGGAACGCCGCAACCTGAACCATGGCGCGCATATCGTCGTCGGCACGCCCGGCCGCCTGCGCGATCACCTCGAGCGGGGCGCGCTCGACCTGTCGGCGCTGCGCGTCGCCGTGCTCGACGAGGCGGACGAGATGCTCGACATGGGGTTTCGCGAGGACCTGGAGCAGATTCTCGACGGCACGCCCGAAGGGCGCCGCACCCTGTTGTTCTCCGCGACGATGCCCAAGCCGATCGTCGCGCTGGCGCGTCGGTATCAGCAGAACGCGCTGCGAATCGAGACGATGTCCGAAGAGCGCGGCCACGGCGACATCGCCTATCAGGCGATCACCGTCGCGCCCGCGGACATCGAGCATGCGGTCATCAACCTGCTCCGCTTCCACGAGGCGGAAACCGCGATCCTGTTCTGCGCGACGCGCGATAACGTCCGTCACCTGCACGCCAGCCTGGTCGAGCGCGGTTTCGCCGCCGTCGCGCTATCTGGCGAGCATTCGCAATCGGAGCGCAATCACGCGCTCCAGGCGCTGCGGGACCGGCGTGCGCGCGTCTGCGTCGCGACCGACGTCGCCGCGCGCGGCATCGATCTGCCCAGCCTGACCTTGGTCGTCCACGTCGAGCTGCCGCGCGACGCCGAGACGCTGCAGCACCGCTCTGGCCGTACCGGCCGCGCCGGCAAGAAGGGCACGGCGGTCCTTATCGTCCCCTACCCGCGCCGTCGACGTGTCGACATGATGCTGCGCCAGGCGCGCATCCCGGTGGAATGGATCGCGGCGCCGAGTGCGGAGGATATCCGCGCAGCCGACCGAGAGCGCTTGCTCGCCACGCTGTTCGCGCCGGTGGAGGTGGATGACGAGGATCGTGCACTCGCCGAGCGATTGATGGCGGAAAAGTCGGCGGAGGATATCGCGGCGGCACTGGTTCACATGCACCGTGCCGCGCTGCCGCAGGCGGAGGAGCTGCTCGACGCGGGCGCCGCGCCGCAGACCCCGCGCGAGCGGGGGCCGCGCCCCGGGTTCGAGGATACCGTCTGGTTCCGCATGGACATCGGCCGCCGCCAGAACGCCGATCCGCGCTGGATCCTGCCGCTGATCTGCCGCCGCGGGCACGTGACCAAGTCGGAAATCGGCGCGATCCGCATCAATCCGAACGACACGATGTTCGAATTGCCGCGCGGGGTCGCCGATCGCTTCCTGTCCAGCGTCCGCCGCACCGCCAACCCGGACAATGACGAGGGCAGCCTGACGATCGAGCCTTTCAACGGCACCCCGCGCGAGGCGACACAGCGCAGCGGCGGTGGCCAGCGCGGCGGCGACAATGCCGCGCGCGCGCCGCGCGCCGGCAACATGGGCGGCGCCCCGCGCCATCAGGCGAAGCCGTTCCGCCCGAAGCGCAAGGGCTGATCGGCGGGAAAGCGATCGTCGATAGGGCGACCCGGGCGGCACCACGCACGGGTCGCCCTTTTTGATTCGAGGTCGGTCGGCGCTGCGTTATCCGCCCCGACCCGAGCTCATGCCGCCGCAGCGCGGGGGCGCACCGCCGCCCGCCTTTTCGTCCGGCGCTTGGCGGCATAGAGCGCCGCATCGGCGTCCGCCAAAAGCGGCTGGGCGCCATCGGCCAGCAAGCCGGCGGCCGCGCCGATGCTGACACCGACGCGCACGTCGCCCTCGGGCAGCGCGATCGGCCGCGTCACGCGGTCGCGCGCGGCGGCGCGGACCGCCGCGGTCGCGGCGGCGCCTTCGCCCGACAGCACGATCACGAACTCGTCGCCGCCGAGCCGCGCGACGGCATGGCCGGGGGCGACGGCGCACAGGCGGGCGCCGACCTCCGCCAGCACGCGATCGCCCGCGGCATGGCCGTACCGGTCGTTGATCGCCTTGAACCCGTCGAGGTCGAGGAAGAGCAGCGCCGCCGCCGTCTGCGGCATGCAGGCGAGCGCGGCGTCGAGGCCGGTGCGATTGAGCAGGCCGGTCAACGCATCGGTTTCCGCCAAGCGCCGCGCCGCGCGCTCCGCCGCCAGGGTCGCGCGCAACGCGCGATTGTTCTGCATCGTCAGCGAGGCGGCGTGGACGACGAGAACGACGAACAGGCCGGCGACGGTCAGGCTGAGCGTGCCGATCGCCACCATCATCGGCACCGACGCGACGACGACCAGACCGATGCCCAACCGCGGAAACGCCGCCCAGCGCGGCCCCAGCCCGCCGACCAGCCCCAGGATCGCCAGTGTCGCGGCGATGCGCAATTCCTCGATCCCGGTCATGAAACTGGCCGCGCAGCCGATGCCGAAGATGGTGAACATGACGCAGGCGGATACGATGATGACGTAGGCGGTCGCCTCCGGCACGCGGGCGCCCGATCGCGACGCACGGATCGCGGGCACCATGCGGATCGACAGGATCAGCGCATCGGCGCAGAACCATGCGCAGGCCCAGCCCGCCCGCGTCGTCCACGCCGCCGCGCCGCTCATCAGCATGACGCACAGGCTGGCGGTAAGGATGCCGACGGGACGCAACATCATCGTATCGAGCAGATCGCGGCGCAGCGCCGCATCATCCTGCGGCATGCCCACTGCGCTGCCGATCGCACGCAGCAGACGCGGCATTCGTCTGTGATTGTCCACAAAACCCCCCGTTCGCCATCCGTTATGATCCGCATTGCTTAAGAAGCGATAGCGCGACCACCGGCATCGGCCGGATGGGGACGATGTCCTGGCTGCCGATCCGCCGGCACCGGCGATCGCGACGCGCCGATCCGGGAACCGACGCGGCCCGTTACCCATTGTCGCGGGCAGTCCAGACAAAGGAGTTTGCGCCATGTTTCGCCCCCTCCTCCTCGCCACCGCGCTGCTCGCCGCCGCTCCGGCGCTCGCGCAGATGCAGGCGACCAATCCCGCCGACCGTCCGAGCACGCCGCTCAACGCCGACCTCGGCCGCGACAACGACAGCGCACGCAGCAACGCCATCGCCGCGCAGACGGCGCCCGGCGTCGCAGCCGCCAATGCCGACGTCGCCGCACAGGCCCAGTTGCAGGACAATGCGGTTGCCGCAGTCAACGCCGCCGACAGCGCGCAATACCGCGCCGACGTGCGCCGTTATCGCGCGGCGATGCGTGCACGGCGCCAGGTGATTGCCGCCGATGCCGCGCTGCAGGTCGATCGCGAGCGCGCCTATGCGATGGCGATGGCGGACTGGCGCGCGCAGGTGCGTGCGTGCAAGCGCGGTCACAGCCGCGCGTGCACCATGCCCAGCCCCGATCCGCAGAATTACATGTAAGCGATCATCGCCCCGGCCAATGCCGGCCGGGGCGGCCGATCAATTCTCGTCACCCATGCGCAATGCGGCGATGAACGCTTCCTGCGGGATGCTGACGCTGCCGTATTCGCGCATCTTCAGCTTACCCTTCTTCTGCTTTTCCAGCAGCTTGCGCTTGCGCGTTGCGTCGCCGCCGTAGCATTTCGCGGTGACGTCCTTGCGCATCGCGCTGATCGTCTCGCGCGCGATCACCTTGCCGCCGATCGCCGCCTGGATCGGAATCTTGAACAGGTGGCGCGGGATCAGTTCCTTCAGCCGCTCGCACATGCCGCGGCCGCGCACCTCGGCGGTGCCGCGGTGGACGATCATGCTCAGCGCGTCGACCGGCTCCTCGTTGACGAGGATGCTCATCTTGACGAGGTCGCCCTCGCGGTAGCCGATCTGATGATAATCGAAGCTGGCATAGCCCTTCGACAGCGATTTCAGTCGATCGTAGAAATCGAACACCACCTCGTTGAGCGGAAGCTCGTATGTCGCTTGCGCGCGGCCGCCGACATAGGTCAGGTTCTTCTGGATGCCGCGGCGATCCTGACACAGCTTCAGGATGCTGCCGAGATATTCGTCGGGAACGTAGATCGTCGCCTCGATCCACGGTTCGGCGATGCTCTCGATCTTGTTGGGATCGGGCATGTCGGCCGGGTTGTGCAGCTCGATATGCCCGCCGCCGTGCGTCAGCTCGATCTCGTAGACCACCGACGGCGCGGTGGTGATGAGGTCGAGGTCGTATTCGCGCGTCAGCCGCTCCTGGATGATCTCCAGGTGGAGCAGGCCCAGGAAGCCGCAGCGGAAACCGAAGCCGAGCGCGGCGGACGTCTCCATCTCGAAGCTGAAGCTCGCATCGTTCAACCGCAGCTTCGAAATGCTCTCACGAAGCTTCTCGAAGTCGTTGGCATCGACGGGGAAAAGCCCGCAGAACACGACCGGCTGCACTTCCTTGAAGCCCGGCAGCGCTTCGGCGGCGGGCTTCTTCGCATCGGTCAGCGTGTCGCCGACGCGGGCCTGGGCGACGTCCTTGATCTGCGCGGTGATGAAGCCGATCTCGCCTGGCCCGAGATCGGTCAGCTGTTCGATCTTCGGCCGGAAACACCCGACGCGGTCGACCAGATGCTGCGTGCCCGCCTGCATGAAGGTGACCTGCTGGCCCTTCTTCAGCACGCCATCGATCACGCGCACGAGGATGACGACGCCGAGATACGGGTCATACCACGAATCGACGAGCATCGCCTTCAGCGGCGCATCGGGATCGCCCTTTGGCGCCGGAATTCTGGTGACGATCGCCTCGAGTATCTCGTCGATGCCGATGCCCGATTTGGCGGAGGCGAGCACCGCCTCGGACGCGTCGAGGCCGATGACGTCCTCGATCTCCTTGCGCACCATCTCGGGCTCGGCGGCGGGCAGGTCGATCTTGTTGATGACGGGCACGATCTCGTGATCGTGCTCGATCGACTGGTAGACGTTGGCGAGCGTCTGCGCCTCGACGCCCTGCGCCGCATCGACGACGAGCAGCGCGCCCTCGCACGCGGCCAGGCTGCGGCTGACCTCATAGGCGAAGTCGACGTGGCCGGGCGTATCCATCAGGTTGAGCGTATAGGTTTCGCCGTCCTTCGCGGTGTAGGCGAGGCGCACCGTCTGCGCCTTGATCGTGATGCCGCGTTCCTTCTCGATCTCCATGTTGTCGAGCACCTGGCTCGACATCTCGCGGTCCGACAGGCCGCCGGTACGCTGGATGAGCCGGTCGGCGAGCGTCGACTTGCCGTGATCGATATGCGCGATGATCGAGAAATTACGAATGGTCTTGAGCGGGGTCATGCCGGCGCCCTAGCAGCACCGCCGCCCTTCGCGCTAGTCGCCGCTGAGCGTCTCGATCGCGCGCAGCGCGTTGAGATAGCGCTGCGACCCTTGCCCCCCGATCAGCGCCCAGCGCACGCCGCGCCGCTCCAGCTCGACGCGGCTGAGCTCGAAGAAGCGCCGCCGTGCCGCGGCCGTGCCGAACATGCGCGTCCCATCGTCGACCCAGGGCAGATCGATGTCGAGCAGCAGGTACAGGTCGGCGGTATTGTGCCATGTCGCGAACCAGGGATCGCGGCGGCCGAACATCATGTCCGCCCACACCGCGGTCATCAGCGGATCGGTGTCGAGGATCACCGGATAGTCGTGCACGGCAAGCGCCGCACGCACCTTCGCGTCATGCCCCTTCCCGATCTCGACCAGGTCGGCCATCGTCAGGTCGGTGCCGAACGCCTCGCAATAGGTGCGGCCGAATTCGGCGATGCAGCGCGTGTCGAAATGCTTGGCGAGGCGCGGCGCCAGCGTCGACTTGCCCGTGCTTTCCGGACCGTGCAGGCAGATCGAGCGCGTCCTCACGCGGGCACCATGCGATGGCGGCGATGCAGCGCGCGATGCCAGTCGACGAGGCCCGCGACCGCGATGGCGAGCAGCACGACATAGAGCGCGGCAGTGAACCACAGCCCCTTCGCAAGGTAGAGCGGCACCGAGCCCAGGTCGATCGCGATCCACAGCCACCAGCTTTCGATCGCGCGGCGCGCCTGGAGCAGCTGCGCGACGACGGAGGCGATGGCGAGCGCGGCGTCCCACCACGGATAGGCGGCGTCGGTATACCGGTGCATCAGCGTCGCCCAGCCGATCCACACGGCGAGCCCGCCCCCCGCCCAGGCGCGCCGTGCCGGGGCGGCGAGCCGTTCGACGACGACCTCGCCCGTTTCCGCGCGGCTGTGTGCCCAGTTCCGCCATCCGTAGAGGTTGGCCGCGAAGAAGAAGCCCTGCAGCGCCGCGTCGCTGTACAGGTGCGCCTCTGCGAACACGATGCCGTAGATCGCCACCGCGACGAGCGCGACGGGATAGTTCCACATGCTGCGGCGCGCCACCAGCGCGACATTGGCGACGACGAGCGCCGCGGCACAGGCTTCGAGGGCATTCACCCGGTCAATGCCTAGGCCAAGAAGCCGATTGCGCAAGATGCTATCTTCGGCGCTTGCATCCCGAAAAAAGCGTGCGTATAGGCGCGCCTCCAAGCCAACCGGTCGGCTCCCGAAAGCTGAACGACCGGACTCCGTCGGGGAGTAGCTCAGCCTGGTAGAGCACTGTCTTCGGGAGGCAGGGGCCGGAGGTTCGAATCCTCTCTTCCCGACCATTTCTCCGGATTTATTGATCTTGCCCCACGGGGGCCGTCGCGCGAAAATCAGCGTGTCGCGACCCGCGCGGGTGCTCGCCCGTCAGCGATGAACACCCCTTCCCGCGCCCATGCCGTTTTCGCCTGGCACGCCGTGCCGCTGACGTTGGGTCGGGGATCAGCCGCCTGCCCGTCCGCATAGAGGCGGAGGCAATAGACGTCGCGACGCGCATCATAGGACGCCGCATAGAGACGCGGTGATGCCTGCCCGGCAAACGCGGGTGTCGCCGCCACGGCCATCGTCAACGTGGCCAGTGTGAGTTGAACGATCGTACGCATCGGCATGGCTCCCTTTTTTCGCCGCCCCGACCGGAGGGCATGAAAGGCCCATGCGAAATGTGTGCCATACGAATAACACACCTTGCCGTGATGCGCATCATGGCGGGTACGCGCCAGCTGCTGGCCATCAGCGCCAAATGGTGGCGCGGCCGCCGACGCGCCGGCTAATCGGCCGCGTCCAGCCATTCCTTCAGCGTCAATGCGCGGGTGGGCCGCGTTTCCGCCGCCATGCTGTTCGCCATGATCTCCAACGCCCAGCGCGTCCGTTCCGGGTGTTCGCCGGCCACCGCGTCGGCGGGGACCCAAAGATCATAGTGACGCATGTGCGCGTCCGCCGCGGTGAACAGGACGCAGATATCGGCGGCGATACCGGTCAGGACCAGTCGGCTGACGCCGAGTTGTGGCAGCAGGACGGGTAGATTGGTGGCGTAAAAGCCCGAAAACTGCGGTTTGATGATGAAATAATCGTCGTGCCGCGGACACAGTGCCAGCGTCAGGCGATGGCCGGGCGCGGCCTCGTCCGCCAGTGCCGATTCGATCAATCTGCTGCGTTCGGAATGCCAGGCGCCGCCATTGTCGTTGACGTAGATGACGGGCACGCCCGCCGCATCGGCCGCATCGCGCAAGCCGAGGATCGGGGCGACCGCAGCCTCCGCGGGTTTGCGCAGCCGATCGCCGCCGTCGAAGGCGAGTGCGTTGACCATGTCGACGACGATCAACGCCGTACCGCCGGTTTTGTCTGCCATGCCAGAATCTTAGCAGCGATCCTGCGATCCGCCTTGATCTGTGCTGCTTTTGGAACGAAACGGGATCACATGGCCGAAGACGCCGCCCCGCCCGTCCAGCGCAAGATCATCCATGTCGACATGGACGCCTTCTACGCCAGCGTCGAGCAGCGCGACGATCCGGCGTTGCGCGGTCGCCCCGTCGCGGTCGGCGGGTCGCGCGCGCGGGGCGTGGTGGCCGCGGCAAGCTACGAGGCGCGGACGTTCGGCGTGCGCAGCGCGATGCCGTCGTCCACCGCGGTCCGGCGCTGCCCCGATCTGGTCTTCGTCCGCCCGCGGTTTGAGGTGTACAAGGCGATCTCGCTGCAGATCCGCGCGATCTTCGCCGATTACACCGACCTGATCGAGCCGCTGTCGCTCGACGAGGCGTATCTCGACGTGACCGAGGATCGCCTGGGCCTCGGCAGCGCGAGGGCGATCGCAGAGGACATCCGCGCCCGCATCCGTGCGGACACGGGGCTGACCGCTTCGGCGGGGGTCAGTTACAACAAATTCATCGCGAAGCTGGCGTCGGATCAGAACAAGCCCGACGGACTGTGCGTCATCCCGCCGCACAAGGGTGCGGCCTTCGTCGCCAGCCTGCCGGTGAAGCGATTCCACGGCGTCGGCCCGGTCACCGCGCAGAAGATGGAGCGGCTGGGCATCCAGACCGGCGCGGACCTGCGCGACCGGCCGCTGGCGTTCCTGCAGGCGCATTTCGGCTCATACGCCGATTATCTGTACCGCGCGGCGCGCGGCGTGGACGATCGGCCGGTGCGTTCCAACCGTCCTTCGAAATCGATCGGCGCGGAACGGACGTTCGAGACCAACCTGTCCGACCGCGCCGCGCTGCATGCGGCGATGGAAACGATCGCGGACGCCGCCTGGGCCCGCGTCGACCGGTCCGCGGCGCGCGGGCGGACGGTGACGCTGAAGCTGCGCCACGCCGATTTCCACACGATCACCCGCGCCCGCTCGCTAAGCCAGCCGGTGCCCGACAAGGCAAGGTTCCTGGGCATCGGGCTGGACCTGCTCGACGCGCAATTGCCCGTTGCCGGGGGCATCAGGCTGCTCGGCCTGACGCTGTCGGGAATCGTGCGCGAGGGCGACGAGACGCAAGCGGAGCCTGTGCAGCCGAGCCTGCCGTTGTAGCGCCGATCCGCAACCGCTCGTTCCGGCGAGCGCGTACGAAGCGGGATGCCGCCGCATCGGCCTGAATGACGAGGACGTCACGCCGTTTCATCGCTGGGACATCGGTTCGGACATGTCGAACCGCGCCGTCGTACGCCTTGCCCGCACCCCCTCGACGGATTCGCCAAGCTCGTTTACGATTTGGTAACCAATTCGGGCGGGGGCCAGATACAACGCGAATGTCGGTCGAACCGTGGTTCCTCGTGGCCATGATGCTCAGCCTGGCGGGCTATGGCATCTATCTGGCCGGGCTGCGCCGGCATCTGGTCGAGCCGAGCCGCGCATCCTGGTTGATCTGGGCGGTGGCGACGGGGATCGAGGCGGCGACCTATCTCGCGGTCAACCCCGGCAAGCCGCAGGGGCTGGTCTTCGCCTTTTCCGCGATATCATGCATCGTCGTGACGCTGGCGATGTGGCGGCGGTCGCGCTGGACGCGGCCGTCAACGACAGAGACGGTATGCATGGCCGCCAGCCTTGCCGCGATCATCCTGTGGCTGCCGCTCAAAGAGACGTTCTGGGCGCACATGCTCGTCGTCGCGGCGGTGCCGCTCGGCTTCTGGCCGACCTGGGCGAGCGTGTGGGAGGATCGCGCCCGCGAACGCTCCCCCGCCTGGGGTCTGTGGACGCTCGGCGATCTGGCGGCGCTGTTCGTCGCGGTGCGCAGTCACGGGTTCGGGGTGGGCGAATATGCCTACATCCTCGTCGAGCTGCTGTGCCATGCCAGCGTCTGGGCGATGGTCGGCCTGTCGACGATCAGCCCGCTGCGCGCGCTCGACATGCGGCGGGGCGGCCGGCGCATCCTCGACGCTTACGTCCCCGCCAACCCCTTCGCGGTGCGCGAGACGCATCTGGGCAAGGCGGTGTTCGCGATGCAGGGGTTCGCGGCAGGCGAGACGATGCTGCGCTTTTCCGGCCCCACCGTCCCGGCGACGCGCGTGCCGGGTCGACTGAGCGGGGCGGCGGACCGTTTCCTGCAGATCGCGCGCGACCGCTACATGGGCCCGTCGGGGCGGATCGACGATCTGATCAACCACAGCTGCGCGCCGAACGCCGGCCTGCGCTTCACCGACGACGGCGTCTTCCTGGTCGCACTGGCGACGATCGAGTCGGGCGAGGAGGTGGCGTGGGATTATTCGACGACGCTCGCCGATGGCGACTGGTCGATGGCCTGCGCGTGCGGCGCACCCGGCTGTCGCGGGCGGATCGGCCCGTTCGCCGACCTGCCCGAGGCGACGCAGCGGCGATATCGCGCGCTCGGCATCGTCGCGCCCTATCTGGACGAGATGGGGTCCGCGGGTCGGGCGGAACGCGCCGCCTGAGCCGGCGACGCGCGCGCGTCAGGCGGCGCGCGCGACCAATGCGGCCTCGGCGGGCTTCAGCGTCAGCACGGCGGTGGCACCGCGCCCCCTGCCCTCGCTTTCGAGGCGGAGCGCGCCTTCCATCGCAGTCATCGAATTGGCGCACCAGTGAAGGCCAAGCCCCCCCGACTTGTGTGCGCGGGTCGAGAAGCCGCGCTGGAACAAAGTCGCACCGGTTTCCGCGTCGAACCCCTCGCCATCGTCGCGGATGCGGATCGTGACGGTATCGTCGGCATCGACGACGGTGACCGCGATCGAGCCGCTGCCGCGTCCGCTCGCCGCGATCGCTTCGGCCGCATTGCCGAGCAGGTTGCCGATCACCTGGCTGAGGATGACGCGGTTCGCCATCGCGTAATGCGGGTCCGCGGGAAAGCTGAACGCGATCGACGCATCCTGCGAATAACGCGCGATCGTCGCGTTGCGCGCGATGATTTCGCTGAGATCGCACAATTCCAGCGTCGGGCGCTCGTGCGCCTGTTTCTGCTGCTGGCCGATGATCTCCAGCACATGCGCCATCGCCTCGCGCCCGACCTGCAGTTCGCCGCGCATCGTCTCGCGCGCGGCCCCTTCCGCGGCGAGCGCGGCGGCGACGAAGGCGGACAATTTGGCGCGGCGGCCGGCGGGCAGATCATCCTTCGCCAGTTCGTCGAGCGCGCGGTCGACCATCGCGCGGTCGACGGGCGGCGTCTGCGCGATGCCCTGGCTGAGGATCGTGCTGATCGGATTGAGCGCGTTGCGCACGTTGTGCATCACCGCGACCGCGCTTTCGGAGCGGCCGAGCGCGAAGCTCTGCACCTCGATCTGTTCGCGCAAGTCCTTGAGCTGCGACAGCATCGCGTTGAGGCTGCGGCCCAGCGAGCCGAATTCGTCGCGCCGCCCGTCATCCTCCAGCAGCGCCATCGAGCCGGAGGCGCGGACGCGCTGCATATGGCGTTCGACGCGTTGCAGCGGCGCGAGCACCAGACGCGCGATCGTGCGGCGCAGCACCATCAGCACGATCAGCAGCAACAACGTCGATCCGGCGACCGCGAGCAGCAGCATACGCCGGCCGAGCAGCGACACGTCGCGCACGATGCGGAAACGGGTGGTGGCGACGGCATGCCCGTCCGCGCCGCGGATCGGCACCGCGATCTGCGCGGTGGCGCTGCCCGGCGTCACGACGGGGGTGTCGCCGGCGGGGGCGAGGTCGATGCGCGCGTCGAGCTGCAACAGCTTCGACATCTGCGTCGACGTGATCTGCCGCGCCATCAGCACATAGCCACGTGGGCTGCCGGTGCCGTCGGAGCGGCGCACCTGCGCGACGCCGATCGCCGCGACCGCCGGGCCAAGCCGCGCGTAGAAGCGGCCCGAATTGCTGCGACCGACCGCACGGGCAAGGTCGGTATGCGCGATCGTGCGGATCAGCGCGCCGCGCAGGTCGTCGCGTTCCGCACCGCTGGCAGGGTCGAGCCAGCGCGCGATCTGGATGCTGCCGTCGGGTCGGACATAGGCCATGCCCTGCACCCCCAGGTTGCTCATCGCGAGCGGCGAGAAGCTGTCGCGCTCGAACGCGGCGGTCGGGCGCGCCATATAGTCGTAGCTCTGCGTCCAGTCGCCATAGTCGCGCACCGCGTTCTCGACCTTGCTGGCATAATCGGCCAGCGCGGCGCGCGTCCGGTCGACATGGCCCTCGATCGCCTTCGCCTCGAGCGCGTTGAAATTGGGCGTGATGACGCTGGCGAGCAGCAGGGTGATCCCGAGCGCGCCGGCAAGGCCGACGATCGTCAGGATCAGCACGAGCTTTGCACCGAGCGAGGCGGGGCCCACGGCACGCCGGGAGCGGACGTGGCCGAACGGGCGCCGCCATCGGGCGGCGCGGGTCATCCGTGCGTTCCGCTCGCCGCCGGCGCCATGCCCGCGTCGGCGGACAGATCCTCGCCGAGGAAACGGCGTTCCGCGAGCGCCATCGCCTGATCGGCCGGAACGGGCCGCGAGAAGAAATAACCCTGCAGGTGACTGGCCCCGGCGATGCGCAGCGCCTGCACCTGCGCCTCCGTCTCGACGCCCTCGGCGATCACCTCCAGCCCGAGCGCGCGGCCGAGGTGGATGATCGAATGGACAATCGCGGCGCTTTCGCGCTCGCGGCCCATGCCGTCGATGAAGCTGCGGTCGATCTTCAGGCTGTCGAGCGCGAACTTGCGGATATTGTAGAGGCTGGAATAGCCGGTGCCGAAATCGTCGAGCGCGATGCGGAAACCCATCTGGCGCAGGCGGTACAGCGTCTCGGCAGCGCGCTCGGCATCGTCGAAGATCGCGGTTTCGGTGATCTCGATCTGCACGCGGCTCGGCACGACGCCGGCGCGTTCGACGCTTTCCATGATATGGCCGACGAAATTGTGGCGGCGGAACTGGCGCGGGCTGAAGTTGACCGAGACGTATTGCCCCGGAAAAATCTTCAGCATCGCCAGCGACTGGTCGAGGATCCAGTCGCCCAGTTCGTGGATGACGTTCGATTCCTCGGCGATCGGGATGAAGGTCGCGGGGCTGATCGGGCCGTATTCGGCGGTGTTCCAGCGCACCAGCGCCTCGAAGCCGAGCACCTCCAGCGCATCGCGGCTGACGATCGGCTGGTAGACGAGGCTGAGTTCGCCCTTCTCGATCGCTTGGCCCAGGCCCGCCTCGACGCGGCGGCGGAAGCGGATGCCCTCGTCCATGCTTTCGTCGAACAGGCGGCTGACGCCGCGACCCTGCCGCTTGGCGTCGTTGAGCGCGAGGTCGGCGCGGCGCAGCGCGTCGATCGGGTCGCAGCCGTCGCCCGCGACGACGACGACACCCGCGGACGCGCCGCTCTGCACCGAATTGCCGAATACCTGGTGCGTGCCGGTGCAGGCCGCGACGATGCGGTCGCAGGCCATCACCGCGGCCTCTTCGCCGGGCGTGTCGAACAACACGCCGAATTCGTCGCCGCCCAGCCGCGCGACGATCGCGCCTTCGGGTGCGGTGGCGTTGAGGATCGTGCAGATCTCGCGGATCAGCGCATCGCCCGCCAGGTGGCCGAGCGTGTCGTTGACCAGCTTGAACCGGTCGAGGTCGAACATCGCGGTCGCGAACAGGCCGGGGCGCTTCGCCCGCTCGCCGAGCGCGCGTAGGAAGGCGAGGCGGTTGGGCGCATCGGTCAGCGAATCGTGCGTTGCCATGTGCAGCGCGCGGCTTTCGTTGGCGGCGAGTTCGAGCCCCTGTTCTTCCAGCTGCATCACCTGCTGCGCGAGCAACGCACGTGCGGCGGACAGTTCGCGGTCGACTTCCCAGCGGCGCGCGAGCGCAGTCGCGGTCTGCACGACCTCGGCGACCTCGAACGGCTTGGCGATGTAGAAGATCTTGTCGGCGGGGCCCGCCGCCTTGCTGATCTCGATCGGCGAGAAATCGGAATAGCCGGTGACGATGACGAGGTTGATCTCGGGATCGAGCGCGCGGATGCGGCGCGCGGTCTCGCGCCCGTCGATGCCCGGCGGCATGCGAACGTCGATGAAGGCGACCGCATAGGGCGTACCGGCGGCGAGCGCGGCCTCGACCGCGGCGACCGCATCCAGTCCCTGGTGACAATGCGTCAGCGCGAAGTGCGGGGCATCGTCGTCCGTCGCGCTGCTGACCGCATCGTCGCCGAACAGCTCGGCGGCCATCGCGTCGAGCGCGCCGTCGTTGCCGCCGCCCGCGGGCGCGAAGCTGCGCGCGTAGCTGTCATGCATCGCCGGTTCGTCGTCGACGATCAGAAGCCGCTTCGCCTCGGCGGGCAGGGTCTGGGCGGTCATCAAAACATTCCCCTCGATCAGGATGACGAGGGGGTAAGCGGATGCGGTTAAAGCGTCGTAAACGACGTCTTGCGTTCGGCGAGCGCCTGCGCGCCGAGCACGATCGCACCGAGTGGCCCTGCGTTGTTGCCGAGCGACGGCGGCACGACGAACGCATCCGCTGCGATTTCCGGCAGGGCGATATAGCCGGCAAGGCTCTGCACCATCGCGGCGCGGACGCGCGGGAACAGGTGCGGATTGCCGACCATCACGCCGCCGCCGATGACGATGCGCCGCGGCACGCCGGTCAGCACGAGCATATGGCACATCTGGCCGAGCACATGCGCGACCGCATCCCAGACCGGGTGATCGGCGGGCACGTCCTCGCCCTTGATCCCCGTCCGCGCGCCGATCGCGGGCCCGGCGGCGAGCCCCTCCAGGCAGCTGCCATGGAAGGGGCAGACGCCGACCCAGTCGTCGCCCGGCATGCGCGCAGGCCGGATATGGCCGAATTCGGAATGGGTCAGCCCATCGACGGGCTTGCCGCCGGCGATCAGACCGACGCCGATGCCGGTGCCGACCGTCGCATAGGCGACGTCGGCAAGGCCCGCCGCCGCACCCCAGCGCGCCTCCGCCAGCGCGGCGCCGACGACGTCGGTGTGAAAGCCCGTCGGCACGCCGTACCGACTGCCGAGGCGCTTCGCGACGTCGGTTCCCGCCCAGTGCGGCTTCGGAGTCGAGGTGATCTGCCCGTAATCGGCAGCGTGGCGGTCGATCGAAATGGGACCGAAGCTCGCGATGCCGAGCGCGTCGAACCCGCGCCACCCGTCAAGCACGCGCTCGATCGCGGGCAACGTGTCTGCCGGATGTTCGGTGGGAAGCTGGACGCGGTCGACGATGTCCTCCGGGCCGCGCGCGAGCAGGCAGACGATCTTGGTGCCGCCCAGTTCGATCCCCGCCACCAGCGGCGCTGCGCTCTCCACGTCCCGGTCATCCTCGAAATGCACACGATATCACCGCGGCCCTAGCGCAGGGTCGGGATGATGGCGAGCGGCTACTCCACCGTCACCGACTTGGCGAGGTTGCGCGGCTGGTCGACATCCGTCCCCTTGGCGACGGCGACGTGATACGCGAGAAGCTGCACCGGAACGGCATAGACCAACGGCGCGATCAGCGGGTGGACCTTGGGCATGGTGATCGTCGCGACGCAGTTCTCGCCCGCCGCCTGGATGCCGTCATAGTCGCTGATCAGCACGACCTTGCCGCCGCGCGCCTGCACCTCCTGCATGTTGCTGACGGTCTTTTCGAACAGCGGGCCCGAGGGGGCGATGACGATGACGGGCACGTTCTCGTCGATCAGCGCGATGGGCCCATGCTTCATCTCGCCCGCAGCATAGCCTTCGGCGTGGATATAGCTGATCTCCTTGAGCTTCAGCGCGCCTTCCAGTGCCAGCGGATAGTCGGTGCCGCGGCCCAGATACAGCACGTCGCGCGCCGCGGCGACGACGCCCGCCATCTCCTGGATCGATTCGTCATAGGCGAGCGCGGCATTGAGCGCGGCGGGCGTCTCGGCGAGGTGCTTGACGATCTCGCGCTCCTCGCCGTCCTTAAACTTGCCCTTGGCGCGGGCGAGGTTTGCAGCGAGCGCGGCGAGCACCGCGAGCTGACAGGTGAACGCCTTGGTCGATGCGACGCCGATCTCCGGCCCGGCATGCGTCGGCAGCAGCAGGTCCGCCTCGCGCGCCATGCTGCTCGTCGGCACGTTGACCACCGCGGCGATCGTCTGGCCTTCGCTCTTGGCGTGGCGCAGCGCGGCGAGCGTATCGGCCGTCTCGCCCGACTGGCTGATGACGATCATCAGGCCGCCCGGCTCCATCACCGGCGCGCGATAGCGGAACTCGGATGCGACATCGAGGTCGACGGGCACGCGCGCGAACTGCTCGAACCAATATTTGGCCACCATGCCGGCGTAGAAACTGGTGCCGCACGCCACGATCGTCACGCGCTTGATGCCGGCGAGGTCGAATTCGGGAATCGGCAGCGTGACGCGATCCTCCATCCGCTGCAGGTACGAACGCAGCGTCTGCGCCACGACGATCGGCTGTTCGTAAATCTCCTTCAGCATGTAGTGGCGGTGATTGCCCTTGCTGATCAGCTCGCCGGTGACCCCGGAGATGGTGATCGGTCGCTCTACGGCCTTATTGTCGCGATCGTATACCTGCGCGCCGTCCTGGGTGCAGACGACCCAGTCGCCCTCGTCGAGATAGGCGATGCGCTGCGTCAGCGGCGCGAGCGCGAGCGCGTCGGAGCCGAGGTAGGTTTCACCATCGCCAAACCCGACGACAAGCGGCGAGCCGAGACGCGCGCCGATCAGCATGTCCGGGTGCTTGCGGAACAGGATGGCGAGCGCGAAGGCGCCGTGCAGCCGCGGCAGAATCGTGCGCACCGCGCCGACCGGGTCGAGCCCCGCCTCGACCTGCTCGCTGACCAGATGCGCGACGACTTCGGTGTCCGTCTCGCTGGTGAACACACGGCCGCGCGCGATCAGCTCGTCGCGCAGCGGTTTGAAATTCTCGATGATGCCGTTGTGGACGACCGCGACCTCGTCGGTCGCATGCGGGTGCGCGTTGTTCGTGGTCGGGCCGCCATGCGTCGCCCAGCGCGTGTGTGCGATGCCCGTCGTCCCGGCGAGCGGATGGGCGGCGAGTTCGTTCGCCAGATTGACCAACTTTCCCGACGCGCGGCGACGCTCGATCGCCCCGTCGACGTCGGTGGCGATTCCCGCCGAATCGTAGCCGCGATATTCCAGCCGCTTCAGGCCGTCGAGCAGCCGGTCCGCGACGTCTTCGTTACCGACGATTCCAACGATGCCACACATAGATCGATCTGCTTTCAGAGGGTATAGGGGACACGGACGCCCGGCATGCCTGCCGGAAAATCCTTCGTATTGCGAGAGATCAGCATGGCGCCGTGGACGCGCGCCGTCGCCAGGATCATAGCGTCCAACAATTTCATGCGCGTATCGAACCGTATATCCGCCGCCGCCGCCGCGATTTGCGCGTCGATCTCGACGATTTCGAACCCGGACAAAAGCCTATGAATAGTGGGCCGCTGCGCCTGCGGCTCGCCAGCCAGTATCTCCGTCCAGACTATCCGGCTTATCCGATGGCTCGCATAACGCGCCAGCTCCTCGCTGGCCTGCGGGCGATCCAGTAACCAATCGATCAGGATGTTCGTGTCGAAGAAAGGCTGGGCCACGATCAAACCCGGCGACGATCAAACCGGGTCACGATCTTCACGCATGACGCGCTGATATTCGATCGGATCGCCGATGTCGTCGCGATTCCGCCAATAGCCCGCCCCACGCCGAATCCAGCCGTTAGCATCGTTGTCGTTGAGGTGACGCTCCACGGCCTGGCGGATCAACGAGGCGCGCGACACTTTGCGTTGACGCGCCAGTGCATCGAGCCGCTCGATGTCACGGTCCGGAAGATCGATCAACGTACGCATGCGCGGGTGATATCACAGCGTGATATCACTTGCCAGCCTTGCGCGCGGTCATTCTTTCGCGGAACCGCTTCGCCCAGCCCGGCTTGCTGCGTTGTTCGGGACGGACGAGCGCAAGGGCGTCGGCCTCGACGTCGGCGGTCACGACCGATCCCGCCCCTACGATCGCCCCCGCGCCGACCGTGACCGGCGCGACGAGAGCGGAGTTGGACCCGATGAACGCGCCCGCGCCGATCTGCGTCTTGTACTTGAAGAAGCCATCGTAGTTGCAGGTGATCGTCCCTGCGCCGATGTTCGCGCCCGCGCCGATCTCTGCATCGCCGATGTAGGACAGGTGATTGGCCTTCGCGCCCTCTCCCAGCACGGCCTTCTTGATTTCGACGAAATTGCCGACCTTCGCCTTGCGTCCCACGACCGCGCCGGGGCGCAGGCGGGCGTACGGGCCGATCTCGGCGCCTTCGGCGACGGTTGCACCCTCCAGGTGGCTGAAGGCGTGGATCGTCACCTGGTCCGCCACGGTCACGCCGGGCGCGAAGACGACGTTCGGTTCGATCACGACGTCGCGGCCCAGCACGGTATCGTGGCTGAACCACACCGTCTCCGGCGCGATCAGCGTCGCACCGTCCGCCATCGCCTGGGCGCGGCGCTGCGCCTGCCAGCCCACCTCGACCGCCGCCAGTTCGCCGCGGCTGTTGATGCCGGCGACCTCGTCCTCGCTGGTTTCGATGCACACCGCGCGCCCACCTTGCGCGATCGCGAGCGTGACGATGTCGGGCAGGTAATATTCGCCCGCCGCATTGTCGTTGCCGACCGCCTCCAGCAGCCGCCACAGATCGCGCGTGCGCACCGCGGTGACGCCCGAATTGCACAGGTCGACCGCGCGCTCCGCGTCGCTCGCGTCCTTGAACTCGACCATCTTGGCAATCGTGCCGTCGGCATCGGCGACGATCCGGCCATAGGCGCGGGCGTCCGCGGGGCGGAACCCCAGCACCGCGACGGTCGGCGCGTCCGCCGCCTCCAGCCGCGCCGCGAGCCGCGCCACCGTCCCGGTCGCGAGCAAGGGGGTGTCGCCGAAACAGACGATCGCGATCCCGTCGAAACCGGCGAGCGCCTCTTTCGCCTGCAACGCGGCATGCGCGGTGCCGAGCTGTTCGTGCTGCCACGCGATCTCGACCCCCGTCGCCGCGACCGCCGCCTCGACCTGGTCGCCCGATGCGCCGACCACGACGACGCGGCGGCCGGCACCGGCGCGGTTCAGGCTGTCGATCAGATGGAGCAGCATCGGCCGGCCCGCGATCGGATGCAGCACCTTGTGCAGGTCGGACTTCATGCGAGTACCCTTGCCCGCAGCAAGGATGATGACGGCGATGGGCGTGCTCATGGGCCGCGTCTGTGCCACGGCGGCCTTGTCATTTCCAGCCGTGCGCGGCACGCGGACGGCCATGACCGCCCATCGCCCGCCTTTCGCCATCGTCGGCTTCGACCTCGACGGCACCTTGCTCGACACCAGCGGCGATCTTGCCGCCGCGGTCAACCATGCGCTGGCCTCGATCGGGCGGCCGCCACTCGCCGTCGAGCAGGTGAAGCCGATGATCGGCGGGGGCGCGCGCCACATGCTGGCGCAGGGCATGGCCGCGACGGGCGGCTGCGACGAGGCGACGCTGGACGTGCTCCACCGCCGCCTGCTCGACTATTACGAGGCGCATATCGCGGTGCACACGCATCCCTATCCCGGCTGCCTCGACGCGCTCGATACACTCGATGCGATGGGCGTGAGGATCGCGGTGGTGACGAACAAGCTGGAAGCGCTGGCGCGCGCGGTCCTGGCCGACCTTGGCCTGATGGGGCGGTTCGCGACGCTGATCGGCGGCGATACGATGGGGCCTGGCAACGCCAAGCCTTCGCCTGCCCCCATCCATGAAATGATCCGCCGCTGCGGCGGCGGCAGCGCGGCGTTCGTCGGCGATTCGATTTTCGACGTAAAGGCGGCGCAGGCGGCGGGACTGCCCGCGATTGCCTGTTCTTTCGGCTTCCTGATGCAGCCGGTCGCGGAACTGGGCGCCGACGCGGTGATCGATGGTTATACAGCGCTCATTCCCGCGCTGGAGACGCTGGCAGCCCGCGGCTGAAGCCGGTCAGAGCAGGTCGGGGGAGTTGATGTTGTAGGCGTTGAGCGCCGGATGCCCGTGATCCTCGACGAAGACGAAGCTTTCGCGCGCCTTGCCGCGCTCGAACACGGTATCGTCCTGGAGCAGCGTCGTCGCGCCGCCGGTACCGACGTTGACGCGCCAGTTGACCTGTTTGGCGCTGCGCACCTTGCCCAGCTTGGCGCGGACCTTGTCCATCATGCGTTCGAACGCTCCCGGCCCCCCGGCCGCGCGAAACGCCGGACTCGTCATCCCCGCCAGCAGGTCGATCCGGCCGCCGTTGTACGCGGCATGGAACCGCCCGACCATCTGCGCCGCCTGCGTCGTATCGGGCGTGGAACACGCCGACAGCGACAGGACGGACAGGACGAGCAGCCACTGGCGAGCGCGATTCGACATGCAGCAGCCTAGGCCGAACGTCGCCCGCCAATCCATCAGGAAAGTGGAGCGCGCTTATGCCATTTGATCCACAGATGCCGCGCCAGCATGGCGGGTGGCATGCGCAGCCAGTGCGAGCGGACATAAAAAGCGAATCGCGTCGCCGGCCGGGTCGGGCGGCCCCAGCCGTCGCGAGCCAGCAACCGGCGGACGAACCATCCGTCGCCCGGGCGCGGTTTCAGGTCGAGCCGGGCGGGCGCCGTATAGTCGCGGATCGGCGTGCCGAACACGCGGTGCGACAGCCGCAGCGCGCGCACCGTCGGCTGCACCAGCCCGTGATGCGCGGCCTCCTCGATCAGGGTTCGGCTGAAATCCGGGTCAGCCTCCGCTGCCTCGCCATACAGGCAGTGGATGTCCCACAGGTTGCGCAGGCCGCCGGCAAGGTCGCCGTCCGCGAGCAGATGCGCGGCGGCGTGAACGATCATGCCTTCGGGTGACAGTACCGACAGCCCGTTACCGAGGGGCCGCGCTTGCGCGATCAGCGCCGCCGCATCGGGACGCGGCCGGGCAGTGAGCGGGAGGATCGTGTGGTGCACGTCGATCATCCGGTCGCGGTCGCGATGGATCAGCGGCGGCAGCTCGTGCATCCAGCGTCGGTAGTAGGAATCGTCATAGGGGTCGGGCTTCACCCATTCCCACCCTGCCGCGATCAGCGCGGCCTCGACCGCGTCGAGCGCGTCGCGCGGCACGAGTATGTCGAGATCGCCGATATGCCGCCCCTGCCCGGCGGCCAGCCCCGCGGCGACATAGGCGGTGCCCTTGAGCAGCACCACCGGCACGCCCAGCGGCGCGAGCGCGCGGCGCGCCATCTCCGCTTCCCACAAAGCAGTGCGCCGCGCCGCCTCCGCCGCCTCGCGCGCCTCGGCAAGCAGGATCGCGACGGGTTCGGGCACGGGCAGGCCGGCGAGGCGCCACGCGAGCGTGCCGATCAGCTGCTCGGCGCGCGCCGCGGCGATCAGCCCGGTCCAGTCGGTATCGAGCCGCAACGCCGTCGGATCGGCGAGCGCGCGCGCCAGCATCATCGCGTCGGCCACAACGCCTCCACCTGCGCGAGCGCGGTCGCCCCGTCGGGATAGTCGATCGCGAACGCCGGCAGCTTGCGCACGAGGGTCGTCAGCGCGGTGAAACCCGCCTCGCCCAGCGTCACGTAATTGGTCGATGCCTGCGTCAGGCGGACGAACGCCTCCGCGGGCGGGACGGTGCGGATCGCCGCCGCCGCGCCGAATTGCGGGAATAGCAGCAGTGCCGGCACGGCGGGCGCGTCCATCGCCGCGATCGCGCGCGCATCGGGGACCAGATGGCGGATATTGCCCTTCGGCGTACCTTGCAGCAGCGGCCCGAAGCGCGCCTGCGGCCACGCCCGCGTCGCCGCGTCGACGCTTTCGTTCTTGAGGCTGACGAGGCGCGGCAAAGCGAAGGCGATGCCCGTCGCCGGCTCGATCAGCGCGAATTCGTCGCCCATGAACCGCCAGCCGTCGGCGGCGAGCAGCGTCGCCAGCGTCGATTTCCCCGCCCCCGATTCGCCCGTCATCAGCAGCGCGCGCCCATCGCGTTCGACCGCGCTGGCGTGGAGCAGCAGGAACCGCCGCGCGCCGAGCGCGAGTTGCAGGTTCATGCCCATCTCCGCCGCGAGCAGCGCCTGCTCGAGCGGCAGCGGCGCGGCGTCGGGCAGCATGTAATCCCCGCCGATGCGCACCGACGGGCGGATCCACCGCCGCCACGGCCGCGTCGCCTCCAGCCGGACAGTGTAGTCGGGCACGTCGACGCGCGGATAATCGCGATAGAGGTCGGCGAGCGTGTCGATCGGGGCGCGCCAGTCCGACCCGATACGGAAGCCGAACGGGCCGACGCGCAAGCACAGCGTATGCTTCACGCCAGCGCCTCGACCAGCCCGGCGGCGACGAGTTCGGCAAGCCGCGCATCGAGCGCGCCGGCGTCCTCCTCGCCGAGGTCGAACGCCTCGCCGAGCCGGTCGCGCAGCGCGGCGGCGGTCAGTGCAGCATCCTGCAGGGCGGTGAGGATTTCCGGCGCGGGGCTGACGAGCAGATGCGTGATCCCCGATGCGCGATGATAGACGGCGGTGAAGGAATCGAGCGGCGCGACGAGCAGCGCCGCCGGCGGCGCGGCGCGGTAGCGCAAGCGATTCAGCCGCGCGGCATCTGCAGCGAGGCGAAGCAGGTGAAGCCCCCCGTCCCGCGCTGCAACCGGCGGATATAGGCGACATAAGCGCGATTGCTGTCCGCCGTCGTGCCGGGCAGCATGCCGCCGTTCAGCGCGCGCTTGACGTCCTCACCCTTGAACGGGCGGCCCGGCGGCGGGAACGCGCCTTTCGTCCCGGCCGCGACGACATTGCCGTCGGCATCGATGTACCGGCCGGCACGGGTGATGTCGGGCACCGGTATCTCGCAATTGAGCACCGACCCCGTCGTCTGCGCCAGCGCCGGACGGATCGACACCACCGCCCCGGCCGTCACGGCGCCCAGCGCCAGTACGCGGCGACGCGTCGTCGCCTCCCCGGGCACGGGCACGGGCACGGCCGGCGGCGTTTCGGGTCGTGAGGGGATATCGTCGCGCATCGCCATCGTCCTATCCCGACTGCCTTTCACATTCGCTAACCACTGGCAAGCGGCGCGCCCGTGCCGTTGCGGGACGCCCCCCGGCCCGAACCCCGCGGAATAGGCCCCTGCGCGAGCCCGCGCGACATTCGGCCCCGGTGCGGACACGCCGGAAATCGAGTAGCGAAGCCTGATGCCGCCACGATTCGTCCAGCGCCTGAGCGGCGCGCTCGTAATCGCCCTCGTCGCCGCCGCCGCCGTTTATACGGTGGGCGCGTCGATCGATGCCGCCGCCGTGACGTTGGTCGGCGGTATCGCCGCGGGACTGGCGGCGATGGGCATCCGCAGCGCAGCGCCGGCCGCCAGCGGCCCCGTCGCGCCCGACGTCGACCGCGTGCTGGACGAGGTGCTGGACGGTATCGCCGAACCCGTGCTGCTGGTCCGCGGCAAACGCGTGTCGTGCGCCAACCAGGCGGCGCGGTCGCTGCTGGGACGCCATATCGTCGACGAGGACATCCGCATCGCGATCCGCCACCCCGCCGCGGCCGATCGCCTGGCAGGCGATGCGCCGCTGCCCGGCCGCCCGATCGAGCTGGTCGGGCTGGGCACTCCCGACCAACGCTGGGAAATGCGAATCGGCGAAACCAGCGACGGCGCGCGGATCGTCCATCTGGTCGACCAGAGCGGCCGCTATGCCGCCGAAAAGATGCGCGTCGATTTCGTCGCCAACGCCAGCCACGAACTGCGAACCCCGCTCGCGTCGATCCTGGGGTTCGTTGAAACCCTCAGCGACGAAGCGGGCGAGGACCCGGGCCTGCGCGCGCGGTTCCTGAAGGTGATGTTCGACGAGGCGCAGCGGATGCAGCGGCTGATCGAGGACCTGATCTCGCTGTCGCGGATCGAGGGCGAGAAATATCGCCTTCCCGACGAGCGGATCGACATGGGCGAGTTGTTGGAGGACGTCTATGCGGAGCTGGCCGCGGGCGGCGGCGAGCGCGTCGTCGACGTGTCGATCGGGTTCGAGGACGATCTGCCCGCCGTGATCGGCGACGAGGTGCAATTGTCGCAGCTGGTCCACAATCTGATCGGCAACGCGATGAAATACGGGCGGCCCGGATCGCCCGTGTCGGCGACGGTGGGGGTCGACGGATCGGGCATGGTGCGCTTCACCGTCGCGGACGAGGGCGAAGGCATCCCGCCGCAGCATATCCCACGCCTGACCGAGCGATTCTACCGGGTCGATGCCGGGCGCAGCCGCAGTATCGGGGGCACCGGCCTCGGCCTCGCGATCGTCAAGCATATTGTCGAGCGGCATCGCGGCCGGCTGGACATTGCAAGCAAGGTCGGCGTCGGCACCACCGTATCCGTCGCCTTCCCACCCGCCGATCCGAAACCGGCAAAGCCTGCCCCTGCCACGGCCGAAGCCGCTGTCATCAAAGGGTAACGCAACCGTCACACAGGGCGCCGGGGGCGGCAGCGAGTCGCCTGCGGGCGGGGCTGGAATGCGAATCGCGATACTCGCTCTCGGGCTGTGCCTCGCGGGCTGTCAGGACCAGGCGAAGGGCGGCGGCGGCGGATCGCGCGACCAGATCAGGGTCGTCGGGTCGTCGACCGTCTATCCGTTCACCACGATCATCGCCGAACAATTCGTCGCCAATGATCCGCGCGCGCGCGCGCCGGTGATCGAATCGACCGGCACGGGCGCCGGGCTGAAGCTGTTCTGCGCGGGCCTGGGCGCCGCGCATCCCGACCTCGCCGACGCATCGCGGCGGCTGAAGCGCGGCGAATATGCCGAATGCGCGCGCCACGGCGTGACCGAGATCGTCGAGGTGCCGATCGGCATCGACGGCATCGCCTTCGCCGAATCGCGGCGCGGACCGGGCATGGCGCTGACCACCGCCGACCTGTACCGCGCGCTCGCCGCGTCGCCGGGCGGCCGGCCGAACACCGCGCGGACGTGGCGCGACGTCAATCCGGTGCTGCCCGCGATCCCGATCGAGGTCTACGGCCCGCCGAGCACCAGCGGCACGCGCGACGCGCTGACCGAACTGATCCTGGCGCGCGGCTGCGAAGAGGCGGACCCGCATGCCAAGGCGCTGGCCAGCGAAAACCCGGAGGCGTTCAAGGCGCTGTGCCACCGCGTGCGCGAGGACGGCGCCTATATCGACGCGGGCGAGAACGACAATCTGATCGTCCAGAAGCTCGCCGCCAATCCCGGCGCGATCGGCGTGTTCGGCTACAGCTATCTCGACGAGAACAAGACGATGGTCCGCGGCGTCGCGATCGACGGCGTCGTGCCGACCTATGCGACGATCGCCGATGGCCATTATCCCGGCTCGCGGCCGCTCTACCTGTACGTCAAGAAGGCGCATCTGCGCGCGGTGCCGGGGCTCAAGACGTTCCTCGATCTGTATGCGCGCAACTGGGGGCCGGACGGGCCGCTGGTCCGCCGCGGGCTGATCGCCGCATCGCCCGCGGTGCGCGCACGCGCCGCGGCGATCGTCGCGCACGAGACGCTGCTCGACCCGTCAGAGCTCGGCGCATGAGCGCGCTCGGCCTGCTCTTCATCGTCGTCGGCCTCGCGCTGATCGGCTGGCTCGCGGCACGGATGCGCGCCGCGACCTTCCGCCGCCCGCGCGTCGCGCGGTTCAGCGCGCTGCCCGCGCATCACGGCTGGTTCGTCGCGATCTGCACGCTGGTGCCGCCGCTCGTCTTCCTCGCGATCTGGTCGATGACCGCACCCGCGCTCGTCACCGATGCGGTGCTGACCACGCCTGCCGCCGCGCTGCTGCCACCGCCCGGTTTCGAACGCGCGTCGATCCTGTCGGAGGCGCGGGAGCTTGGCGCGGGGCGCAGCTACGGCGCGTTCCACGATCTCGCCGAACGGCTCGCCCCCGCCTATGCCGCGGCGCAGAGCCGCTATGACGGGATCGCGACCGCGCTGGCGCTGCTGCTCGCCTTTGCCGGCGGCGCGCTCGCCTTCACGCGGGTGCGGCCCGATTTCGCCGCACGGACGCAGGTGGAGCGCGGCGTGATGCTGCTGCTCCTCACCGCGTCGCTGATCGCGATCCTGACGACGGTGGGGATCGTCGCCTCGCTCCTCTACGAATCCGCGCGCTTCTTCCGCCTCGTGCCGATCGGCGAGTTCCTGTTCGGCACGCACTGGAGCCCGCAGGTGATCGACCCGCGCCATCCCGGCGCCAGCCTGGGCGCGCTGCCGCTGTTCTGGGGCACGTTCTTCATCGGCACGGTGATCGCGATGGCGGTGGCGATCCCGTTCGGACTGATGAGCGCGATCTACCTGACGCAATATGCGCGGCCCGCGACGCGGCGCTGGATGAAGCCGACGCTGGAGATGCTCGCGGGCGTACCGACCGTCGTCTACGGCTATTTCGCCGCGCTCACTGTCGCGCCCGCGGTGCGCGAGTTCGGGCAGGCGATCGGCGTCAGCTGGGCCAGTTCCGAAAGCGCGCTGGCGGCGGGCGTGGTGATGGGGGTGATGATCATCCCGTTCGTCTCGTCGATGGCGGACGATTCGATCGCCGCCGTTCCCGCCGCGATGCGCGACGGCAGCCTGGCGATGGGCGCGACAAGTTCGGAGACGATCCGCAAGGTAATCCTGCCCGCCGCCCTGCCCGGCGTCGTCGGCGGCGTGCTGCTCGCGGTCAGCCGCGCGATCGGCGAGACGATGATCGTCGTCATGGCCGCGTCCGGCGTCGCGACGATGACGCTCAACCCCTTCGCCAGCACCACCACGGTGACCAAGCAGATCGTCGACCTGCTGACCGGCGAGGCGGAGTTCGACAGCGCAAAGACGCTCGCCGCCTTCGCCCTCGGCCTGACGCTGTTCGCGGTGACGCTGGCGCTCAACGTCGTCGCGCTCGTCGTCGTCAAGCGATACCGGGAATCGTATGAATAAGCCGCCGCTGATTGCCGGCGTCCCGGCCCAAGGGCACGAGCCGCTCCCCCGCGCGCCGACCGACTGGAAGACGGCGGCGGTGCAGCGTCGCACGCGTCGCCGCTACGCCGCCGAACGCCGGTTCCGCCTGATCGGCCTCGCCGCGGTGTGGCTGTCGGCGGGGTTCCTCGCGCTGCTGCTCGCCTCGATGCTGACGCAGGGGATCGGCGGCTTTCGCCAGACGCTGATCGCGCTGCCCATCGACCTGGCGCGCGATCATCTGGCGGTGACGCCGCGGCAATTGCGCGGACGCGGCGCCGATCTCGCACTGGCGGGGGCTGGGCTCGAGACGGCGGTCGATCATGCCGCCGCCGCCGCTTACGGCACCGACGGGCCGGACTGGCTATCCGACGGCGCGTGGATCGTCGTGCGCGACGCGGTGAAGCGCGATCCGACCCTGCTCGCCCGCCCTGTGACGATCGACGTGCCGGTGACGGGCGCGATCGATATTGCCTACCGCCGCGACGGGTCGCCGGAAGCGGAGGCGATCGTCGCCCGATTACAGGCGCGCGGCGTGCTGTCGGTCGGCTGGAATATCGGCTTTCTCACCGCGGCGGATTCGACCGACCCGACGCGCGTCGGCATCTGGGGCGCGCTCAAGGGATCGCTGCTCACCATGCTGGTGACCCTGTGCCTCGCCTTCCCGATCGGCGTGTTCGCCGCGCTCTATCTCGAGGAATATGCGCCGCGGAATCGCTGGACCGACCTCATCGAAGTGTCGATCAACAATCTCGCCGCGGTGCCCTCGATCATCTTCGGGCTGCTCGGCCTCGCGGTGTTCCTCAACACGATGCACCTGCCCCGGTCCGCGCCGATCGTCGGCGGGCTGACGCTCGCGCTGATGACGATGCCGGTCATCGTCATCGCCGGGCGCAACGCGATCAAGGCGGTGCCGCCGTCGATCCGCGATGCCGCGCTGGCGGTCGGCGCATCGCCGGTGCAGGTGGTGTTCGACCATGTCCTGCCGCTTGCGCTGCCCGGCATCCTGACCGGCACGATCATCGGCATGGCGCGCGCGCTCGGCGAGACCGCGCCGCTGCTGATGATCGGCATGCGCGCCTTCATCGCCGCAGCCCCGTCGCGGCTCACCGATCCGGCCACCGTTCTGCCCGTGCAGATATTCCTGTGGTCGGATCAGGTCGATCGCGGCTTCGTCGAGAAGACGTCGGCGGCGATCATCGTATTGCTCGTCTTCCTGCTCGCGATGAACGGGCTCGCCATCTACCTCCGCAACCGTTTCGAGACCCGCTGGTGACCGCAATTCCCAAGATCCAGGCGCGCGACGTCAGCGTCTTCTATGGCGACAATCGCGCGATCGACCATGTGTCGATCGACGTCGCGCCGGACAATGTCGTCGCGTTCATCGGCCCGTCGGGCTGCGGCAAGTCGACGTTCCTGCGCACGCTCAACCGCATGAACGACACCGTTGCCAGCGCGCGGGTAGAGGGGCAGATCCTGCTCGACGGCGAGGATATCTACGCCGCCGACATGGACGTCGTGCAACTGCGCGCGCGTGTCGGCATGGTATTCCAGAAGCCCAACCCCTTCCCCAAGTCGATCTACGAAAACGTCGCCTACGGCCCGCGCATCCACGGCCTTGCGGCGGCGCGCGCCGACCTCGACGAAATGGTCGAACGCTCGCTGCGCCGCGCGGGCCTGTGGGACGAGGTGAAGGATCGGCTGACGGACAGCGGCACGGCCTTGTCGGGCGGCCAGCAGCAGCGCCTGTGCATCGCGCGCGCGATCGCGGTCGACCCGGAAGTCATCCTGATGGACGAACCGTGCAGCGCGCTCGATCCGATCGCGACCGCGAAGATCGAGGAACTGATCCACGAGCTCAAGGGCCGCTACGCGATCGTCATCGTCACGCACAACATGCAGCAAGCAGCGCGCGTGTCGCAGCAGACGGCGTTCTTCCACCTCGGCCAGCTCGTCGAGTTCGCGGCGACCAGCGACATCTTCACCAACCCGCGGGAAGAGCGGACCCGCGATTACATCACCGGCAGGTACGGATAATGGTAGACCATACGGTCAAGGCGTTCGACGCCGACATCGGCCAGCTGCGCGGCCTGATCTCGCAGATGGGCGGGCTGGCGGAGGATGCGATCACGCAGGCGATCCTCGCGCTGCAACGCCCCGACACCGCGCTCGCCCGCCGCGTCGATGCCGACGACAAGGCGATCGACGCGATCGAGCGCGAGGTCGAGCGGCTGGCGGTGCGCATCATCGCGCTGCGCGCGCCGATGGCGGTCGACCTGCGCGAGGTGGTGGCGGCGATGAAGATCGCGTCCGTCGTCGAGCGGATCGGCGATTATGCAAAGAACATCGCGCGCCGCGTGCCGATGATCGAGGGTGCGGAAGGCGGCGCACACCGGATCGAGCCGATCTCCATCCTCCCATCCATGGCCGCGATGGCGAGCAGCATGGTGCGCCAGGCGCTCGACGCCTTCGCCGCGCGCGATCCCGACATGGCGGTCCGCGTCGTCGAAAGCGACACCGCGCTCGACGATTTCTACGACAGCATCTTCCGTACGCTCGTCACCTATATGGTCGAAAATCCGCGCACGATCAGCCAGGTCGCGCACCTGCTGTTCGTCGCCAAGAACCTGGAACGGATCGGCGACCATGCGACCAACGTCGCGGAAATGGTCTATTTCGCCGCGACCGGAACCCAGATGGCCGACCATCATCGTGGCGGCCCCCATTCCCCATCCCCTGAGGAGCAACGCTGATGGCCCGCGCACGCATGTTGCTGGTGGAGGACGACGCCGCCCTCGCCGAATTGCTGATCTATCACTTCCGCCGCGAGGATTTCGAGGTCGCGCACACGCCCGACGGCGAGGAGGCGCTGCTGCTCGCCAAGGAAAAGGCGCCCGACATCGTCCTGCTCGACTGGATGGTCGAAGGGTTGTCGGGGATCGAGGTGTGCCGCCGCCTGCGCCGCATGCCCGAGACGGCGAACGTGCCCATCATCATGCTGACCGCGCGCGGCGAGGAAGAGGATCGCATCCGCGGCCTGGAAACCGGGGCCGACGATTATGTAACCAAGCCGTTCTCCCCCCGCGAACTCGTCGCCCGGGTCAGCGCGGTGCTGCGCCGCGTGCGCCCTGCGCTGGCCGGCGAGCAGCTGACCTACGACGACATCGAGATGGACACCGTCGGCCACAAGGTGCGCCGCGGCGGCGAGGTCGTGCCGCTCGGCCCCACCGAATTCCGCCTGCTGAAGCACTTCCTCGAACATCCCGGCTGGGTGTTCAGCCGCGAGCGCCTGCTCGATGCGGTATGGGGTCACGACAGCGACATCGAAAGCCGCACCGTCGACGTGCATATCCGCCGGCTGCGCAAGGCGATCAACATCGGCAACCGGCCGGACCTGATCCGCACCGTGCGCTCGGCAGGCTATTCGCTCGACTCGGGCGCGTGATACCGCGATTGGGACGCGTGGCGCATCCGCGTTTTCCGACCGCCGAGAACGGATCGGTAGAATCGGGAGCGAAACGAAGGACCCAAGTCGGGAATGGGGCGTTGGGCGGGGGCGCTTACGCAAACTTGCGCATCAGATTTTAAGGAGATTCGCAATGAAGCTCATTCTGTTGGCCGCCACGGCCTTTGTTGCCGCCCCCGTCCTGGCCCAGACGTCGAGCCAGACCGGCACCAGCTCGCCCACCACGCAGACCGCCCCCGCCGGCACGCCCGACCAGACGATGACGCCGCCGCCGGCGGACCAGTCGGCGACGCCCGCCGGCCAGGCCGCGCCCGCCACAACGCCCGCGCCCGCCAGCGACATGGCGGCGCCCGCCGGCCAGACCGACACCCAGGCGCCGATGACCACCGGCGACGCTGGCGCCACGCCGGCCGGCGGCTACCAGCCGACCACGCCCGCCGTCACCGGCGGCACGCCGGGTTCGAACATCGCGCCGACGTTCCGTCCGGCCCCGACCCCGGACCAGGCCTATCCGGCGCCTGCGCCGAAGGACAGCTATCCGATCTGCAAGAAGGGCCAGTATGATGGCTGCAAGCAGGCGAGCGATGGCGGCCACAAGACGACGCACAAGGCGAAGCGCCGCACGCATCGCTAAAACGACCCTGACGGTTCGGGCGGGCATTGCGCCCGTTCGAAGCTCGGGTATGGAAGGCGCTTCATCCATGACGGAGGGAGCGCCTTTTTCCATGTCCAGTCCGATCCACTTCGAGGGCCGCGTCGCCATCGTTACGGGCGCAGGTGGCGGTCTCGGCCGCTGTTATGCGCTGTCCCTTGCGCAACGCGGCGCGAAGGTCGTGGTCAACGATCTGGGCGGCGCGCGGGACGGCACCGGCCACTCCGACGCCGCGCTCGCGGTGGTCGAGGAAATCCGCAGCATCGGCGGCGAGGCGATGGCGAACGGCGGCAATGTCGCCGATTACGACCAGATGGCCGACATGGTCGCACGCGCGAAGGACGCGTGGGGCGGCGTCCATATCCTCATCAACAACGCCGGCGTGCTGCGCGACAAGACGTTCGCCAAGATGGAGCCCGCCGATTTCGAATTCGTGGTGCGCGTCCACCTGATCGGTTCCGCCTTCGCCACCAAGGCATGCTGGGACACGTTTCGCGACCAGAATTACGGCCGCGTCCTGATGACCTCCTCGTCCTCCGGCCTGTTCGGCAATTTCGGTCAGGCGAATTACGGCGCCGCGAAGCTCGGCATCGCGGGGCTGGCGAAAACGCTGGGTATCGAGGGCGCGAAGAACGACATCCGCGTCAACACGATCGCGCCGACCGCGGGCACGCGCATGACGGAGGAGCTGTTCCCGAAGGAAGCGTTCGATGCCTTCGCCCCGGAAAAGGTCGCGCCCGGCGCACTCTACCTCGTCAGCGAGGACGCGCCGAGCAACGTCATCCTCGGCGCGGGCGCGGGCGCGTTTCAGGCAAGCTACGTCACTCTGACGCCGGGCGCGCTGCTCCGCGGCGAAGATCTGTCGCCCGAAGGCGTCGCGGCGCACTGGGCCGACATCATCGACCGCACCGGCGAGATCGTGCCGAAGACGGGCGCGGAGCAGGCGATGACGATCGGCCGCTTGCTACAGCACGGATAGAGCGCGCGGCCGGCTATTTGGCCGCGGCGGCGGCTTTCGGCTGCCAAAACTCGATCTTGGTGCCGTCGGGATCGACGATCCAGGCGAATCGACCGCTGGGGTCGCTGTCGTCCTGCTTCAGGATCGTCACGCCCTTCGCCCGCAACCGGGCGAGGAACGCGTCCATGTCGTCGACGGCGAAATTGAGCATGAACTCCCGCGACGACGGTTGCATATAATCGCTGGTCGACTTGAAGGCATTGAGCGTCAGGACCGGCGGGTGTCCCGGCGCGTCGTAGCGCATCATCGCCCCGCCCCAAGCCTCCACCGCGATGCCCAGCACGTCGCGGTACCAGGCCATAAGCGCCTTGGGGTCCTTGCTCTTGAAAAAGATGCCACCGACCCCGGTGATCCGCCCTTCGGGCGCAGCAATGCCCGGCCCGGGCATCAGGACCGCCATGCCGAGGAGGCAGGGCAGAAAGCGGCGGAGGCGCGACACGGCATCTCATCCTCTTCGGTGCAGGACGCACGGACGATAGACTGCCGGGCACGACGAGACAATCGGTCACCGATCGCAATCGCGGCCTACCGATGCCAGCCACAAGATGGTGTATTGACTAAATAACACACAAGGCGCACCCTTCCCGTTCCTCAACGAAGGAGAACGTCCATGTACAGCGAGAGCGACATCGACGGCGCGGTGGCGGCGGGGGCGATTTCGTCCGATGCCGCGGCGGCGCTGCGGCGGCACGTCGCGGCGGCACAGGCCGCGCCGGCGGTCGACGAAGAGCATTTCCGGCTGCTCACCGGGTTCAACGACATCTTCGTGTCGATCGCGATCGCACTGCTGCTCGCCGCGCTCGGGCAGATCGGCTTCAGCATCAGCCACGGCCTGGGCGGCGCGTTCGTCGCGGCGGCGGCCTGGATGCTGGCGCTCTATTTCACCGCGCGGCGGCGGATGGCGCTGCCCAGCATCCTGCTGCTCCTCGCCTTCGTCGGCGGCGTGGCGGCCGCGATCGCGGGCGGGATCGAGAGTGTCTGGCCGCGTATCGACGGCACCGCGGGCGCACTGGCGATGGCGGCCACCGGCCTGATCGCGGCGGGTGCGGCATGGCTGCACTGGCGCCGGTTCATGGTGCCGATCACCGTCGCGGCGGGCGCGGCGGCGCTGGTCGTCGTCGCGATCGGCCTGCTGACCGCGGCGATCCCGGGCATCCGCCAGGGCGTGTGGCCGCTGCTGCTGGTCTGCGGCGTGGCGGTGTTCGCGCTGGCGATGCGCTGGGACATGTCCGACCCCCAGCGCGAGACGCGCCGTGCCGACGTCGCCTTCTGGCTGCACCTCGCCGCCGCGCCGATGATCGCGCATCCGATCTTCAAGATGCTGGGCGTGTTCGATGGCGATATCGGCGCGGGGATCGCGGTGATCGTGATCGCACTCTACCTTCTGTTCGCGGGACTGGCGCTCGCGGTCGACCGGCGTGCCTTGCTCGTCTCCAGCCTCGTCTACGTCCTCTATGCGCTCTATTCGCTGTTCCGCAGCGCGGGCGCGGTCGAACTCGGCGCGGCATTCACCGCCTTCGTCATCGGGTCGGCGCTGCTGACGCTCTCTGCCTTCTGGCAACCGATGCGCGCGATGGTCGTCGGCTGGCTGTCGCAACCGCTGCGCGTGAAACTGCCGCCGGTCCACCAGCCGGCATGACGATGCTTGCCGCCCGTGACGACACGGGCGGCGGCCTCAATCGACGAGCTTCATCAACCGCCGTTCGACGGGCGCGAGCACGGGGCCAAGCTCGTGGCCCCGTTTCAGCACCGCGCCATGTTCGCCGAGCAGCGCCCACATCCCCTGTCGGTTGCGCAGCGCGGGCCGCTTTTCGATCCGGAACTCCGGTCGCTCGGCCGCGCGGCGAAAGGCGGCGAACACCGCCGCATCCTGCCCCAGGTCGATCGCATAATCGCGCCAATGGCCTGCCGCGACCATCCGGCCGTACAGGTCGAGGATACGGCCAAGCTCGAGACGATCGAAGCCGACCTGATTGGGCTGTTGCGCATGCGGAAAGGGCGTGACGATCCCCATCAGGCGCGGTCACGCTCCGCATCGGGCGTCGCGTCCAGCATCGCATCCAGCCGCTTGCGCATCGATTCGAGCTCACAACGCATGATCTCGAGCTTCTGCGTCGCCGGATCGAACAGGTCGCTGCACGGCGTACCATAAGGGACGAAGCGCGACGGTGCCTCCACCGCCCCGCCTTCGACCATCGTCGGCCGTGCGGGGATCCCGACCATCACCGCGCCGGCCGGTACGTCGCGCGTCACCACGGCATTGGCGCCGACGCGTGCGCGCGGACCGACCAGGATCGGCCCCAGCACCTGCGCGCCCGATCCGATGATGACGCCATCGGCGAGCGTCGGGTGCCGCTTTCCGGCGATGCCGTCGTCCGGGCTGGTCCCGCCCAGCGTCACGCATTGATAGATGGTGACGTCGTCGCCGATCTCCGCCGTCTCGCCGATCACGACGAACCCGTGGTCGATGAAGAAATTGCGGCCGATGCGCGCACCCGGATGGATGTCGATCGCGGTCCAGGCACGAGAGAAATGGTTGACCATCCGCGCGAGCAGGAACAGCCGCCGGCGATAGAGCGCATGCGCGACACGATGCCAGCCGAGCGCCCAGACGCCAGGATAGGTCAATATCTCCAGACGCGAATGCGGGGCGGGATCGCGCGCCCTGATCGAATCGAGATAGGCCGCCAAGCGCCCGAACATCCGCGTCCCCTTCGTCACCGTTCCGCAACATCTAGGCGCGACCGGCCGCGATTTCCACCGCGGACGGCGTGCCAGCTTTCCCGTCGGAAACCCGCACTATGTTGTGGGATATGCGCGACGCGTCCACGATGCGCGCGATGCAGGCCGCAGTCGCGGCTGCCGGAGACGTTGATGCCCGACATGCTTACCGCCCTCGATTGGTCGATCATCTTGCCGTTCATCGCGATCGGCTTTGCCGCGCAGATCGTGGACGGCGCGCTAGGCATGGCGTTCGGGGTCGTCAACTCGACGCTGATGGTGACGGTGATGGGCACGCCCCCCGCACTCGCCTCCGCCAGCGTCCACGCGGTGGAGACGTTCACCACCGCGGCGTCGGGGATCAGCCATGTCGCCAACCGCAACGTCGACTGGCGGCTGTTCCGGCGGCTGGTCATTCCCGGCATGGTCGGCGCGGTGCTCGGCGCGACTTTGCTCAGCTCGGTGGATGCGTCCGTCGCGCGGCCATTGGTGATGGCCTATCTGGCCGGGATCGGCGTCTATCTGCTGCTGCGCGCGCTGCGCGGACGCACGGAGCCACGCGAACCGCGCGTAATCGCGCCGCTCGGCCTCGTCGGCGGTTTTCTCGACGCGGCGGGTGGCGGCGGCTGGGGGCCGGTGGTGACGTCGAACCTGCTGGTCCAGGGCTCGACGCCGCGGCACACGATCGGGACGGTCAACACCGCGGAATTCTTCCTGACGCTGACGGCGTCGATCGCCTTTTTCGTCTCGCTCGGCTGGGCGGCGTTCACGCTGCAGACGGTCGGGCTGCTGATCGGCGGCCTGGTCGCCGCGCCGCTTGGCGGTGTGCTCGCCAAGCGCATCGCGCCGCGGCCGCTGATGGCGATGGTCGGCACGCTGTTGCTGCTCACCAGCCTGTGGTCGATCTATACCGTCCTTGCGAAATGATCCGTTCGCAGTCGCGGCAGCCAGCAGGATGCCAACCGGCAGGAACCGCGCAAATCCGACTTTGTTGATCGATTTGTTCGATCGCGTACCAAAAACCTCTTCATTTTGCACTGCGGCACGAACGACCTAGTTGGTGGGCATACGTTCCACAACGAAAGACCCATCATGTCGCTCATCGGCAGCCAGCTGAAGCCATTCACCACCCAGGCCTATAAGCAGGGCAAGTTCGTCACCGTCTCGGACGCCGACGTGCTGGGCAAATGGGCCGTGTTCTTCTTCTACCCGGCCGATTTCACCTTCGTCTGCCCGACCGAGCTGGAAGACCTCGCCGACATCTATCCGACGCTGCAGAAGATGGGCGTCGAGGTATATAGTGTGTCGACCGATACGCACTTCAGCCACAAGGCTTGGCACGATACCTCGCCCGCGATCGGCAAGATCGATTATTTCATGCTGGGCGACCAGAACCACAGCATCTCGACCAATTTCCAGGTGCTGCGCGAGGGCCAGGGTCTCGCCGACCGCGGCACCTTCGTGGTCGATCCGCAGGGCGTGATCCAGCTGGTCGAGATCACGTCGGAAGGCGTCGGCCGCAATGCGGCGGAGCTGCTGCGCAAGATCAAGGCGGCGCAGTATATCGCGGCGCATCCGGGCGAAGTCTGCCCCGCCAAGTGGGAAGAGGGCGAAGAGACGCTCGCCCCCAGCTTGGACCTCGTCGGCAAGATCTGATCGCCCCGCCCGGGACGACTGATCCGGCCCGGGGGCGCACCACCGCTCCCGGGCCTTTTCTTTGCCCCAGACATCAACACGGGAATTTCGCATGCTCGACGCCAACCTGACGCAACAGCTCAAGGGCTATCTGGTCAATATCCGCCAGCCGATCGAGCTGGTCGCCAGCCTGGGCGAGGACGCGAAGTCGCGCCAGATGGGCGAACTGCTGGGCGAGATCGCAGCACTGTCCGACCAGATCGCCGTCGTCGACGGTTCCGATGCGCGCACGCCCAGCTTCCTGATCCGCCGCGCCGGCACGGATATCGGCGTGCGCTTCGCCGGGCTGCCGATGGGGCATGAATTCACCAGCCTGGTGCTCGCGCTGCTCCAGGTCGGCGGCCATCCGTCGAAGGCGGCGCAGGAGCTGATCGAACAGGTGCAAGCGCTGGACGGCGACTATGCGTTCGAAACCTATTTCTCGCTGTCGTGCCAGAATTGCCCGGACGTGGTGCAGGCGCTCAACCTGATGGCGGTGCTCAACCCGCGGATCAGCCACGTCGCGATCGACGGCGCGCTATTCCAGGACGAGGTGGCGGATCGCAAGGTGATGGCGGTGCCGACGGTGTTTCTGAACGGCGAGCCGTTCGGCCAGGGCCGGATGGAGCTCGAACAGATCGTCGCGAAGCTCGACGCGGGCAGCGGCGCGCGCGTCGCGGCGAAGATCGCGGGCAAGGACGCGTTCGACGTGCTCGTCGTCGGCGGTGGCCCGGCAGGCGCGGCGGCGGCGATCTATGCCGCGCGCAAGGGCATCCGCACCGGCCTGCTCGCCGAACGGTTCGGCGGCCAGGTGCTCGACACGATGGGGATCGAGAATTTTCCGTCGGTTCCTTACACCGAAGGGCCGAAGCTGGTCGCGCAGATGGAAAGCCACGTCCGCGATTACGACGTCGACCTGATGACACTGCAGCGGGCCGTGACGCTGGTGCCGGCGAGCGAAGAGGGCGGTCTGCACGAGGTGCGGCTGGAGAATGGCGCGGCGTTGAAGGCGCGCACCGTGATCCTGTCGACCGGCGCGCGCTGGCGGACGATGAACGTGCCGGGCGAGGAGGCCTATCGCAACAAGGGCGTCGCCTATTGCCCGCATTGCGACGGGCCGCTGTTCAAGGGCAAGCGCGTCGCGGTGATCGGCGGCGGCAATTCAGGGGTCGAGGCGGCGATCGATCTCGCCGGCATCGTCGCGCACGTCACGCTGATCGAATATGACGGTGCGCTGCGCGCCGATGCGGTGCTGCAACGCAAGCTCGCCAGCCTCGGCAACGTGCGCGTCATCACCAATGCGCTGACCACCGAAGTGCACGGCGACGGCGAGCGGGTGAACGGCCTGACCTACGAGGATCGCAACGAGGGCACGCTGCACCGCGTCGAGCTGGAGGGCGTGTTCGTGCAGATCGGGCTGGTGCCCAACACCGAATGGCTGACGGATGCGGTCGCGCTAACCCCGCGCGGGGAGATCGAAGTCGACCACCGCGGCGCGACGTCGCGCGCGGGCATCTTCGCCGCGGGGGATGCGACGACGACGCCGTTCAAGCAGATCGTCGTCGCGAGCGGCGAAGGCTCGCGCGCCGCACTCGCCGCGTTCGATTACCTGATCCGCCTCGCTCCCGTCGAAGCGAAAGCGCTCGCCGCCGCGTAACCGCATCCAGAATGCCGTCACCCTGGGCCGCCGCCCGGGGTGACGCAGGCGTCAGCGCTTGCCGCGCCAGATCTTCAGCGAGGCATAGGGCGACAGCCCGCCCTGATGCGCGGGGCAGCGCTGATAGCGGAACGCCTTGTCGAGACAGAGCCAGACCTCGTCCAGCCAGCCCTGCCGGCTGGCGGTGACGCGCATCATGTCCGCCGTCATCCCCGGATTGGCCTTCGCCATCGCCTCGGCGAACTGTCCCGCGGTCAGGGGCCCGCGTGACAGCGCGTCCATGTCCGGATAGCGCAGCTTAGCATACAGGCCCGTCGACCTGGCGAAATAGGTCGCCGGGGTGTAGCCGGCCATGCAGGTGCCGTGCTTCGACCATTCGTGCTGCAGCAACTGCGCCGATGGCGTCGCGCAGATATTGCGCTGGATCACCGCGCGGGGCAGCAGGTCGGTCGATTTGCAATATTGCGGCCAGTCCTTGCCCACGCCATCCGGCCACAGGCCATGCAGCGTAAAGCCGAAGCTGTTGGCGCCGCCGCACTGGAACGACGATCCGGCGTCGCGATCGTGCGCACGGCAATAGCCCGGTGCCCAGGTGATCGCGAGCGTATAGCCGCCGATCGGCAGCACGCGCTGCGGCTGGTCCGCGCTCGCCAGGTCCGGATGCGGACGCGGGATCTGCGACGGGACGGCGCATTGATAGGCCTGCGCCCCCGCAAGCGAGGGCGCCAGCAACGCGGCGACGCTGATGGCGAAGCGCGCGATCATACGAGCGGCGTGTCCTCTTCGATATCCCGCCCCTCGCCGAACCATTCCTTGGCATCGGGGCGGAACAGCATCGTCGCGGCGACGACGTAGAGGATGCAGCTGACGATCCCAAGGACGGCGATCAGCGCGGAAGGCGCGCGTCCGGTCGCAAGCTGGAAGATCAACGACAGGATGCCAAGAACGCTGAGCGCGGCGAAGACGACCTGGATCCACTTGGCCACGACGCTCGCCTTTCGCGCAATGAAGAACCAGATCGCCACGGCGATCAGGACGTTCAGCAGCAGCGTGACGGGCAGGAACCACGACGCGTTCGCCAGCATCGGATTGGCTTCGAGCAGCGCCTGCTGCGTGCGCCAGTTCATGGCGGTGTTGACCCATCCGATCACCACGCTGCCCCAGTAGAGTTGTTCGAAACGTGCGATCGACGGCGCTTTGACCATGGTGGCTCCCCCACAGGAATGATGGCGTGAGCCTAGCCTGCCCGCCGCCGCGCGCAAGCCGGATCGCGTTCAGAGCAGCGCGAAATCAAGGCCGATGTCGACCGCGGGCGCGGACTGCGTCAGGCGGCCGACCGAGACGTAGGTTACGCCCGTCTCCGCGATGGCGCGGATCGTGTCGAGCCGGACCCCGCCGGACGCCTCGGTCGGCACGCGGCCGTCGACCAGCGCCACCGCCTCGCGCAGCGTCGCCGGCGGCATGTTGTCGAGCAGCAGGTGCGTCGCGCCGGCGGCGAGCGCGGGCGCGATCTGGTCGATCCGGTCGACCTCGACAATCACCGCGTCGATCCCCGCGGCGACGGCGCGTGCGACCGCCGCGCCGATATCGCCCGCGACCGCGACGTGATTGTCCTTGATCATCGCCGCGTCCCAAAGGCCCATGCGATGATTGCGCGCGCCGCCGGTGCGGGTCGCGTATTTCTCCAGCCGGCGCAGCCCGGGGATCGTCTTGCGTGTGTCGAGCAACGTCGCCCCCGTCCCCGCCATCGCATCGACATAGGTGCGCGTCAGCGTCGCGATGCCCGACAGATGCTGGACCGTGTTGAGCGCGGAGCGTTCGGCGGTAAGCAGCGCCCGCGCCTGGCCCTCGATCCGCATCAGCACGCCGCCCGCGGCGACGCGATCGCCCTCCCCCGCCAGCATGTCGACGGACGCGTCGGGGTCAAGCGCGCGAAAGAAGGCCGCGGCGATCGGCAGGCCGGCGACGACGATGTCCTCCCGCGTCGCCATCACGCCGGCGAAGCGCGCGCCGGCGGGAATGACGGCATCGGCGGTGACGTCGCCGCCTTCGCCCATATCCTCCGCAAGCGTCGCGGCGACGAAGGCGTCGAGGTCGAAGCCGGGAACGGCGAAGGTCATCAGTCGCCCGTCACCTTGGCGGGGCCGAGGTCGCCCTGCCCGACCGTCGCCGACGCCATGCTCAGCATCGCATCGAGGCTCTTCTTCGCCTTGAGGCGCAGGTCTTCCGCGATCTCGATACGCGGCTCGAGGTCGCGCAACGCGACGTAGAGCTTTTCCATCGTGTTGAGCGCCATATACGGGCAGATGTTGCAGTTGCAGTTGCCGTCAGCACCCGGCGCACCGATGAAGGTCTTGCCCGGCATCGCCTTTTGCATCTGGTGAATGATGTGCGGCTCGGTCGCGACAATCAATGTGTCGCCCGGCATGCCTTGCGCGAATTCGAGGATGCCGCGCGTCGATCCGACATAATCGGCGTGATCGAGGATGACGGCGGGACATTCGGGATGCGCGGCGATCGGCGCGTTCGGATATTGGCTGCGCAGCTTGAGCAATTCGGTCTCGCTGAACGCCTCGTGCACGATGCACACGCCCGGCCACAGCAACAGCTCGCGCCCCGTCTTGCGCGCGAGATACCCGCCGAGATTGCGGTCGGGGCCAAAGATGATCTTCTGATCGCGCGGCAGCTGCGCAAGAATCGTTTCCGCCGACGACGAGGTGACGATGATATCGCTCAGCGCCTTCACCTCGGTCGAACAGTTGATGTACGTCAGCGCGATATGGTCGGGATGCGCGGCGCGGAAGGCGGCAAACTGATCCGGCGGGCAGCTGTCCTCCAGGCTGCACCCGGCGTCCATGTCGGGCAGCACGACGATCTTGTCGGGCGACAGGATCTTCGCCGTTTCCGCCATGAAGCGCACGCCGCAAAACGCGATCACCTCCGCATCGGTCGCCTGCGCCTTGCGGCTGAGATCGAGGCTGTCGCCGACGAAATCGGCGAGGTCCTGCAGCTCCGGCTTCTGGTAGTAATGCGCGAGGATGACGGCGTTGCGCTCGCGGCGCAGGCGTTCGATCTCGGCGCGCAGGTCCAAGCCCGCGAAGGAGGTGTGCTGTTCCATCACCCGCGCAGATGGCCCGCGGCGTGGACAGGATCAAGCGCGAACCGTTCGCAGAGGCCGTCAGTTGCGGTTGCCGAGCACCTGGTCGAGCGCGCGGGTCGTGTCCCAGCGCTCGGTCGACGGCACCGGCTCGTCGGCGAAGCCGACCTCGACGTTCGCATCGATCCCCGCGGCGCGCAGCGGCATCGCGAAACTGCGCTCGATCGCGTGACGCGTCGCATCGCGGGCGAGCTTCATCGGTGCGGCGTCGCGCGCCTGGCGCAGCAATTCCGCCTGCCCGGCGCGGCGATTGGCAGTTTCGAGCTTCTGGTCGGCATCGGTGATGTGCGACAGCAGCCCGCCCGAGCCATATTCGCGGACCGCGGACAGATCGACCTGCGGCCCGTCGATCTCGAGACCGGGCAGTTTCACCGTCAAGACGCGCCGCGTCGCATCCCAGCGCACGTCGCGCTGCGTCAGCTTGCCAAGGTCGACCTCGTACCGGACCATGCCGGGCATGATCAGCGTCTTCTCCGTCGACAGCCCCATCTGCGACTGGCGCGAGGTGACCACCGCGACATAGCGCGCGGCGAAGGCAGAAAGCCGGTTCTGCTCGCGCAGCCCTTCCAGGCTGGCACTGGCGATCGTCGTCGGATCGGGCGACAAGCGCGATGCGACGTAGCGCTGCACACCCCACAGGACGAGCAGGGCGGCGAGCGCCAGCAGCGCGAGCACCCCTGCCGCCCTGGCCAGAAAGCCACCGAGCGACGCGCGCGGTCGACCGGGCGCCGACGGGGGCGGGCTTACGTCCTGCTGCGCCATCCCTCGTCCTCCTGCGTCACCAGATTCCGCCGTTCCAGATCGTAAAGGTGCGCGAGCGTCGAGCGTTCCGCCGCGCCGACCAGCCGCGGATCGAGCCCGACGTACATCTGGGCGACCATCGCCGGCAAACTCAGCGGCATGCCATCGCGCAGCAGGCGCAAAATCTGCCCCTCGCGCTGCTTGCGATGGCCCAGCATGCCGCGCACCAGCCGCTGCGGCCGGTCCACCGCCTCGCCATGACCGGGGTAATAGACGCGGTCGTCACGCGCCAGCAGCAGTTCCAGGCTCGCCATATAGTCGCCCATGTCGCCGTCCGGCGGCGAGACGACGCTGGTCGCCCAACCCATGACATGGTCGCCGGAAAACAGCGCCTTCGTCTCTTTCAACGTAAAGGCCAGATGATTGGACGTGTGACCCGGCGTCGGCAGCGCAGCTAGAGTCCAGCCGTCGCCGACGACGGTGTCGTCCGCGACGAGCACGCGGTCCGGCGCATAGTCCGCGTCGAACGCCGCATCGTGCCGCGGATCGCCGCCGCCGATATGCGTCGGCGCGGCGCCGACGACCGGGGCGCCCGTCGCGCGGGCGAGCGGACGGCTTGCCGGGCTGTGATCGCGATGATGATGGGTAACGAGGATCGCGCGGACCGGTCGCCCGCCGATCGCGGCGATCAGCGCGGCGATATGGGCGGGGTCATCGGGTCCCGGGTCGATGACCGCAAGATCGGACGTCCCGACCAGATAGGATTGCGTGCCGGTGAAGGTGTAGGCCGACGCGTTGGGCGCGAGGATACGCGTCACGCACGGTTCGAGCTGGATCGGGATACCGGTCGGATGCTCGGCCATTGCGATCGATGTGGCCTGCCTGGACCGGGATGACAAGGGGCGCCCCGCCCGTGAGGGAAACGGACGGGCGGGGCGCCATGCCCACCGACACGCGGTAGGCATGGCCGGGTGAGCCGGTCGAACCTCAATCCTCGTGATCGGGCGAGGCCATCTCCTGGCGCAATTCGGCGAGCGCGGAGTCCATTTCCGCGAGCGCTTCGGCGCGCGCGTCTTCAGGCATGCTGGCGTTGTTGCGGATGCCGTCGCGCGAAGCCTCGACGCTGGCGATCGCCGATGCGATCGCGTTGCGGCGCACGCTGGCGGAGCGCATCGCCGTGTCGGCGCCGGCGCGGGCCGATGCCTCGATCCGGTTCGCGCAGATGATCATCGCCCGCTTGCCGCCGTTCTGCGTGTTGATGACGAACTGGCGTGCATCGCCGTCCTTGCCGTCGACGCACGTGCGCTGGGTGACCTGCGGCGCATTGGCCAATGCGCGGGCAACCATCGCGTCGATCTCCGCCTGGCTGAAGCCGGAGCCGGCGACACCCGTGCGCACGACATGAACCTTGCCGTCCCGCTCGACGCGCTTGACCACGACGTCCCGGGGCGCCGCGGGCGCAGCCGGTGGCAACGGCGCGGCGGCAGGGGCCGGGGGCGCAACCGGCGCGGGGGGCGCCGGGGGCGCTGGCGGTGCGGCTTGCAGGTCGACGCCCACCGCCGCGCCCACCTTGCCGCTGATCGCGGCGGCGGCGCTGCTGCCCGATGCGGTGAGGCCGAGACCGACGAGCGCGAGCGTCGAAACCAGGGTACCGCCCGCGACGATGCGGCGGCGCGAGCGCGGCGAGGTGGACAGCATCCGGATTCTCCCTTTCAGATCGTCGATGGTGTGAAGGTGACAGGCCGCCGAGACGGCGCCGCCATGCGCGGCCTTGACGATGGCGCAGGCGTAGGTATGGCGATCGATCGCCGACCGGCCGGCGAGCACGCGCGCGTCGTTCGCAAGCTCCTGGTCGGCACGGAAGGCGCGAAAGGCGCGCCAGGCGACCGGGTTGAACCAGTGGAGCGCGAGGACAGCGAGCGCCAACCAATTGGCGGCGAGGTCGCCGCGCTGGTGGTGGCCGATCTCATGTTCCAGCGCGAGGGCGCGTTCGTCGCTGTCGTAGCGGTCGGCGAAATCGAGCGGGAAGGCGACGTAGCGGCGCACGATGCCGAAGGCGAGCGGGCCCGGCGCCGCCGCGCTGGCGATGACGCGCACGCCGCGCATGTCCTCCATCGCCGCCGCAGTCGCGACCATCCGACGGCAAAAGCGCGCATGGCGCGCGAGGTGCCAGATCAGGAACGCGCCCGCGCCGACGGCCCAGAGCATACCGATGGCGACGCCGATCGAGGGCCAGTCGATTCCCTGCCCCGCCGCCGGCGCGGCCGCCGACAATGCCTCGCCCGGATCGACGATCATCACCGTGATCGTCTCGCTCGCGTGACTGATCGGCGTCGTCACCGCGCGGTGCAGCGTCGCGGGCAGCGGCGGCAGTACGAGCCGCAGCACCGGCAATGCCCACAAGGCGTAGGCGACCTGTGGCCCGAAGCTGCGTCGCACCGGCGCGCGCAGGACGAGCACGATCAGCATGAGCAGGGTGGAGGCGACCAGCGCCTCCACCGCCCAGGCCGCGACGCCTGCGCCGGTCATTGTTTCAGATCCTTGAGCAGCGCCTCGATCTCGGCGATGTCCTGCGCGGTCAGTTCGTCGCGCTCGGCAAGATGCGCGACCAGCGGGGTCAGCTTGCCGCCGAACAGCCGGTCGATCAGCCGCCGCGACTCGCCCGACACATAGTCGCCGCGCGCGACGAGCGGGCGGTAAAGGTAGCGTCGGCCATCCGCTTCATGCGCGATCGCATTCTTGGCCAGCAGCCGACCGAGGAGCGTCTTTACCGTATTGGCGCTCCATCCGCGCACCGGATCGACGCGCTCCGCCACGTCCTGCGCGGTGAGCGGCGCTTCCTCCCACAAGACCTCCATCACCGCATGTTCGGCATCGCTGATTCGTTCGGCCACGGCCACGCTCCTGTATGACTACAGCTGTGGTCGCATTGATTACGGGCGTAGTCAATAGCCTCGACGGATCGGCGATGACGGCCCGTCGGCGCCTGTCGGCGCGCTTTACAGAAGCCGTCATGGTGGACGCTTGGTTAACCGCGTCCGTGCGCGGAAAACCGTCACTTCCGAAAACCGGCACGACCGATGCATCATCGGGATCAGCCGAGCGTCTGACGCTTCAGCAGGGTGGGTGGCCGTCGACCGGTTTCACGGCCCCCCACCCGCACCCGGCCCTTTACACCCTCGCCAGCGCCATTGCGGGTTCCGGTTGCTTCACGCGAGTCGCCGCTCGGGCCAGCGCCTTTGGGTAGATCGTGTTGAATAGTCGCGCGAACGTCTGGTCCCAGCTGAAATGCCGTTCGACATGCGCGCGCGCGGCGCGGGCCATCGCGGCGCAATTCGCGTGCCACACCGCCTGGACGTTCGTCGCCATCGCCGCGATATCGTCGACGGGCCCCAGCAGCCCCAGCCCCGCCGGCACGCGCGCGGGCATCGCGCCGCTGGCGACGCCGACGACCGGCAGCCCCGCCGCCTGCGCCTCGATCACCGATATGCCGAACGTCTCGTCCGCCATCGCGGACACATAGATGTCGGACGAGGCGAGCGCACGCGCGAGCGCGGCGCGATCCGTCTCGAAGCCAGTAAAGGCGACCGGCAGGTCGGCCGCCTGCTGCATCAGCTGCGCGCGCAGCTTGCCGTCGCCGATCATCACCAGCGCTGCGCCGAAGTCGCGCGGCAGGCGCCGCATCATCGCGACCAGGCGGTCGGCGCGCTTCTCGTTGTCGATCCGGCCCGCATAGACGAGCAGCGGCCCGTCACCGGGCAGGCCGAGCTGGCGACGATAATCGGGATCGCGCGCCGCCGGGCTGAACGATACGGTGTCGACGCCGAGCGGCAGCACGTCGGTGCGCGTGATGCCGCGGCGGCGCAACGTAGCGCGCGCCTCCTCGCCCAGCGTGTAGACCTCGTCGAACTCGCGATAGGTCATCTCGGTATAGCCGAGGCTGAGCCAGTAGAAGAGCCTGCCGGCGGGACCGAACAGGTCGCGCGCGACGCGATCGACATGCGCGTTGGGAAAATCGGTGCGATAACCCGCGACGAGCGCGGTTTCGGGAAAGGCGCGACGATGCTGGATCGCCGTCCACGGCAGCACCCACGGGCAAAGCGATTCGATCAGGTCGGGGCGATATTCCGCCAGCAGCGCATGCACCGCCCGGGTGCGCAGGATGAAGCGGTAATTGGGGCTGCCACGCACCGGGTCGGCGGCGACCTCGGCAAAGATGTGGCGGCCGTTGACCGTCACGCGATCTTGCGGGCCGGGTACGATCTGCAGCAGATGGTGCGGCGTGCGCGTCAGCACATAGTCGCGCTTTTCACGCAGATAGGTACTGATCCCGCCACCACCCTTGGGCGAATAGCTCTGCGTCAGGTCACAGACCAGCAGCGGCCGCGCACCGGGTGCGCGGCGCAACTCTTCATGCTGGAACAACATCGGTACGATCTCCCGTCGGGCGGGAGACGCGTCACCTCTTCATCAGTTCCGCAAGCTCGCCGCTCTCGTACATTTCCATCATGATGTCTGAACCGCCCACGAACTCGCCGTTAACATAGAGTTGGGGGATCGTCGGCCAGTCGGAATAGCTCTTGATCCCCTGGCGGATCGCCTGATCCTGCAGCACGTCGACGCTCTCGTACGTCGCGCCGAGATGATCGAGGATCGCCACCGCGCGGCTGGAAAAGCCGCATTGCGGAAACAGCGGCGTGCCCTTCATGAACAGCACCACGGGATTGGCCTTCACCACCGCGTCGATGCGGGCATTCGTATCGTCGGTCATTTGTTCGTCCTCAAGCCGCCGCAGTCTTCAGCTGCAGCGCGTGGAGTTCGCCGCCCATGCGATGCCCGAGCGCCGCATAGACCGCCTGATGTTGCCGGCGCAGCGGCAGGCCGGCGAAACTCGCCGACACCACCCGCGCCGCATAATGATCGCCATCGCCGGCAAGGTCGGTGATCTCGACCTCCGCGTCGGGGATCGCCGCCTTGATCAGCGCGGCAATGTCGTCGGCCGCCATCGGCATCGTCTGGTTCCTTATTCCGGCTGCATCAACTGGCGACGCGCCTCGACCGTCCTGTCCGCGAGCGCGCGGCGCACCGCCGCCTCGTCGGTATCGACGCCCGCCGCGGTCAGGTCACCGAGCAGCTTGCGCACGACGTCCTCATCGCCCGCTTCCTCGAAGTCCGCCTGCACCACCGCCTTGGCATAAGCATCGGTTTCCGCAGGGGTCAGTTCCATCTGCGCCGCCGCCCACTGGCCGAGCAACCGGTTACGCCGGGCGGTGATGCGGAACGCCATTTCCTCGTCGCGGGCGAAGCTCGCTTCCGCGGCGCGTTCCCGATCGTCGAACATGGTCATGGTGCAACCCCCTTGGCGTGTGGGGCTCACATAGGAGCGCGCAGCAGTGCGTGCAACGCGTCGCCCACCCGGGGCCGCGACAGCAAGAAAACTTCAAGAACGAGGGCGGAACAAATAGCATGCTTACGCAATGTTAAGGCAGAGCGTGCCAAACTCACGCCAAGGAGAGACGCCATGAAAAACACTGCCCTGCCGCACGGCCAAGGGCCGTCGGTAATCCATCATGCACCGCCGCTGGCCGGCATAATCATCGGTGCGGCCATATCGTTGATCTTGTGGGCCATCATCGCCGCCCTGGTCTTCGCCGTCGCCTGACCCGTCCTTACTGGTCGAGTTCGACGACCAGTTTTCCGATGGCGGCGCGTGCCGCCATCGTGGCGATCGCTTCGCCGCCCTCCTCGAACCGGAATCGTTGCGTCACCCTGGGCGCGATCTTCCCCTCTTCCCACAATCGGAACAAGGTTTCGACATGCGCCTGGTTCGCCTGCGGATCGCGCGCCGCGAACGCGCCCCAGAACACGCCGCATACGTCGCAGCTCTTCAGCAAAGTCAGATTTAGCGGCAGCTTGGGGATGCCCGCCGGGAACCCGACGACTAGATACCGCCCCTCCCAGGCGATCGACCGCAGCGCAGGCTCCGCATAATCGCCCCCGACAGGGTCGTAGATGACGTCGAACCCGCCGCGACCGCCCGCCACCTTGAACCGTTCCGCCAGCGCCTTCGACTGTTCCTTGTCGAACGGTGCCCGGCCGTAGACGATGGTCTCGTCCGCACCCGCGGCGCTGGCCGCCGCCGCCTTCTCGTCCGAAGAAACCGCGGCGACGACGCGCGCGCCATAGGCCTTGCCCAGTTCGATCGCCGCCAGGCCGACGCCGCCCGCGGCGCCGAGCACGAGCAGCGACTGCCCCGCGGCCAGCCGGCCACGATCGAGCAACGCGTGGATCGTCGTCGCATAGGTCAGGATCAGCGCCGCGCCCTCCGCGAAGCTGCGCGCATCCGGCAGGCGGTACAGGCGCTGCGCGTCGACCGCGATCTTCGTGGCGAGGCCGCCATGACCGATCACGCCCATCACCCGATCGCCGACCTGCCAGCCTTCGACGCCCTCCCCGACTTGCGCGATCGTACCCGCGATCTCGCCGCCGGGGGCGAAGGGGCGTTCGGGCCGGAACTGGTATTTGTCCTCGATGATCAGGACGTCGGGATAATTGATCGCGCAGGCCTTCACCGCGACGACCACCTGCCCCCGGCCCGGCGCGGGATCGGGCAGTTCGGCAATTTCCAGAGTTTCAGGTCCGCCCGGCGCCCTCGACAGCAATGCTCGCATATCCGCTCCTGTTCTCGATCCAGGGGCGATGTTCGCGCACCGCCCCTTCGAATTTCGAAATCGCGGTATCTTCTGCCAGCGTCATGCCGATCTCGTCCAGCCCCTCCATCAGGCAACGGCGACGGAAGGGGTCGAGGTGAAAGGCGAAGCGGTCCTGGAACGGGGTGGTCACCGTCATCGTTTCCAGGTCGACGACGATCGGCTGGTCTCGTGCAACCTCCAGCAGCCGGTCGACCGCCGCCTGCGGCAGCACGACGGGCACGATGCCGTTCTTGAAGGCATTGCCCGAAAAGATGTCGGAAAAACTCGGCGCGATCACCGCGCGCACGCCCATGTCGGCCAGCGCCCAGGCGGCGTGTTCACGGCTGGAGCCGCAGCCGAAATTGTCGCCCGCGATCAGGATCGGCGCGCCGGCATAGCGCGGATCGTCGAAGACGTTGCCGGGCTTCGCCCGCACCGTTTCGAACGCGCCGCGGCCGAGCCCCGCCCGCGTGATCGTCTTCAACCAGTGCGCCGGGATGATGACGTCGGTGTCGATATTCTTGGCACCCCAGGGATAGGCGGTGCCGCTGACGATCGTGACGGGTTGCAAGGATGGTCCGATCAGCGTTGCGTCTTGACGGGGACGGGGGTGCGCGCGCCGGCGTAATAGGCGGCTGCGCCACTGAACACCGCGCCGAGAACGAGCATCACGAGCACTTTCTTCACACTTTGCCTCCCATCAGATCGCGAACGTCAGCCAGCTTGCCGGTCACCGCCGCCGCCGCGGCCATCGCCGGCGACAACAGATGCGTACGCGCGCCAGGTCCCTGACGTCCAACGAAATTCCGGTTGGACGTCGAGGCGCAGCGTTCGCCCGCGGGCACCTTGTCGGGGTTCATCGCCAGACACATCGAACACCCCGGCTCGCGCCAGTCGAAGCCCGCGGCGGTGAAGATGCGATCGAGCCCCTCCGCCTCCGCCTGGCGCTTCACCAGGCCCGATCCGGGGACGACCATCGCGTGCACGCCGTCCGCGACCCGGCGGCCGTTCGCCACCGCGGCGGCGGCGCGCAGATCCTCGATCCGGCTGTTGGTGCAGCTGCCGATGAAGACGTGCTGGATCGGAACGTCCTGCATCGCCGTCCCCGGCGCGAGGCCCATGTAATCGAGGCTCGCGCGCGCCGCGGCGCGCTTGGCGGGATCGGCGAAGCTGTCGGGTTCGGGGACGATGCCGGTGATCGGCACGACGTCTTCCGGGCTGGTGCCCCAGGTCAGTGCGGGGGCGATGTCGGCGGCATCGAGCCGCACGCTCTTGTCGTAGGTCGCCGCCGTATCGGTCGCCAGGCTGCGCCACCAGGCGACGGCGCGCTCCCAATCCTCGCCCTTGGGCGCCATCGGCCGTCCCTTGAGATAGGCGAAGGTCGTATCGTCGGGTGCGACCAGGCCGGCGCGCGCGCCGCCCTCGATCGACATGTTGGCGAGCGTCATCCGCCCTTCCACCGACATCGCGCGCACGACGTCGCCGGTATATTCGAAGACGTGGCCCGTACCACCCGCCGCACCGACGCGCCCCATGATCGCGAGGATCACGTCCTTCGGACTGACGCCGAAGCCCAATGTGCCGTCGACGCGCACCTCCATCGTCTTCGACGGGCTGAGCAGCAGCGTCTGCGTGGCGAGCACGTGCTCGACCTCGCTCGTGCCGATCCCGAACGCCAGCGCGCCCAGCGCGCCGTGCGTCGACGTATGGCTGTCACCGCAGACCAGCGTCGTGCCGGGCAAGGTGAAGCCCAGTTCGGGGCCGACGACGTGGACGATCCCCTGCTCCGCCGCGGTCGCATCGATGTAATCGATCCCGAACTCGGCGGTATTGCGGCGCAGCGCGTCGAGCTGCTGCGCGCTTTCCGGGTCGGCGATCGGGATCGGCCGGCCCGCAGCATCGACGCGCGGCGTCGTCGGCAGATTGTGATCGGGTACCGCCAGCGTCAGCTCGGGCCGCCGTACGCGCCGCCCGGCCGCGCGCAGGCCCTCGAACGCCTGCGGGCTCGTCACCTCATGGACGAGGTGACGGTCGATATAGAGCAGGCAGGTGCCATCGTCGCGCCGCTCCACGACGTGAGCGGCCCAGATTTTTTCGTACAGCGTTTGCGGTCGGGAAGCCATGATGGCGGCGCGTTAACCCATATGATGCGCGAACGAAAGCCGCGGCGACAGATTATTGCCCGGCGCGATGGTCCGCCGTGACGGTCCCGCACGCGCGCAGATCGGCCTCGTGCCCCTCCTCTCGCCAGGTTTCCGAGAGCGCAGCCTCTTCCCATGCAAGCATCGCAGGGTGCGCCAGCACGGTATCCACCCATCGCTGCCCCGCTGCGCCGACGTCGATGCCATAGGTTCGGACACGGAAGGCGACGGGCGCGTAAAAGGCGTCGACCGCGGTGAAGGCCGCCCCCGCCAGCCACGGCCCGCCGAAACGCTCCAGCCCTTCGCGCCACAATTCGGTGATGCGCGCGACGTCGCGCGCCAGCGCAGGCGAACCGGGCGCGGGGGTCGCGCGGACACCGACGTTCATCGTCCGCTCCGATCGGAGCGCAGAGAACCCGCCGTGCATCTCCGCCACCGCGCATTGCGCCCAGGCGCGCGCATCCGCATCCGCGGGCCAGACACCGTCGTGACGCTCCGCCAGATAGAGCGCGATGCCGAGCGAATCCCAGATCGTGCGGGCGCCGTCGATCAGCACGGGCACTTGCCCGGTCGGGGAGAAAGCACGAAACGCCGCCCAGTTCTCGGCCTGCGTGAACGGCGCGATCCGCTCCTCGAACGGAATGGCGAGCGCCCGCATCAGCAGCCACGGGCGCAGCGACCAGCTCGAATAATTGCGGTTCGCGGTGACGAGCGTGTAGCTCACGCGACGTACGCCGCGGTCGTCTTCGCGGCCACCTCGTCCGCGGTGACGCCGGGGGCCAGCTCGACCAGCCTGAACGGCGCGTCATGGTCGGGGCGTTGGAACACGGCAAGGTCGGTGACGATCATATCGACGACATTCTTGCCGGTCAGCGGCAGGGTGCACGCCGGAATGAATTTCGGGCTGCCGTCCTTGGCATTGTGGTCCATCACCACGATGATCTTCTTGACGCCGGCGACGAGGTCCATCGCGCCGCCCATGCCTTTTATCATCTTGCCCGGGATCATCCAGTTGGCGATGTCGCCGCCCTCGCTGACCTCCATCGCGCCGAGCACGGTCAGGTCGATGTGTCCGCCGCGGATCATCGCGAAGCTCTGCTCGCTGCCGAAATAGGCGGATTGCGGCAGTTCGCTGATCGTTTGCTTGCCCGCGTTGATCAGATCGGCGTCGACTTCGTCCTCATACGGGAAAGGCCCGATGCCGAGCATGCCGTTCTCGCTCTGCAGCGTCACGGTCATCCCCGCCGGGATGTTGTTGGCGACCAGCGTCGGGATGCCGATGCCGAGGTTGACGTAATAACCGTCGCGCAGCTCCTTTGCCGCGCGCGCCGCCATCTGGTTCCGGTCCCACGCCATCAGTTCAGGCTACCTTCTTGTATGGTGGTGATCGTGACCCGCTGCTCGCGCAGCTCCTGCGTCAGGCCGTCGACGATCCGTTGCAGCGCCTCGCCCTCGTCGAGGGTCCAGGTACCGGCATAGGCGCGCGCGGCGTGCCGGATCGTGTCGGCCATCAGATAGCCGAAGACCATCGGGTCCTGAAGCACGCTGGCATCGATCCAGACCGAGCTGCCCGCGCCGTCCGTGACCCAGATGCGCGCGACCTCAGCCGATGCGTCGGTCAGCGGTGCGCCATTCTCCAGCGCGATCTCACCCTTGTGCGTCCCGCTCATCCGGCGCCTCCATCGACCCATCGCCTGTCGGCGGGAAAGACATCGTCATACGAGCCCTTCAGCCCCGCGCCGTAGACGGGGTTGGGCAGGACGAACCAGCCATTGCCCCACAGTTGCGCGATCGGCGCGGCGTCGACGGCGCGGCGACGCGCGGCGGATGTGGGAAAACGCGCGAACAGATCGCTGAAATCGCCAAGCTGATCGCCCGCCATCGCAACGACGCAGTAACGCGCGGCGATCGTCGCGCGGCGCGGATCCTTGGCGCTCGGCCCATCGGACAGGAACAGGTCGGTGTCCGGCGTGAAATCGCCCAGCCCCGCCGCCTTCAGCGTCGCAACGGTGCCGGCCGCGGTCGCGCTGCTGCGATTCGTGTTGACGATCACCGCGACGCCCGCCGCCCGCAGCGCGGCGAAGGCCTCGACCGCGCCCGGCACCGGCGCGACGCCCTTCGCGCCCGTCCGCTCCCAGCGCGCCCATTGCGCCGCATCGAAGGGCGCGCCCGGATTACGCGCGGCCAGCGCCTCGACGCCGAGGTTGAGCAGGATCGTCTCGTCCGCATCGAATATCGCGGCGCGGGGCTTGCCCTCGCACGGCACCCATTGCGGCGCATCGAGCGTCGCTCCCGGCTTCAGCACGACGCTGTCGCCGCTCGCCCGGCGATAGGTGGCGTAATTGACGAGCGCGCGAAACGCCTGGCGGCTCAGCGCATCCGCCTCGCCCGAGCCGTAGAGATACTGGAATTGCGGCGGCGGCGACGCGGTATTGCCCGCGCGTGCGTTTGCCGGCGCCGGGATGCTGCCGTCGGGTGCGGGCAGCGCCTTCAACTTCGTCACCTGGACCAGTTGGCCGTCGGCGGTATAGAGCTGTCCCGGCGCGGGGAGCCGCGCGACGCGCTGCCCCCGTCCGCAACCGGCAAGCAACGTCGTCGCGACCAATGCGAGAATAAGCGCGCGTTTCATGCCGCGACGCGCTCGCGCACCGTGCGGAATTCGATTTTCTTCTCGTACGGCGCACCCAAAATCATCCGTTTCACATAGATGCCCGGCAGATGGATATGGTCGGGATCGAGGCTGCCGACGGGAACGATTTCCTCGACCTCGGCGACGCAGATTCGGCCCGCGGTCGCCATCGGCTGGTTGAAGTTGCGCGCGGTTTTGCGGAAGATCAGATTGCCGCTCTCGTCTGCCTTCCAGCCCTTGATGATGCTGAGGTCGGCGCGGATGCCGCGTTCTAAGATATAGTCTTCGCCGTCGAAGGTCTTCACCTCCTTGCCCTCCGCGACCAGGGTGCCGACGCCGGTCTTGGTGTAGAAGCCGGGGATGCCCGCGCCGCCCGCGCGGCATCGCTCGGCAAGCGTGCCCTGCGGGCAGAATTCGACCTCGAGCTCGCCCGACAGATATTGCCGCTCGAACTCTTTGTTCTCTCCGACATAGCTGGAGATCATCTTCTTGACCTGGCGGCTGCGCAGCAGCTTGCCGAGCCCTTCGCCATCGATGCCGGCATTGTTGCTGGCGATGGTCAGATCCTTGACGCCCGCGGTCTGGATCGCGTCGATCAGACGCTCTGGAATACCGCACAAACCGAATCCGCCCGCGCAGATCGTCATGCCGTCGTGGAGCAGCCCGTCGAGCGCAGCCGTCGCATCCGGATAGAGCTTGTTCATCGCCCTTGTCTCTCCTGTGGTCGCAGCCGCGATTAGCGGGGCCACGGTGGCCCGGTCAAGCAACCTGAACGGGTCTTCAACTTGCCCCGCGCCTTCCACGAAGGCGACGTTTGCCTTTTGCGTCGCTTCCCGCTATGCGCGCCGGCTTCCGTGCCATGGTCATCCCTGGAGGCGTGGCGCCGGAAGAACTGAACTTTTAGCACGTTTCGGAGAATTTCTGCATGAGCGAGACCATTACGCTCGCAGCCGAGACGCGCGACCGGGTTGGCAAGGGAGCCTCCCGGGCGCTGCGTCGTGACGGCCGCGTCCCCGCCGTGATCTACGGCCTGAACAAGGAACCGACCTCGATCCACCTCGAGGAAAAGGCGCTGACCAAGGCGCTGATGACCGGCCACTTCTTCAATTCCGTCATCATGATCAACGGCGAGCGTACGCTGCCGAAGGACGTCGCGTTCCATCCGGTCACCGACCGTCCGACACACGCCGACTTCCTGCGCATTAGCAAGCACGCGACCGTCACGGTCGCGGTGCCGGTGGTGTTCGCGGATGAGGATGAGTGCCGCGGCCTGAAGCAGGGCGGCGTGCTCAACATCACCCGCCACGAGGTCGAGCTGGTCGTCGATGCGGCGAACATTCCGACCGAGATCACCGTGTCCCTCAAGGGTCGCGAGATCGGCGATTCGATCCACATCAGCGACGTGACGCTGCCCAAGGGCGTCGAGCCCGCGATCGACGATCGCGACTTCGCGATCGCGACGATCGTGCCGCCGACCGTCCCGACCGCCGAGGACGAGGCGCTCGAGGCCGAAGTCGCCGAGGCGCAGTCCGCCGAGGCCGCTGAAGCTGCCGAAGCCGAAGCCGCCGAGGGCGACGACGCGGACAAGGATTCGGCCGAGGGCTGATCGCCCCACCGTTTTCGACTATGCACCGGGGCAGGGTAGCGGCGACGCTCCCCTGCCCTTCGCGTATCTGGAGCCTTTCGCATGCAAATCTGGGCCGGGCTCGGCAATCCGGGGCCGCAATATGCGCTGCACCGGCACAATGTCGGCTTTATGGCGCTCGACACGATCGCCGAGATGCACGGCTTCGCACCGGTAAAGAAGCAGTTCCAGGGATGGACGCAGGAAGGGCGGATCGGGACGGAGAAGGTCGTGCTGCTCAAACCCGCGACGTTCATGAACGAAAGCGGCCGTGCGATCGGCGAGGCGCTGCGCTTCTATAAGCTCGGCCCCGATGCGCTGACCGTGTTCCACGACGAGCTCGACCTTGCGCCGTTCAGGGTCAAGGTGAAGCGCGGCGGCGGCACCGCGGGACACAACGGTCTGCGCTCGACCGACCAGCATCTGGGGCCCGAGTTCCGCCGCGTGCGGCTCGGCATCGGTCATCCGGGGCATAAGGATCGCGTCACCGGTTACGTGCTGGGCAATTATGCCAAGGCAGAGATGGACGCGCTTGCCGACATGCTGGGCGCGGTCGGCGCGGAAGCGCCGTGGCTGGCGGCGGGCGACGACGTCCGCTTCATGAACGATGTCGCGCTGAGGATGGGGCAATGACGGTACGATCGCTGTTCGCGACGCGCTTCTACGACGCGCCGCTCGGCGATGCCGCGCTGCTCGCCGAACTGGAGGATGCGGCGCGCGACCTGGCGCGCGAGGATCGCGCGGGGATCGGCTGGTGCAAGGCGCACGGCTATCGCGGCTATACCTCCTACGCCTCGCTCAACGACCTGCCGGCGCGCGACCCGCGGTTCGCCGATCTCGTCCGGCTGCTCAACAGGCATGTCGCGACCTTTGCGCAGCATTGCGCCTTCGACCTTGGCCGCAAGCTCAAGCTCGACAGTCTGTGGATCAACGTGTTGAAGCCGGGCGGCAGCCATTCGGGGCATATCCACCCCCACAGCGTCGTGTCGGGGACGCTCTACGTCGCGGTACCGCCGGGCGCCGGCGCACTGAAGCTGGAGGACCCGCGCCTGCCAATGATGATGGCCGCGCCGACGCGCGCTGACGATGCGCCGGAGGACCTCAGGACCTTCGTCTATGCGGTGCCCGAGCCCGGCAGCGTGTTCCTGTGGGAAAGCTGGCTGCGGCATGAGGTGGTGCCCAACGGCGCGAAAGGCGAACGGATCAGCATCAGCTTCAACTACCGCTGATCCGATGCCTGCCCGGACGGGGGGCATCGCCTTGCGCCATGACACGGCATCGATCGCAAGGTGACATTCACCTGTCGACGCTACACCCGGGCGCCATGGACAAGCGTTGGAACAAGGTCGGCCTTGCCGCCGTGGTGCTGCTCGCGCCCGGCGGCTTCATCCTGGGCGCGACGCTGCTCGCGAATCATTATCGCAAGAAAGCGGCCGCGAAGGACGACGACGCCACCGGAACGCCCGCGAGTCTTGACAAAATTGACACCTGAACGCGCAATCTTGTTGCGCAGATCGGCCGGCCAGAATGATCTTGACGGTCGAAGGAGCGCGTCGCGTATCGGTCTCCGTTTCGTAGCATAATCCGCGCTTGCAGGACAGCGTCCGCTTACCGTTCAGCGCCCGCGACGCGTCGGCGCGTGGAAGTGGGGCGGCTTGTCCGCGACCCAGCGGACGAAGCGGGCGATGCCCGGATGCGTGCGCAGCGCCGCGGGATCGGCATAGCTGCGGGCAAGGTCGGCATTGGGGATCAGCGCATGGACGGTGCGGTGGCAGATCGGATGAACCGCCGCCGTCTCCCGCCCGCCTTCCGATTTGGGCACGAGATGATGCCATTCGACCCTGGCGCCCAGCATGCGGCCACAGATGGCACAGGATATCGGATCCGCCCGACGCGCCGCGAGCGCGGCCGCCTCCGCCAACCCGATCCTGCGCTTCACGCGTCCTGCCATCACCGGCAATATGGGGACGCGCGCACCCCGCGCGAAGGGGGCCCGGATACGCCAAGGGCGGGCCCGGCTGATGCCGGACCCGCCCCTGCCTGTTCCCGAGGACGGGATCAGAAGTGCGCGATCAAACCCGCCATCGGGCGGAAGCTGTGCGCATTGTCGAAGGTCGTCGCTTCGAGACGGAAGCGGACGCCCGAATTGCCGGTGATGCCGCCGAGACCGATGTCCTTCGGGCCGATTTCCGCGCCGACGCCATAGACGAGGCCGTGGTAATCATACTTGGTGTCACCGACGACGCCCGGCGCGAAATGGTCGAAGTTGTTCCAGCGGTAACCGACCTTGCCGTAGAACAGGCCGCTGTCACCAGCGCGGAAGCCCGCGCGGCCGTAGGCGCCATACTGCCAGTCGATGTTGCCCGACACGCCCTTTGCGACGCTGCCCTCGGCACCCACGAACACCGGACCCAGCGGCACGTTGACGCCGACGACGCCCTCGACCAGCGCGCCGTCGAGCTTGTAGCCGCGCGGCTGCGCGGGGATGCCGGCGCCCTGACGCGAGAACTGCTCCCAGCCGCCCATCACGCCGAAATACGGCTCGATACCGAAGGCACGCGTGCCATCGGGTGCGCGCGGCCCTTCGCTGGGCGCCGGAGCGGCGGTATCGGTGGTCTGCGTCGACATGTCCTGCGCGAACGCGGGGACGGCGAAGGACGCGGCCGCAACGGCGGCCACGAGGGCAAGCTTACGCATAAAGAAAATACCTTGTGTTGCCTCAACTCGGGCGGCCTTTGGCGATCCCATCGCCGGCCTGCCCAGGCCCATCCAAACCACCGTGTGAAAGCTTTGTTGCAGTGCACGCGTCGAAAGCGGGACTAAGCGGAAACCTGTTGCAGATTGGCAACGCTTTCTTTCGCTAGCATGAACAAAATACCACACCAGCCGGTAGGTTGGTGTGGTATTTCGGGATCACTCGAAAAAAGGATCAGGGCCGCAATGCGTCATCGTCACGGTCGCTGAGCGTTTCGTCATCGACTTTGTCGTCGTCGAAATCCTCTTGCGCATCGTCTTCGTCGTCATCGGACTCGTCACGCTCTGCATCGCCGTCGGTTTCGCCAACTTCCTCGGCGTCCATGTCGATGTCGTCGAGCGCCTCGTCCTCGCTGTCGCCGTCGCCCAGATCGGGGTTGAGATCGGTCAGCACGACGCCATCGGTCGGACCGTCGCGCGTCGCCTCGAGGATTTCGGCACGCTGGCTTTCGTCATAACCCTCTTCGTCATAGCCGTCGTCGCCCGTGCCCATGCCCGGTACCTGATGTCCGCCCATCGCACCCTCCTGAATGGTTGATGGAAAGGCGAACGGCGGGACGCACCCGGCGGTTCCTTCGCGATCGATCACAACGGGCGGTAGAGCCGCCCCTTTTCCGTCACCGCGACGCACCCGACCGCAACGAGCCCGGCGAGCAGGAAGCCGGCGGCGAGCGGCGCGGTGGTGCCGTCGAACGCCTGGCCGATCACGACGCCGAGCAGCGCGCCGATGGTGACCGAGGTAAAGCCCTGCACGCTCGACGCGGTGCCGGCGATCCGCCCCATATTCTCCATCGCCATCGCCGAGAAGTTCGACGTCGCAAGGCCGAAGCAGCCCATGGTGAACGCCTGGAGCAGGACGAAGCTGACCAGCGAATCGTGTCCGCTCCACGCGAGCGCGAGATGAATTGCGCTGAGCACGATCAGCATCGTCAGCGCGCTGTGGCTGATAAGGCGCGTGCCGAGCTTCAGCACGAGACGCGCGTTGGTCAGGTTGGCGACCGCCATCAGCATCGACGTCGCCGCGAACATCACGGCGAGCAGGTGCGGCCGGTGAAACGTGTCGAACATGATCTGCTGGATCGAGTTCAGATAGCCGTACAGCGCCCCCATGAGCGCGGTCGAGGCGAGCGTGTAACCGAGCGACCAGCGGTCGCCTACGGTCTGTCGCCAGCCCGCGACGATCCGGGACGGCGACAGCGACTGCACCGCATCCGGGCGGAGCGTTTCGGGCATGCGCAGGTAGAACCAGGCGAACAACGCCATCGTGATGACCGCGATCGTCCAGAAGATGCCGCGCCAGTTCGCGAACAGCAGCACCGTCTGACCGAAGGTCGGCGCGAGCACGGGGACGATCATGAACACCATGAAGGCGATCGACATCACCCGCGCCATCGGCCGGCCGTGATAGCAGTCGCGCACCAGCGCGACGGTTGCGACGCGAGTCGCGGCGATCATCGCCCCGCCGACGACGCGCGCGCACAGTAGCAGCACGAAACTGGCCGAGATCGCGCACAGCACGTTGGCGATCGCATAGCCGGCGAGCGACCAGAGCAACACCGCGCGCCGCCCGAACCGATCGGCGAGCGGGCCATGGACGAGCTGCGCGACGCCGAAGCCGAGGACGAAGGCGGTGATGATGAACTGGCGTGGGTTCTCGCCGACGACATGCAGCGACGCGCCCATCGCGGGCAGCGCAGGGAGCATCGAATCGATGCCGAGCGCGGCGAGCGACATCAACGCGGCGATCAGCGCGACGAATTCGACGAAGCCGATCGGCGCGCCCGATGGTTCCGGCATGACGGCGGGATGAGGGGGTGCGGCGGTGGGGGAGGAAGACGCGGTCACGGGCGCTCCCCTACCCCGCGGCTTCGCGGATCGGAACCCCCGCCGGCGGCTTGCCATCGGCGGCCGCGGGCGCGACAACGGCCGGAATGGCCAGGGAGGAGAATGGGATGCGGGCGATCATCGCGGGGCTGCCGCTGGTTGCGGCGCTGTGGCTGACGGGCTGCGACCGGCCGGGCGACGGCACGTCGATCACGATCAACGTAGCGGATGGCAATGCCAGCGATGGCAATATGCTTGGCGCGATCGATGGCAAGTCGGGCGAGGTCAAGGTCGCGCTGCCCGGCTTCAACGGCCAGTTCAAGCTGCCCAAGGTGAAGCTGGATGCGGGCGATTTCCAGCTGAACGGCGTCCACCTTTATCCCGGATCGACGATCGATGCGGTCGACGTCGGCAGCGGTGACGGCGTGCGCGTACGCTTCACCAGCCCCGCCGCCGCGCCGATGGTGCGCGACTGGTTCCAGCGGCGGCTGACCGACGCGGGCTTCACGTTGAAGACCGACGGCGACGGCCTGTCGGGACGGACCGAGGAGAACAAGCCTTTCCGGCTGGAGCTGGACGGCGGCGCCGACCGCGCGAAGGGCACGATCGTGCTGGGCAACTGAGCGTTCCTCAGCGGGTTTGCGATGCGCGGCGTTCCTCCGAACGCAGGAGTGCGGTTGCTAGCGGCGGCGGCCCCTACAGCGCGCGGACAGCGTCGAGCACCGCCTGCGCGTGGCCGGGCACCTTGACCTTGCGCCACGCGCGTACCAGCCGGCCATCCGCCCCGAACAAAAAGGTCGCGCGCTCGATCCCCATATAGCTGCGCCCGTACATCTGCTTTTCGCCCCACACGCCGAACGCGTCGCAGACGCTGCCGTCCGTGTCGGAGGCGAGCGTGACGGACAGGTCGTGCTTGGCGGTGAATTTGGCGTGCGCGGCGGGCGGATCCTTGCTTATCCCCAGCACGCTGGCGCCGGCGGCGGCGAAGCTGTCCGAAAGCGACGAGAAATCCTGCGCCTCGCGCGTGCAGCCGGCGGTGTCGTCCTTGGGGTAGAAATAAACGACCGCGGGCAGCGGCAAGTGGGACAGCCGGACCGGCGTGCCGTCCATCGCGGTCACGCTCACCGGCGGGATCGTCGCGCCTTCATTCATCGTCATCCTCCGTCGTTGCGGCCCATGCGGCCTCCACCTCCTGCCGCGTCGCGGCGAGCGCGGCAACCACCGCGGGCCAGTCCGCCATGCCGAGCGCGCGGGCGATGAGGCCGCAAGTCGCCGGCGGCGGCTCGGCGGCATCGGGCGCGACGAGGCGCACGACGACGAGCAACCGCGTGAGCAGCGCATAGGCATCGCGGAGCGACGCGGGCAACCGCCCCGCGCCGACCAGCGCGTCGATCGCCGCCGCCAGTTGCGGATCGAAGCCGATGCGGTGGCGAAGCTGCGCGACGTGCACGGTGAATTCCAGATCGACGAGGCCGCCGGGCAGCAGCTTCGCATCGAGCGGCCCGGCGGGCGGCTTGTGCCGCGCCATCTCGGCCCGCATCGTCGTGGCATCCCCAGCGATCGCGCGCGCCGCTCGTGCGCCGGCGAGCACCGCGTCGATCTGCGCCTGCACCGCGGCACGCGCCGCGGGCGATCCGAACACCGGACGGGCGCGAGTCAGCGCCATATGCTCCCACGTCCACGCCTCTTCCCGCTGGTAGCGCGCGAAACTGTCGAGCGAGACGACGAGCGGTCCCTGCGATCCCGACGGGCGCAGCCGCGTGTCGACCGGATAGAGCGGCCCCGCCGCGGTCGGTACCGACAGCGCCGCACCGATCCGCTGCGCGAGGCGGTTGTAGTAGAGCGTCGCGCCGAGCGGCTTCGCCCCATCCGATTCCGCGGCGAAATCGCCGGTGAACAGATAGACGAGATCGAGGTCGGAGGCGTGGGTGAGCGCCTGGCCGCCGAGCCTGCCATAGCCGAGGATGACGAGCTCGCTGTCCGGCACGCGGCCGTGCGTGCGCGCGAAATCCGCGACGGTCGCCTCCGCCAGCGTTTCCACCGCCGCCTCCGCGAGCCGCGCATAGCCGCCCGCGACGACGAGCGGATCGGCCGCGCCCGCGACGATCTGGCACCCCAGCGCGAAACGCCGCTCGCCGACGATGCGGCGCACCTGGTCGAGCAGCGATGGATAATCGGCGGCGTCGCCCCGCCGCATCTGCGCGACCAGCGCCGCGACGTCGCCGAGCGGCTCGAACGCGCTCGCATCGATCAGCCCGTCGATCAGCTCGGGCCGCATCGCCAGCGTATCGGCGAGCGGCGCGGCATGGCTGAGGATCGCGGCGAGCAGCGCGGCGAGCCCGGGCCGCGCCTCGAGGAGGCGAAAGATGTTGATCGCGCTGGGCAGCCGTTCGAGCATGCGGTCGAGCCGGTGCAGCGCGCTCGCCGGATCGGGCGCCTCCGCCAGCGCCGGCATCAGCACCGGCAGCACCGCCTCCAGCGCCTCGCGCGCCGCCGGGCTGCGCAACGCGGGATAGCGGCCGCTGCGCCAGCGCGCGACCGCGGCCGCCGCCGCCGCGCCATCGGCGAAGCCGGCGACAGCGAGCGTCGCGGCGAGCGCATCGGCATCGTGCGGCAGCCGCTCCGCACCACGCTCGTCCAGCGTATCGTAGAGGCGGCCGACCGCGACGATCGCGGGGTTGAGGCCGTCCATCAGCGCCGCGGCATCGGGCAAACCGTCGAGCGCGGCGACCCCCTCCAGCGCCTCGCCCGCGGGCAGCGTATGCGTCTGGCGGTCGTCCACCATCTGCAGCCGATGCTCGACGGTGCGCAGCCGAACATATGCGTGCGTCAGCATCGCCGCGTCCGCCGCGTCGATCCACCCAGCCGCGGCGAGCGCGGCGAGCGCGTCGCGCGTCGCGGGCGCCCGCAGCGCCGGGTCGCGGCCGCCATGGATCAACTGGTGGATCTGCGCGAAGAATTCGATCTCGCGGATGCCGCCGCGGCCGCGCTTCAGGTCGTAGCCCGCGCCGAACGCCTGGCCGCTGGCATAATGGTCGCGGATTCGGCGCGACAGGTCGCGGATCTCGCGCACCGCCCCGAAATCGAGGCCCCGCCGCCAGACGAACGGGCGGATCGCGTCGAGAAACTGATCGCCGAGCGCCCTGTCACCCGCGGCGGCGCGCGCGCGGATGAACGCGGCGCGCTCCCACGTCAGCGCCTGCGATTCGTAATGGCTGATCGCCCCCATCACCGGAATGGCGATCGGCGTCACCTCCGCCGCGGGACGCAGACGCAGGTCGACACGCAGCACATAACCATCGCCGTCGCGCGTCTGGAGCAGGTCGACGACGCGGCTGGCGATGCGCACCGCCGCTTCCTCCGGCTCGTCGCGCGCGCGATGCGGGATCATCGCGGGATCGAACAGCAGGATTGGGTCGACGTCGGACGAATAATTGAGCTCGCGGCTGCCGAGCTTGCCAAGCGCGATAGCGACGAAGCCACAGGGATCGGCATCGGGCACACGCTCGCGGATCGCCGCGTCGATCGCGGTGTCGAGCGCATGATCGGCGAAATCGCTGAGCCGGCGCGTCACCTGCGTCAGGTCCGCGCATCCCGCCAGATCGTCGACCGCCACCGCCAGCGCGAGCGCCTGACGTTGCAGCCGCAGCCGCCGCGCGACGGGGACGTCCGGCGCGACGACCGCCGCATCGCGCCAGTCGAGCGTTCCCGCGACGACGGGGTCGCGCCAGTCCGGATGCCGCGCGAGGATCGACGACAGGAAGGGTGAATGTGCCTGGACGCGCGCGACCGCCGCGCCGCGCGCCGCCTCTTCCCGTCCGTCCGGCGTTTCCGTCATGCCTTACCCGCTTTCCCCACGGCTCGTCGCAAAACGGCAACGAATTGTGCGACCGCTCGTTCAGGATGGCATGGCACCGGCTGCGCATCATTCGAAAAAATCGCGTGGGAACGACTATGTCGTGCGCAGCCCCCGCTCGACCGATGCGCTGGGCCATTCGCTGCGCGGCGCGTTCGGGGACACCGGAATGCCGGACGATATGCTGATACTGCTGGGGAAGCTCGACCGGCTACCGAACTGAGCCGTCGGACGCTCGAACAGACGACGGCTGCGCGTTAGCGGTGGTATAGAAATACGACCGTCTGTCGATCGGACCTTCGCCTACCTCGGCATAGACCTGAGCGCAGTTTCAGAAAGATCGTCTTGCGTGGTCATGGGTTCCTGTGTTCGCAGAAACCCGCCGGAGTTACCGATAGCCGTTCTACCGACGCGTTCGAAAGCGATGGCCTTGATCGGACAGGATGGGAATACCGCCGCATGGCGGAACAGTGCGCGCCTCCACGCCGCCTTCGGATCAGTGACCGCGGCTGAGCTGGTCCACTTCGCCCATGATCGTGTCGAGCGCGGTTTTGCTGGTGTCGGTTTCGTGATCGCGGCGCGAGGGCAGCGATCCTTCCGACAGGATATTCTCCAGCGCGACGCGGCCACGCGCGACACGGCTTTTGATCGTGCCCACCGCAACCTGACAGATTTCGGCGGCTTCCTCGTAAGCGAAACCGCCTGCGCCGACGAGGATCAGCGCCTCGCGCTGCGGCTGCGGCAGATGCATCAGCGCGCGCTGCATGTCGCCGAGTTCGACGTGGCGATCCTGGCTCGCGGGCGCGGCGAGGATACGGTCGGCGACGAGGTCGTCCCACTCACCCTTGAAGCGAGCGCGGCGCATCTGCGACAGGTAGAGATTGCGCAGGATGATGAACGTCCAGGCACGCATGTTCGTGCCCGCCTGGAAGCGCTTGCGTGCCGCCCACGCCTTCAGCAGCGTTTCCTGCACCAGATCGTCGGCGAGATCGCGGCTGCCCGACAAGGAGCGGCCGAAGGCGCGCAGATGCGGGATGACCTGCGCCAGCTGCGTCTTGAATTCCGGGTCCGACAGCGAAACGTGCTCGACGATCGCCACCGGCGCCTCATCGTCCTCGTAATCGTCACGCGGGGCAGGCTGGGTCATGCAATTCCGTTCAATGCCGGGGACTTGATTGCCGCCTTCGGCAGCAGAGATAGGGACCCCGACATGCAAATGCCAAGGGAAACGAACACCCTATCGAAGAAGGAGGAAGGCGAAGATCGCGATCACCAGGACCAGCGATATGCCGAGGACATATCGCGTGACCCCCGGCGTGCTACCCGCCCGCGCTTCCGTGGTCGTCACATGCACAGGTTCGTTCTGATCCGCCATGATGCCTCAACCCCCGAAAGACGTTTTGGGTCCGTAACCTTCGCCGATCGTTCAGACAGCAGCCGGTACCGTACTCTGGTCGAAGAACAGCGCCTGGCTGATCGCCGCCTTCACCGTCGAGCGCTGGAACGGCTTGGTGATCAGGAAGGTCGGCTCCGGCCGCTCGCCGGTGAGCAGCCGCTCCGGGAAAGCGGTGATGAAGATCACCGGCACCTCGAACTCCGCCAGGATGTCCTTCACCGCGTCGATGCCCGAACTGTCGTCGGCAAGCTGGATGTCGGCGAGGACGAGGCCGGGACGATCCTCCATCGCCAGCGCCACCGCCTCGTCGCGCGTGACGGCGACGCCGGTCACTTCGTGACCCAGGTCGCGCACGATCGTCTCGATATCCATCGCGATGATCGGCTCGTCCTCGATGATGAGTACGCGGGCACGCGTCTGCTTCTCGATCTCTGCCAGCGCCTCCGCGACGAGGCTCTCGACCTCGCTCGTCTCCACCTCGATCAGATAGGCCGCGTCTTCGGGCGAGAAGCCCTCCATCGCGGTGAGCAGCAGCGCCTGACGCGACAGCGGCGTCATCCGCGCCAGACGCGCGCGGGCGACCGCCTCGCTGCCGTCGATGTCGCTGATCGAGGTTTCCTCCGCCCCATCGGCGTTGGCCGATGCCCAGATGCCCTGGAACATGCGGTAAAGGCCGAGCCGCGGATCGACGTCGCGCGGGAACTGATCGGGTGCCGCGACGATCGCCTCCAACGTCGCACGGACATATTTGTCGCCCTGGTTCTGGCTGCCGGTCAAGGCCCGGCCGTAGCGCCGCAGGAAGGGAAGATGCGGTGCGAGTTGCTGTCCAAGCGACATGGGTCGGTTTCACTCCCTGAAATATGTACTGGCGGCCCGATAGGTGAGCGGGGGGCCGCGGCTTTGCAACGGTGTTTGTCGAAGACCCCAGCCGCCCCCGTGGACCTGCGGAATTTTCGCGCCGCCATGGAACCATCGAGCATCGATTTGGTTTCATCCGCCGACCAACGCCCAAAAGTCGCCGTCAGCGCGGCCAACGGGTCGCGGATGTTTCGTTGCGTCGATTGCCTGGACATCGCCGGGCCACCAGGGGGATTTGTTGGATTTGGCCAGCGACAAGGACCGGAAGACGTCGTCGAAAAAAGCGCCCGAAAAGGGCGACGGCAGCGACCGCGACATGGGCGCGGCGTTGCGTTCGGCGTACCAGAAGACGATCGACGAGAGCGTTCCGGACGAAATGCTCGACCTGCTGAACAAGCTCGCCTAGCCAAGGGGGCATGGCCTCCGTAACCGATGCCGCCGACGCGACCCGTCGCGCGGCGATGACCCCCATATCCGCCCTCTCGCGCCTGCCGACCGGCGCCAAGCTGTTCATAACGCTGTCTATCGCACTGCTGTTGCTGGCATTGATCGCGATCGCCGCGACGTTGCAGACCGGCCGCGTCGCCGATGCGGAAGTGCGCGCCCGGCTGCGAATCGCCGCGACCGAAAGCGCGCGCAACATCGCGATCGAGCTGATCGGCGACACCACCGCGCTACAGGTCGCGGTCGAGGCGTTGCGCGAGGATCCCGCCGACGCGCCGAGTTGCGCGCGCGCGCAGGGTGTCTTCGCGCAGCAGGCCGCGATCGGCACGCGCTTCTCCATCGTCGACCGGCGCGGCCGCCTGCTGTGCGGACAGGCGATCGATGCGTCCTTACCCTCCGTCGACAAGACGATGGATATCGCGGTGCTCGGCGACCGCGGCCTCGTCCTGTCGGTCGCGGCGCCGGGCGGATCGCCGATCGCCCGCGTGCTCTTCCCCACCGCCTTCCTGTCGCGGCTTGCCGCATCGGGCAGCCGCGCGGTGCCGCTCAGCACGGCGTTGGTCGATGGCGCCAACACGCTCTCGCTGACCGATATTCCGGGCCTTGGCCCGCTCGACCGTATCGAGACGGTGGAGACGCCGATCGGGCTCGACGGGTTGATGCTGCGCACCAGCATGCGCAGCGCGCCCATCACCTCGTCGTTTCTCGTCGCGCTGATGCTGCCTTTGCTGATGTGGGCGGCGGCGGCGGGGCTGTCCTGGTTCGTCGTCGACCGGCTGCTGATCCGGCCGCTGCGCCTGCTGCGCGCCAGCGTCGCCGCCTATACCCCCGGCGAGGTCATCGATCCGGGCAAGCTCGGGCCGCTGCCCGCGCAGGAGATCCGCGAACTTGGCGATACGTTCCGCGCGATCAGCCGCACCGTCGCCCTGCACGAAGCGGGACTGGCAGACGCGGTGGTCCGCCAGACCAAGCTGACACGCGAGGTGCATCACCGCGTCAAGAACAACCTGCAGGTCATCTCGAGCCTCATAAACTTCCACGCGCGCGGCGCGCCCAGTGCGGATGCGACCGCGGCCTATGCCTCGATCCAGCGCCGCGTCGATGCGCTCGCCGTCGTCCACCGCAACCATTTCGCGGAGATGGAGGAAAATCGCGGGCTCAACCTGCGTTCGGTGATCGGCGAGCTCGCCTCCAACATCCGCGCGACCGCACCGGAGGGGGCGAGCAGCCTCGTCATCGCGCTCGACGTCGACCCGTTCCTGGTCAACCAGGACGTCGCGGTCGCGGTCGCCTTCCTCGTCACGGAGACGATCGAACTGGCGATGACGTGCGACCCCGCGGCGCAGATCCGCGTCGCGATCAAGCCCGGCGAAGAGGACAAGCGCGCCACGCTGCGCGTCGTATCGCGCGCCTTCGTCGAGAGCGAGACGCTGACCAAGCTGCTGTCCACGCGCTACGGCCGCGTGATCGAGGGCCTGTCGCGCCAGCTGCGCGCACCGCTGCATCACGATCCGATGACGGGCGCTTACGAGATCGCCTTTACGATACCGGGCCGCGATTGAGGTTGGCCAAAAAGATTCGCCGCACCGGAAGTTTTCATGGAACCGGCGCCCAGGCGCCTCGTTATGCACCTCGGATCGCGACCTTATGCCCCCCCGCTCTCGCGATCCACGACATAGGCCCGGAAGCAGCAACCCTCCCCCCCCCCCCGGTGTTGCTTCCGGGCCTTTAACGTTTCCAGGAAGCGATCGCGTCGCGGAGACCGGGTCCGCTGGACACGCCGACCCTGTTCGTGAACGTTTCCGTACCAAAGGCATTGCGATACCGGAACGATCCGCCGTTCCGAACATTGGCACCGCACCAATTCCGTTTCATCGAGGAGAAGATTCGATGCGTAAGCTTCTTGGGTTCGCCGTCGTCGCGGGTGCGCTGATGGTCACCGCGTGCAACACTGTCGAAGGCATGGGCAAGGACGTGAGCTCTGCCGGCAACACCGTCGCGAAGACCGCCGACAAGTCCAAGTAACGCGGACGCCAGACCGGCTTACCAAAAAGCCTCCCGCCCATGAGGGCGGGAGGCTTTTTCTATGGCCGACGGGGCGCCACCGGCTGTCAGGCGGCCTGCGCTTCCTCCGCCGCGGCGATCTTCGCGCGCTTGCGTTCGGTGAACCATATCCCGACGAGCGCGAGTTCGTAGAGCAGGCACAAGGGTATCGCGAGCAGCAGTTGCGAGCCGACGTCCGGCGGCGTCAGTACCGCCGCGATCGCGAAGGCGCCGACGATCGCATAACGCCGCGCCGACTTCAGCTGCTGGCGCGTGACGATCCCCGCCCGCTCGAGCAGCATCAGCAGCACCGGTAGCAGGAAGGCGATGCCGAAGCCGAACAGGAATTGCATGATGAACGACAGATATTCGGCGATGTCGGGCAGCGCCTGGCGCTTCACGCCGCCGACCATGCCCGAATAGCCGAGCAGGAAATGCAGCGCCATCGGCACCGCGACATAATAGGCCATCGCCGCACCCGCGGTGAACAGCACCGGCGTCGCGAGCAGGAACGGCAGTAGCGCGCGCTTTTCCTTCTTGTACAGCCCCGGCGCGATGAACCGCCACGCCTGGTTGGAGATGACCGGAAAGCTCAGCATCATCGCGGTGAAGAAGGCGAGCTTCACCTCGGTGAAGAAGCCGCCGTAGACGGTGGTGAAGATCACCTCCGTCTGCCCTGCCGTGCGCAGCGGTTTCAGCAGGAAGGCGAAGATCGGATTGGCGAAATACATCGCCGCACCGAAACAGACCGCGACCGCGGCGATGCAATAGAGCAGGCGGCGGCGCAGTTCGACCAGATGATCGAGCAGCGGCGCGCGGCTGGCGTCGATCTCGTCATGGCCATCGGCCAGCGCCTCGTCGCTCATGACGGTGCGCCTTCGCGCGGGGGCGCAGGATGGTGCGGTGCGGCGGGTTCGACGACAGGATGGTCGACACTGATGGGCGGGGACGGCGGCGCGGGGCGATCGTGGATCACCGGCGGTTCGACGAGCGCGGGCGCGTCATGCTCGACGACGGCAGGTGCCGCCCCGGCATTATCGCCATGTGCCGTTTCGCCGGCGGGCGTCGCGGGATGTTCGGCCATGATCCGCGCATTCTCCGCGGCCCAGCGCTTCTCCATCTCCTCCAGCTCCGCCTCGCGGACCATGTTGTCGAAGCCCTGGCGGAACTGGCGCGCGACGCCGCGCGCCTTGCCGACCCAGTAACCGACCACCCGCATCGCCTTGGGCAGGTCCTTCGGCCCGATCACCACCAGCGCGACGAAGGCGACCAGCAGAAATTCGGACGGCGCGATATCGAACATGGGCGCGTGGCGCTATCGAACGATCGGGCTCAGCGGTCTTCGCGGACGCGCTCGCCGTCGCGGTCGAACGCGGGTTCGGCGGACTTCTGCGCCTCGATACGCGGCGCGGGCTTGGCGACGACGTCGTCGTCCTGTTCCGCCATGCCCTTCTTGAAGTTCTTCACGCCCTTGGCGACGTCGCCCATCAGGTTGGAGAAGCGGCCGCCGCCGAGCAGCAGGATGGCGACGACGGCAAGGACGAGCAGATGGATCGGGCTGAAGCTGCCCATGGCATGTCTCCTGAAACTCCCTACCATCTAGTCGGTGTCGTCGTCCTTTTCCACTGCCAAAGCCCCCGCCAGTACGCCTTCGCGCACAAGGTCGATCGGGTCGAGCAGCCCGGCGGCGCGCAGATCGTCGATGCCGGGCAGGTCGCGGCGGCTGGCGAGGCCGAAATGTGCGAGAAAAGCGGGCGTCGTCGCATAGGTCAGTGGCCGTCCCGGCACCTCGCGCCGCCCGGCGGGGCGCACCCAGCCGGCCTCCATCAGCACGTCGAGCGTGCCCTTCGATATCTGCACGCCGCGGATCGCCTCGATCTCGGCGCGGGTCACCGGCTCGTGATAGGCGATGATCGCCAGCGTCTCGACACCCGCACGCGACAGGCGGCGCGGCTCTTCGCGATCGCGGCGCAGCAGGTGCGCGAGGTCGGGCGCGGTCTGGAAATGCCAGCGCTCCCCGCGGCGGACGAGCGCGATACCGCGGCTGGCATAATCCGCTTCAAGCCGGGCGAGCGCCGCGCGCACGTCGCCGCCGCCGACATGGGCGCGGATCGAATCGAGCGACAACGGCTCCGCCGAGGCGAACAGCAAAGCCTCGACCGCGCGGACGACGTCATCGGGCGGCTTCATGATGCGGCCCGCAGGTAGAGCGGCGCGAAGGGCGCGCTCTGGCGCAATTCGGCCCTGCCCTGCTTCGCCAGTTCAAGCGCGGCGAGGAAGGACGAGGCGAGCGCCGACTTGCGCAGCCGCGCGCTGCCGTCGGGCAGGAAGCTTTCCAGCGTCGACCAGTCGAGCCGCACACCGAGCAGCGCGCCGATCCGTGCCAGCGCCGTCTCCAGCGTCATTACCTCCCGATCGGCGACGACGTGCATCACCGGACGGTTGCGCGCGCTGATCCGGCCGTAGGCGGCGATGACGTCGTACAGCTCCGCCTGCCATCGTGCATGGCGGACGGTGCGAAGCCCCTCCGGCCTTGCCCGCGTGAAGACGTCGCGGCCCAGCCGGTCGCGCGCCATCAACCGCGCGCCCGCCTCGCGCATCGCGTTCAACCGCTCAAGGCGCAATTGCAGGCGGAGCGCCAGTTCCTCGGGATCGACCTCCACCTCCGGATCGCGCGGCAGCAGCAGTGCCGACTTGAGGTAGGCGAGCCACGCCGCCATCACGAGATAATCGGCGGCCAGCTCGAGGCGCAGCACCTTCGCCCGATCGACGAAGCGCAGATATTGCTCGACGAGCGCGAGGATCGAGATGGCGCGCAGATCCACCTTCTGCGCGCGCGCGAGCGACAGCAACAGGTCGAGCGGCCCCTCCCACCCGTCGAGATCGAGCGTCAGCTGCTCGGGTTCGGCCATCAGGCGAGCGCGAGGAAGGCGTCGCGGCGGGCGATCAGCGCGTTGAAATCGCCCTGCGGCGGAGTGCGCATCGCCATCGCGCGATCGAGCCGCGCGCGGGCGGCGGGCGCGATGTCGCCCAACCGGTTCGCGATATCGACCATCTCGTCCATCCGCGCCCAGCAATCGAGGACGAGGTCGCATCCCGCCGCGATCGCACCCGCGGCCTTGTCCCCCGCACTGCCCGACAGCGCCTTCATGTCGATATCGTCGGTCATCAGCAGGCCGTCGAAGCCGATCATGCCGCGGATCACCTGTGCGATGACGACGGGCGACAGCGTCGCGGGCCGTGCCGCATCCCACGCCTGGAAGACGATGTGCGACGTCATCCCCATCGGCGCTTGCGCAAGCGTGCGGAACGGTTCGAGGTCGATCGCAAGCGATTCGGCATCCGCCGTGACGGTCGGCAGATCGTAATGCGAATCGACGATCGCGCGGCCGTGGCCGGGCATATGCTTGACGACGCCGACGACGCCGCCCGCCGCCAGCCCCTCCAGCATCGCCCGGCCGAGCGCGGCGACCTGCATCGGGTCGCTGCCATAGGCGCGGCTGGCGATCGCCGCCGTCGTGTCGGGCTGCGCGACGTCGAGCAGCGGCGCGCAATCGACGGTGATACCGACCGCGCTGAGCATCAGGCCAAGCGCCTGGCCGTTGGCGCGCATCGCCTGGATCGCGGACATCGGCGCCCGCTCGTACAGCGCGGCGAAGGCGGGGCCGGCGGGAAAGGCGGGCCATTCCGGCGGCGCCATCCGCGCGACGCGCCCGCCCTCCTGATCGATCAGGATCGCCAGATCGTCGCGCCCGGCGAGATCGCGTAGCGAATCGGTCAGCGCGCGCAGTTGGTCGCGCGTTTCCACGTTGCGCTTGAAGAGGATGTAGCCAGCGGGTTCGACGTCGGCGAAGAAGGCGCGTTCGTCGCCGGTGAGCGCGGGGCCGGACAGGCCGAAGATGACGGGCTTCATGTCGACGCGGTGTAACGCCGGCGCGCGCGCTGCGCCATGGCCCGCGTCTCGCGTCAGGCCGCCCTGGCGAGCGCGGCCCCGGGCACGACGAGCGCATCGCCCAGCCGCTGATAGAAAGCCGCGATGTCCGCAAGATCGCGGGTCGAGGGATGCAGCCGGTCGCCCATCGCATAACGGCGCAGGCGCACGCCGTCGCGCCCCGTCCAGCCCGCGCTCATCCACGCCGTTCCGCGATCGTCGGGCCGGCACACACGGCCACGGCAATAAGATAGGCAGGCGCGCGTCCGCCCGATAGCGCGCAGGCGACGCTGATCGGCGATCAACCCGATCGCGTCCGGCGACACGCGGCCGAGCTTCAGCGCCGTGTTGCGCTCCCGCGCCAGCGCCGGCGATGCGTCGACGACGGCATCGATCAGCAACGCGTAGAATCGGTCGATCTCGCTCAGGCAATTGCCCACGAATCGCGACCGCGCATAGTCGGCGCGCTGCGACGCGGAAGAGCCGGGATCGATCCCGGCGAGGAAGATGGCGGCGCGGCTGAGGGTTTCGTAACGGGCCGCGATCATCGTCGCGCCCACCAATAATAGCGGCGCAGGCCCTGCGGCACGGCACGGCATAGGGAATAAGAGGCCGTCGAAACGGCCGCGGCACCAGCGATGATCGCCGTCGTGGCGATCGTCACCCGGCGGTTCGCGCTTCGCGCTCGCCGCGCCGGCGCTCGGTCAGTTCGGAACGGGCGGCCATCGCCTCCCACGAGGTCGCGGCCCGCTCGCACCGCTCGCGCACGTTGTCGAGCGTCGCCTGCGCCGCGGCGGTCCGCTGAAGCTCGGCCTGCTCGCGAAAGAAATGTGTATCCCTGGACATGGGTCAGCCGTGCCTTTCCGCGGAAGTGTCGGGGGTCGTAAAGGCGGCGAGGCGTGCGACGACCGCCGCCAGCCCAGCCTCGTCATCCATCGCGAGATCGAGCGGACGACCGCCGAGTGCGTCGTCATGCTCGTTAAGGAAGGCGATCGTGCGCGCCCGATCGCCGAACGCCCGCCACGCCGCATCCATCAACGTCGCCTGGCGCCGCTTCTGCCCATCGCTCAGGCGATTGGCGTTGGCAGGGCGGAAACGACGGGTGGGACGGGATGCGGCGATTTGCGGCGCGTCGCTCACGCGAGCGACACCAGCGGGGCGGCATCGCCCCGCAGCGGCGCGACGCAGGCATCGATACGGTGTGCATAGGCGCGCGCCAGCGCCCGATGGCTATGCCGCGCCTCGCGGCACGTCGCCGCATCGGCCATCATCAGCGACACCTGATGGCGGTGGAGAAGATCGTTGAGGCCCATGTGCCTTACTCCTTGCGTAAGCGGGAGCACACTCGGTCTCTCAGTCGCGGCCGCCTACGGAGGAACTGGTCGCGATAGCGTCGATATAGGACAGCGGGCCGCAAAAGGCCAGCCCGACGCGGCGGGACGCGCACCTCGTCACACCCCGCCGCGTGCCGGATCAGCCGGCGACGAAGCAGCTTTCGCCGGCGACGCGCAACCGGCCGCAGATATCCGCCGCCTGGTTGGCGCTGCCCGCGTTGACGCGCAGGCGATAGAGCGTCCGCCCGCCGATCGCGACCGGCTGCACCGCCTTGCCGAGTGGCGCCAGATACGCGAATCGCTTCGAGAAACCGGCCCAGGCGGCGTTGGCGGTCGCCTCGCTCGGATAGGCGCCGAGCTGGACGAGCGAGCCGCCGCCGCCGTTGGCCGCATTGGCGGGGCGCTGCGCGGTGACGGGCGGCGCGGCAACCAGGCGGCCGCCCGATGCCGGTACCTGCGCCACCGCGTTGCGACCGCCGTCGGCCTTCGCCTTGGCCGCGGTCGCGCCGGCACGATGGCCCTCGACGGGCTTTTCGGGGACGGCGTTGAGGTCGATCGATGCGCTGCCCGACTTGCCCGCACTGGTCGCGACGGCGGCATCGCCCTCGCCCTTCACCTTCAGGCCGCCGGGGTCGTCGGGACGCACCTTGTAGTCGCCCTCCTGCGCCGCGATCAGTTCGCCGTTGCCGCCGGTGTGGCGCGTCTGCAGCTTATAGATGCCAAAGACGATCGCGGAGAGGATCGCCAGGCCGACGACGACGAGCGCGATCATCTTGCCGACCGGCGCGCTGCGTTCCTCGTCGGGCTCGACGGTTTCGAGCCACGGCAGGCGGTCTTCCTCCCGCAGGTCCCTCTCGTCGGCCATCACTTCATCTCCGATACCGCAACCACGCCCATGATATTGAGCCCGTTACGAATAATCTGCGCGACGGCGTCCGCCAAGAACAGACGCGCACGCGTCGCGTCATGATCTTCGGGCATCAGGAAACGGCGATCGGGGCGGTCGTTGCCGACGTTCCACGAAGCATGAAAAGCCGCCGCCAAGTCATAGAGATAAAATGCAATTCTGTGCGGCTCACGCGCTGTCGCCGCGGTCTCCACGACGCGCGGGAACTGCGCCGCGAGCTTCACCAGCGCCAGCTCCTCCGTATCAAGGCGGGACAGGTCGGCCGTGCCGCCCGCGATTCCCGCCTCCGCCGCGCGGCGATGCAGCGAGGCGATGCGCGCATGGGCATATTGCACGTAGAAGACCGGATTGTCCTTCGACGCCTCGACCACCTTGGCGAAGTCGAAGTCCATCTGCGCATCCGCGCGGCGCGTCAGCATCGTGAACCGCACGACGTCCTTGCCGACCTCGCGCACCACGTCAGCAAGCGTCACGAAGTTGCCGGCCCGCTTAGACATCTTGACCGGCTCGCCACCGCGTAGCAGCCGCACCATCTGGACGAGCTTGACGTCGAAGCGCGTCTTGCCGCCAGTCAGCGCGGCGACCGCGGCGACGATTCGCTTGACGGTGCCGGCATGGTCCGCGCCCCAGATGTCGATCAGCTGGTCCGCGGACTGGCTCTTCTGGAAATGATAGGCGAGGTCGGCGCCGAAATAGGTCCAGCTGCCGTTCGACTTCTTGATCGGCCGGTCCTGGTCGTCGCCGAACGCCGTCGAGCGGAACAGCGGCAGTTCGACCGGCTCCCAATCCTCGGGCGTCTCGCCCTTGGGCGCCTCGAGGAAGCCATCGTAGACGAAGCCGTGCTCGCGCAGCCAGGCTTCCGCCGCCTCGGGCTTGCCCGCGGCCTGCAGCTCGGCTTCCGACGAGAAGACGTCGTGGTGGATGCCGAGGAGGGCGAGGTCGTCCTTGATCATGACGAGCATCGCGGCGACCGTGCGCGTGCGGAACAAAGCCAGCCATTCGTCCTCCGGCGCATCGACGTAGCGGTCGCCGAATTCGTCGGCCAGCGCCTTGCCGACCGGGACGAGATAGTCGCCAGGGTAGAGCCCTTCGGGGATCGCGCCGACGTCCTCACCCAGCGCCTCGCGATACCGCAGGTGCGCGGACCGCGCGAGTACGTCGACCTGGCCGCCCGCGTCGTTGACGTAATATTCGCGCACCACGTCATGCCCGGCGAATTCGAGCAGGCTGGCGAGCGCGTCGCCGACCACCGCGCCGCGGCAATGGCCCATGTGCATCGGCCCGGTCGGGTTGGCGGAGACGTATTCGACGTTGACGCGCACCCCCTGCCCCATCGTCGAGCGACCGTAATCGTCGCCCGCGGCGGGGATGGCGGCGAGTTCGTCGCGCCATGCCGCATCGGTCAACGTCATGTTGATGAAGCCCGGCCCCGCGACGCTCGCGCCCGCGACCTCGGGCAGCTTCGCCAGCTCGGCGACCAGCGCGTCGGCCAACATGCGCGGATTGGTGCCGGCGGGCTTGGCGAGCACCATGGCCGCGTTGGTGGCAAGATCGCCGTGGCTCGCGTCGCGCGGCGGCTCGACCGTCACGTTGCGGCGGTCGATCCCCTCCGGCAGGGTGCCGGCGGCGGTCAGCGTGTCGAGGGCCGCGGCGACATGCGCGGCAAAGCGGGTATAGAGCGTCATGATGCGCCGCGATGTACGGTCGCGCGCGGATTGTCGCAAGGCAGACGGCGGGTCCCCCCTCCCGCAACCGGGAGGGGAGCTTCTTCGTCAGACCCGCAGCAGCCCCTCGATCGCCGCGGTCTTCGCGCTCGACGGGAATAGCGCGGGCATCGCGCGCGTCGGGTCGACCGCAAAATGACTCGCCACCGCGCCGCCGATGAACGCGTCGAGCGGCGTCGTCGGCTTGAGGTCGCGGTTCTCGAACAGGCTCGCCTGGGCAAGGCCCGGCCAATCGGCGAGCACGCGCCCGCCCTTCACCGCGCCGCCGAGCAGCATCGCCGCGGTGCCGGTGCCGTGGTCGGTGCCGCCCGTGCCGTTCGCCGCGACGGTGCGGCCGAATTCGGTCGCGACCAGCACCAACGTGTCGTTCCACACCGGTCCCAGCCCGGCGTGCAGCGCGCCGATCATCGCATCGAGCGCCTTCAATTGCTGCGTCAGGCGGCCGCGCTGCCCGGCGTGCGTATCCCAGCCGCCCGTCTCGATCGTGGCGATGCGCGCGCCGTTGGCCGGCGCGAGCAGGCGCGCGGCGAGCGCACCGGTGTTGCGCGCGTCGCGATCGTTGAGATCGCCGGTTAGCTGCCGCGTCGACAGCGCCTCGTCCCACAAGGCATGCAGCTGCGCATCGCCCTGGTACAGTTGCGTCACGCGGGCGAGCAGGTCGTCCGACGCATGCGGCAAGGACGACGGCGCGTAGCTCGCCACCTCGCGCTTGCCGCGCAGCGCCATCGGCACGGTCGCGGCGACCGCGATGGCATGCGCATCTTCCGCGGGGACGAGGCCGAGCAGCCGGTTCATCCAGCCGTCGCGCAACTGGTACGCGCTGGCGCCGCCCGTCTCGAGCACGTTCTGCCCGTCGAAATGCGACCGGTCGCGATAGGGCGACGCGACCGCATGCGCGAACAGCGCCTGTCCCTGGCCGTACAAGCCTGCGGTCGTGGCGAGCGCGGGATGGAGCGCGAACATCGCATCGAGCTTCTTACCCTGCGCCACGTCGGCGGCAAGGTCGCCGCGCGCACCGACGAAGGCGGGATCGCCGACCGGGCCGACGATCCCCATGCCGTCGGCCGCGCCGCGCTGGATGATGAAGACGAAACGCTTCGCCGTCGCCGCCTTGGCGAATGCGAGCCGGGGCGCGAAGCCGCCGAGTACACCGAGCGTACCGGCGCCGCGCAGGAAGGAACGACGGTCCATCTGTCTTACCTCCGCATCATTTCGGGCGAGACGAGCAGCAGCGCGATCGCCTGGTTCGGGCTTTCGGCGCGTTGCAGCGCCTGCGCGGTCGCCGGGGACAGCGCGCCGGGAAACAATTGCACGGCGAGCGCGCGCGCATCGGTGCCCGCGGGCGCGCTCGCGGCAAAGCGCTGCGCCGCCTCGACCCGGCGCAGGATGGCGTCCGGTCCCGCCCAGCTCGGTGCCGTATCGTCATAGCCGATCGGCTGGCCCGGCTTCCACAAAGGCTGGCCGAGCTGGTCGAGCATGCCCTGCACCGCGCCGGGCTGGATGGTTCGCGTGCCGATCGCCCGCCACGCGGACACCGACCATTCCCACGGCGTCTTGAACTTGGCGGGTTGCGGCGCCCACGCCTCCGGCGACGCGATCAGCGCGCGGTAGACGGTCGGCAGGTCGCCGCCGGAGCGCAGGAAGGCGGCCTCCAGCCGTCCCACCGCGGCGGGCGGCGGCGCGTCGGCGATGAAATGCCGCGCGAGCTTGGTCGCGATATGCCGCGCCGTCGCCGGATGCACCGACAGGTCGCTCAACACCGCCTCCGCCTGCGCGCGTCCGCCGGCCGGATAGGTCTTCCTGAGGATCGTGCGCGGTCCCGGCTGGTGCACCTGGTCCACGAACATGAACCCGCCGGGGGTCAGGGGATCGGAAAACCGCCCGCCCGGACCGCCGCCGATGCCGCTCACCGTCCATCCGGTCATCGCCCGCGCGAATTCGGTGACGTCGGCCTGCGTGTAACCGGTGCGCACGCCCAGCGTGTGCAGTTCCATGATCTCGCGCGCCAGATTCTCGTTCAGGCCCGCCTTGCTCTTGCCGCGCGCCGCCAGCTTCAGGCCGAGCGGACTGTCGGGGCCGATCGACACCGACTGGTCGAGGTAGAGCAGCATCGCCGGATGCCGTTCGACCGCGAACAGCATGTCGGAAAAGCGGCCCATGACATGCGGGCGGATCGCCTCCATCTCCAGCGTACCCGCCAGTCCGAGCAGTTCGAGCTTGTCGGCGGAGACGGCGAAATGGTTCGACCAGAAATGCACCAGCCGCTCGGCAAAGGGCGTGTCCGTGCCGAGCGCCAGGTCGGCGCGGGCGGCGGCGAGCGCCGTATAATCGTCCTTCGCCAGCCGGCTGGCCGCCTGCCGTGCCTCGCGCATCTCCGGCTTGGCCGTCGCCGGGGACGGCGGGACCGCCGGGGCTCCGGTGGGCATGGCCATCGTCATGGCGGGCGGCGCCATGCCGGCCGGGGGTGCGGACATCGGCGGCACGGCGGGCGTTGCCGGCTTGGCCATCGCCTGCTGCCGCAACATCCGCTGTTCGTCGCGATAGTCGCGGATATCGGCCGCGACGGCGACGCTGGTCGGGACGGATGCGAGCCGCGCGGAGCCGGGCTGGTAGCGCGCGATCTGCGCTTCCAGCCAGCCGTGCGGATCGGCAGGGGCGATATCGTCGGGGCGGGCGCCGAGCCCGAACCGGTTCAGTGCGATGGCAACTTCGGACACCTACGCGCTCCTTTCCCACATTGTCGGAAAATGGCGAAGATCGTCCTACGCCCATATTGTCGCAGAATTATCTCCGCGCGGACATGCAGGCAACGATTGCACGATTTGCACGCATGGGGCCGAAACGAGCATTTGTCGGTTATGCTGCACCGCAATAAATCGCAGGCGAAATTCATACGCACCAGCGAAGCGGGAGCATGACCATGCGAAAGACGATCGCCATCCTGGCCGCCGTGACGGCCGCCCTCACCTCGACCATCGGCATGGCCGCCGACGGGCGCCAGAGCTTCACGCACGACGGCCAGACCTATGTCTACGCCAGCCATATCGAGGGCAAGCAGCAGGTCATCACCGGCCGCCAGTATCCGTCGGGCACGCCGTTCCGACTCGTCGTGCGCGGTGATCGCGTGTCGGGCGTCGCCGGCGGCTATCCGGTGTCGTTCCGCACGCAGCAGGCGGCGGGCGCGGCCCAGTCGACGGGCGGCATCGAGACCGCGGCGCGCTGATCCGCGACCGACCTTTCCGTATCGCGTACCTTACGGGCCGTTCCCATCCGGGAGCGGCCCGTTTCGCATCCGGGGTCAGAATCCTTCCGGCAGTTCGATCGGCCCGACCAGTTCACGATAACGGGCGATGGCATAGCGATCCGTCATCCCGGCGATGAAGTCCGCGATATGGCGGCTGCGGTCCAGATCCGCCTCCGGCACGCCGTCCGCCCATTCGATGCCCATCGTGCGGGGATCGTCGCGATAGGCGGCGAACAGCCCTGCGACGATGCCGTGCGCCGTCTCCGCGGCGGCGAGCTGGCGCGGATGATGGTATAGGTTCGCGTACATGAAGCGCTTGAGGTCGCGTTCCGCCTCGCGCATCGCCGGCGAAAAGCCGCACAATGCCCGCCCCGCCGCGCGGACGTCATCGGCGCTCTCGACGCCGGAGGCGGCGATCCGCGCGCGCGTCTCCTCGATCAGGTCGTTGACCATCAGGCCGATCTGGCTGCGCACCAGTTCGTGCGCCAGCCGCTTCTCCGGCACGTCGGGAAAGCGCGACCGCGCCGCCTCCCATCCCGCCGCGACCATCGGTACCGCGAGCATCTGATCGAGCGTCAGCAACCCCGCGCGCAGCCCGTCGTCGATGTCGTGATTGTCGTAGGCGATGTCGTCCGCGATCGCCGCCACTTGCGCCTCCAGGCTCGCGTGGCTGGCGAGGTCGAGCGGGAATTCGGCATCGGCGAGGCGCAGCGCCCAGCCGGGATGCCGCACCGGGCCATTGTGCTTGGCCAGCCCTTCCAGCATCTCCCACGTCAGATTGAGGCCGTTCCATGTCGGATAGGGCCGCTCGATCGTGGTCAGCGTGCGTAGCGTATGGCCGTTGTGGTCGAAGCCTCCGGCATCGGCGAGCGCCGCCTTCAGCGCATCCTCGCCCGCGTGGCCGAAGGGCGGATGGCCGATGTCGTGGGCAAGGCATAGCGCCTCGGTCAGATCCTCGTTGAGGCCCAGCACGCGCGCGATCGTGCGGCCGATCTGCGCGACCTCCAGGCTGTGGGTCAGGCGGACGCGGAAATGATCGCCGTCGGGCGCCATGAACACCTGGGTCTTGTGACGCAGGCGGCGGAAGCTGATCGAATGGATGATCCGGTCCCGGTCGCGCTGGAAATCGTCGCGGGGACCGCGTGCCGTTCCCAGCCCCTCGGCATGAAGGCGGCCGCGACTGGCGGTGGGATCGGAAGCCCAGGGTGCGCGTGACGTCATCCGCCGCGCCTTACTTGCTCGACAGCTTCTCCACCACCTGTCCCGCGTCGCTGGTGAAGGTAAAGGCGCCGATACCCGCCTTGGTCAGCGTGTTGACGAAGGCGCGCGCCTCCGCATCCGTCTTGAACGGCCCGGTGAGCACGCGATTGGTCGCGCGCAGCGGCGTCTTCCACCCGCTCTTGCCCGCGAGCGCCGGGGCTTTCGCCTTGGCGGCGGACCAGGCCTTGGGCAGGTCGTCCTCGTTCGCGCCGCCCGCGACCTGCACCCAGATGCGCGAAGGATTGGCGCGCGCCTTTTTCTTTTCCTCGGCCGCTTCCTTGGCCTCGGCGAGCTTTTCCGCCTCGGCCGCCTTTTTCGCGGCGAGCGCCTTCTTGTCGGCGGCAGCCTTCCGGTCGGCGGCGCGCTTGTCGGCCAGCGCCTTGGCCGCGAGCGCCCTTTGCGCCTCGGCGTCGCGCTGTTCCTTCGCCTTCGCCTCCGCCAGCACGCGCGCCGCGGTTTCGGCGGGGAGCGTGACCGGCGCCGCGACGACCGGCGCGGGCCGCGCGGGCTCGGTCACGCCCAGCTCGGAACCGGGGATCGAGAGGCCCGCGACGATCCGCGCCAGCACCGCGTCGGTTTCGTCGCGCCGGTGCGTGGCGGCATAGGCGCGCGTGTCGCTGTGCGTCGGCGCTGCACGGGCCGCGGGCGCAGCGGTCGCGACGGTTTCGGTACGCGGCGGAGTGTAAGCAGGCTCCAGAGTGCGCGGCACGGGCTGCACCATCGCCAGCGCCTGCGGTGCGGGCGTGACGGTCGGCGTGGCGACCGGAACGGATGCCGCGGGCGCCGGCGGGGCGGTAGCGACGACTGGCGTTGACGACAGGGGTGCGACCGTGGCGGGCGCAGGCTGCACCGACGCAAGCCTGGCGGCAGGTTGCGTCGCGCTGGCGGTGATGGGCTGTATCGCGGCGCGCTGAACGGGCGGCGTGAAGGCGGGTTGCGGCGCAACGGGCTGCACCATCGCGGCCGCAGTTGCGAGGCGCTGCGCCGGCACCGGCGTGGGCGTGGGCGTGGGCGTGGGCGTGGGCGTAAAAGGCACAACGCGCGTCGCGGCGGCGGCAAGTGCCACCGCGCCCGAGGGCTGCGGCACCGGCTGGACCTGCGCCAGCGCCCGCGTCGCTTCGGCATAGGAGGGCGGAGTCGCGGCAGGCCCCGTGGCAACGGCAATCGGTGCGGGCGTGGCCGGTGCGGGCGTCGCCGCGGCGAGTTGCTCGCGGCCAGGGCGCAGGCGCTCGCGACGCGCCGGGCGCCGGGTCGCGACCGGTCCGACGGGGGTGGTCGCCGCGGCGAGCGCGACCGGAGCGGCAGACGGCTCGGGCGCCAGATACGGCATGGCTGGCGCCAGCCGTGCATCGGCGATCCGTTCGGGCGTCGCGCGCACCTCGCCGAAATGCACCGCAAAGGCGCGGTCCGTGGCGGGCAGCGACGGCAGCCGCTGGAAGAACGGCTGCAACCCCTGCGCCATCCCGCCCGGCAGCATCGTCGTCGCGATCTTCGTCGCGCCGGCCTGATCGCCTGCCATGGCCAGCACGAAGGCACGTGTCCGCCACGCACTGCGGTCTTGCTTGCGCAGCAACGGGTCGAGCACGTCGAGCGCCGCCTGCTGCTTGCCCGAAATTCCCAGCGACAGGGCGTAACGCTTGGCGATCTCATCGGACGGTGCCGTCTTCAGCGCCAGCCGATAGTCGCGCTGCGCCCGTTCCTGTTGCCCGATCAGGTCATAGGCGAGACCGCGGTCCGCGGCGAACTGGCGCGGATCGAGCCCGCCGGCTTCGGCTTGCGCGAAATAGCGCAGCGCCTCGCCCGGGCGTTCGGATCGGACGAGGATTGCGCCCTCCCCCGCCTTGATCCTGGGATCGCTCGGCGCGACCTTCTCAGCGCGCGCGAACAGCGACGCGGCGCCGCTGAGATCGTCGAGTCCGAGCGACAGCTCAGCCGCCGCGATCAGCGCATTGACGTCGCGCGGGTTGGCGGCCAGCGCGCGCATCTGCTCGGCGAGGCGATCGGCATCGGTGGTACCGGGCAGGGGCTGGACCACCTCTTGCGCGAGGAGCGCGGCCGGCGCGGACGCCAGCGCGAGAAACATGGGGAAAAAAGCGCGCATGAGATCGCTGTTACTAGAGCCGAGCGCAGCCGACCCGGCAATGTCCCGTACCGTTGCCGTGCGCCGAACCGAGCCTGGCCGGCGACGAGGCCCGGGATCACGTGTTAATATCCGGTACGCATCGGGCGGGATTCCGGTGGGTAGGCAAAACGAAAACCCCGGCGCGGGCGGCGAGATGATCCCGCCCCGTCGCCGGGGCATGCTTCGGACCGCGGGCGCGCGCCGTCCGAAGCGCGTTACTGGTTGTTCTGACGATGCAGGAAGCGCGGGATGTCCAGCGGCTCTTTGTCGTCACCCGTCTCGTCGCGCTGCGCGCCGCGCGCGGCATTGGACATGCGTTCGAACAACGTGCCGCCCAATTTGACGCGCGGCGCGGGCGTGGCTTCCGGCGCGGCCTCACTGCCCGGCGCGATCCAGCGACGGCGCGCGGCGGCATCGTCCGCCGACGCAGCGGGCGCCTGCGGCGTCGGTGCCGCATACGACTGCTCGTCACCATAGGCGCGCGGTGCGGGCTGCGGCACCATCGTCTCGGCACCCAGCACCAGTTCGTCGTCGCCGGCGACCGCATCCCCCGCGGTCAGATCGAGCGGCTCGGGCTCGGCGGGCGGCGCGAAGGAGACGCTCGGCGCGGCGACGGGCTGCGCGGGCGCGGGCGGCGGCACGGGAGCAGGCGCGGCGGGCGTCGGCACCGGCTGCGTCGCGGCGCTCGGGCGGAACGAGGTCGCATCGTCGGTCTTGCGGCCCATGCCGAAACTGAACGACTTGGTGGGTTCCGCCTGCGGGGACGCGGTCTGCGGCTTGGCATCCGAATCGATGCCGGTGGCGACGACCGAGACGCGGATCTTGCCTTCCAGATCCGGGTTGAACGCCGAACCCCAGATGATGTTGGCGTCAGGGTCGACCAGGTCGCGGATGTGGTTCGCCGCCTCGTCCACCTCGAGCAGGCGCATGTCGTCGCCGCCGGTGATCGAAATGATGACGCCCTTCGCGCCCTGCATGGAAACGCCGTCGAGGAGAGGGTTTGCGATCGCCTTTTGCGCGGCCTCGAGCGCGCGATTGTCGCCGCTCGCCTCGCCCGTGCCCATCATCGCCTTGCCCATTTCCTGCATCACCGAGCGGACGTCGGCGAAGTCGAGGTTGATGAGGCCGGGCATGACCATGAGGTCGGTGATGCCGCGCACGCCCTGCTGCAGCACCTCGTCCGCCATCTCGAACGCTTCCTTGAAGGTCGTGTTCGCGTTGGCGATGAGGAACAAATTCTGGTTGGGGATGACGATCAGCGTATCGACGTACTTCTGCAGCTCCTCGATCCCGCCGTCGGCGGCCTTGGCGCGGCGGTTGCCTTCGAAGCTGAACGGCTTGGTGACGACACCCACGGTCAGGATGCCCATGTCGCGCGCGGCCTTGGCGATCACCGGTGCGGCGCCGGTCCCCGTGCCGCCGCCCATGCCGGCGGCGATGAAGCACATGTGCGCCCCCTCCAGCCGCTTGGCGAGTTCGTCGATCGTCTCTTCCGCCGCGGCGCGGCCGATTTCCGGCCGGGCTCCCGCGCCCAAACCTTGCGTGATCTTCGAGCCGAGCTGGATACGGTGCGGCGCGACGGAGGACTTCAGCGCCTGCGCGTCGGTGTTCGCGACGAGGAAGTCGACGCCCTGCACGTCGGCACGCATCATGTTGGCGATCGCATTGCCGCCCGCGCCGCCGACGCCGATCACGGCGATGCGGGGGGTCAGTTCGTCGACCTCGGGAGTGATGAATTCGATGCTCATGGCCTGTTCTCTCCGCCCCCTACCGGTGAATACTGACCGGGGTACTGATTAACCCTTTTGCCTCAACGATTGGTATGGTGCCACCGAAAATCGTCATGCAAAATCAATAATTGGCGCGCGCCGCCTGGATCAGCTTGCGCACCATGCCCAGCCCCTTCTGCCGATGCACCGTCTGCGGCTGCGGCGCGACGCCGCGCAGGTCGATCGGATCGGACGCGGCGTAGAAGGCAAGACCGGCCAACGTCGCGAACGCGGGACCACCATGCGCCTCCGGCAGCGCGGTCAGCCCGCGCGGACGGCCGATGCGCACCGAGCGGCCGAGTGCCTGCTGCGCGTAATCGGCGACGCCCTTCAGCTCCGCACCGCCGCCGGTCAGCACGACCTGGCGCCCGACCGGCCCCTCGAACTTCAGCTGCTGCAGCGCCTTGCGGATCTCGCCCATCTGATGCTCCAGCCGCTGGCGAACGATGCCGATCAGCTGCGCCTTGGTGATCTGCATGCCGCCATGCGCGTCGTCCTCCGCGGCGATCGGCACCACCGGGATCATCTCGTGATTGTCGCGCGGGGAGGCATTGGCCGAACCGTGGAAGCATTTCATCCGCTCCGCCTGCGCGCGGCGGGTGCCGAAGGCGGAGGCGATATCGTCGGTGATGTCCTGCCCGCCCATCGGGATCGAGCACAGGCCGACCAACATGCCGCCCGCGAACAGCGAGACGTTGGTGATCCCGGCCCCCATTTCGACCAATGCGACGCCCAGTTCACGCTCCTCTTCGGACAGGCAGGCAAGGCCGGTCGCGACCGGCGCGGCGATGATCGACTTCACCTCCAGGTGCGCGGAACGGACGCACAGGTCGAGGTTGCGCACCGGCGAGCCATCCGCGGCGACGACGTGGATGTGCACGCCGAGGCGATCGGCATGGAGGCCGAGCGGCTTCTTGACCCCGGTGAGGCCATCGAGCGTGTAGAGTGCGGGCTGCGCATGCAGCACCATCCGCCCCTGCGGATCGATCGAATTGCGCCCCGCCGCCAGCAACGCATCGATGTCCTGCTGCTCGACGCGGTGCCCGCCCAGCTCGAACTCGACCTCCGCGACGTCGCTGACGAGGCCGCCGGCGGAAAAGCCCACCCAGACGTTCTCGATGTTGATGCCGGCGATCCGCTCCGCCTGCTCGACCGCTTCGCGCACCGCCGCCTCGGTCGCGCCCATGTCGGCGATATAGCCGCGCTTGACGCCGCGGCTTTCGCGCTGGCCGGTGCCGAGCACGATCAGCTCGCCGCCGTCGCCCTTTTGCGCGATCATCGCCGACACCTTGGACGACCCGATGTCGAGCGCGGTGATGAGTCCTTCCGGTGTGACCTTCGCCATTATCCCTCAGCCCCCTGAGTCGACGCTACCGTGTGCGTTTTCGTTGCCGGCGCCGTCGCCTCCGCCGGTTGCGTCGCACCTTCGCCGATCTGGCTGGGATCGGGAAGAGCGTGCACGAGGCTGGCATCCGGACGCCGCACGACCAGCTTCGCCGGATCGCGCATGTCGAAGCGCACCCAGCCCTTGCCGAGCAGCGGCCGCGCGCCGTCCAGCTCGGCGAACTTGAGCAATGCGGCGGCCGCGCCGTCTTCGGGCAGCGCCAGCGTCTCGCCGGTGTCGAAGGTCAGGTCCCAGCGGCGATTGCCGATCCACGTCGCCGCCTTGATCCGCGGCTTCAACGCGGGCGCGGCGGCGATCAGCGCCTGATATTGCGGTTCCTGCCGGTCGGCGCCGGGGCCGATGACCAAAGGCAGATCGGGCATCGCGTCGACGCGCACCGGTTCCAGCAGCACGCCGTCCTTATCGATCAGCGTCAGCTGGCCATTGTCCTGCCACACCGCCGCCGGCGCACGCTCGACGATGTCGATCAGCAACGTGTCGGGCAGCCGGCGCGACACGTGCGCGTCGGCGATCCATCCGTAGCGCAGCAGCTTTTCGCGGACCGCCTCGAGATCGACGAGCGGCATTGCGCGGCTCTGCTGGTCGAGCGCGACGGCGTAGACGCTCATCCGGTCCATGCGCTTGAGGCCCGTGACCTCGATCTGCTCAACGCGGAACCCCGCGCGCCCCGCGCCTTCGGCGAGCGCGCTGCCGATCATGCCGGGGATACCGATCCAGGTGAGGATCGCCAGCGCGCCCGCGACGCCGGCGCCGGTAATCGTCCAGGTCGCCGCCTTGCGGATCGTCGCCTCGCTGACCGGCAACGCCCCGACCGCACGCTCGAACAGCCCGACCTTGCGGACGGGCTGTTTCTTGCGCGGGGCGGGGCGGCGCGGCGGGGTTCCGCGCTTGATCGTGCGGCTCATCCGTCGCGGCCCCGCGCGTCGGCGAGCGCTTCGTCCACAATCGCCTGCACCAGCTGTTCGTAGCTCATGCCGATGTGGCGCGCCTGTTCGGGCACGAGGCTCAAGGGCGTCATGCCCGGCTGTGTGTTCACCTCGAGCAGGAACAGGCCGTCGACGCCGCGTTCGTCGTCCCAGCGGAAGTCGGACCGGCTCGCGCCCTTGCAGCCGAGCAGGCGATGCGCCTCCAACGCCAGACGCTTGCACGCATCCGCTATAATGTCGGGGATGTCCGCAGGGCAGACGTGCTCGGTCAGACCGTCGGTATATTTGGCGTCGAAGTCATACCAGCCGTTCTTGGGCTTCAATTCGGTAACGCCCAGCGCGCGATTGCCGAGCACCGCGGTGGTCAATTCGCGGCCGCGCACATAGGGTTCAGCGAGCAGTTCGTCGAACTCCTGCCACGGCCCCGCGACATCGCGGCCGATCGGATCGCCGTAATTGCCGTCTGCGGTGACGATCGCGACACCGACCGACGATCCTTCGTTGACGGGCTTCAAAACATAGGGCCGCGCGATCGGATCGGCTTCGAACACGTCGGCGGACTTGACGACGCGGCCGCCCGGCATCGGGATGCCGGCGGGGACGAGCGCCTGCTTGGTCAGCACCTTGTCGATCGCGATCACCGAGGTCGCGAGGCCCGAATGGGTGTACGGGATGCCCATCAGGTCGAGCATGCCCTGCACCGTGCCATCCTCGCCGGGCGATCCATGCAATGCGTTGAAGACGAGGTCGGGCTTCGCCTCCGCAAGGCGCGCGGCGACGTCGCGACCCATGTCGATCCGCGTGACGCGATGGCCGTTCGCCTCCAGCGCGTCGGCGACGCCGGCGCCCGACATCAGCGACACCGGGCGTTCGGCAGACCAGCCGCCCATCAGCACGGCGATGTGGAGGGCGTTCATGCGCTCCTCCCCGGCACGGGGAGGTGGCACGCCGAAGGCGTGACGGAGGGGCAGCCAAGCAGGACCAGCGCAGGTGGCTGCCCCTCCACCACCAGCCTGCGGCTGACGGTCCCCCTCCCCGTACCGGGGAGGAAATGGTCGCTTCCGCTCACGCGCGCACCCCCACCCGCTGGATTTCCCACTCCAATGTCACCCCGGAATGCGCCTTCACCTTGTCGCGTACCTCTTCGCCCAGGGCCTCGATGTCGGCGCTCGTCGCCGTGCCGAGGTTGAGCAGGAAATTCGTATGCTTCTCCGATACCTGCGCATCGCCACGGCGCAAGCCACGACAGCCGGCGGCATCGACCAGCGCCCAGGCCCGGTGCCCGTCCGGGTTCTTGAACGTCGACCCGCCCGTCTTCGCGCGCAGCGGCTGCGACGCCTCGCGCGCGGCGGCGATCCGGTCCATCTCCGCCTGCACCGCGGCGGGTTCGGCGGGATGGCCGCGGAAGGTCGCCGCGACGACGATCGCGCCCGCGGGCAGCGCGCTGTGGCGATAGGTATAGCCCAGATCGGCGAGGGTCAGCGTCCGCCGCGCGCCCGAACGCAGCACGACGTCGGCGTCGACCAGCACGTCCTTCACCTCGCGGCCATAGGCGCCGCCGTTCATCCGCACGAACCCGCCGACCGTGCCGGGGATCGAGCGCAGGAACTCGACCCCGCCGATCCCCGCATCGCGCGCGGTCGAGGAGACAAGGATGCCGCTCGCCCCGCCGCCGCAGCGTAGGGTCGTCGCATCGCGCGCCGCGACCTTCGCGAACGCCTTGCCCAGCCGCACGACGACGCCCGGCACGCCGCCGTCGCGCACGATCAGGTTGGAGCCGAGCCCCAGCGCCATCACCGGCACCGCGGGGTCGAGCGCGGCGAGAAACGCCGCCAGATCATCCTCGTCCGCCGGTTCGAACAGCCATTCGGCCGCGCCGCCGGCCTTGAACCAGACGAGCGGCGCGAGCGGCGCATCCCGCGTCAGGCGGCCGCGGACGGACGGCAGGGTGATCTCCGCCGTCGTCACCAAGGCCCGACGCCCCACAACCGCATCCACGCCTGCACCGCGGCCACGTTCGCCTCCGCGGCCTTGCGCGTCGCCTCCTGCACCTGGACCAGCGCCTCGCCGGCGCCGACCGCATGGCCGCCCGCATCCAGCGTGCGGCGCTGCGCATCGAGCATCTGCTTCTGGAACCGGATGCCCGCATCGAACCAGTCGTTCATCGCTTCGCCTCAATCGCCGCGGCCAGTCCGGCCGCCCATTTGGTGATGTCACCCGCGCCGAGGCAGACGACCATGTCGTCCGCCTGGATCGTCCCGGCCAGCTCGGCCGCCAGCGCGTCCGCATCCGCGATCACCGCGGCGGAGCGGTGGCCGCGGCGCTTCAGCCCTTCGACCAGTGCCTCGGCGTCGACGCCCGGCACGGGCGCCTCGCCGGCGGCATAGACCGGGGTCACGAGCACGCGATCAGCGTCGTTGAACGCGGTCTGGAAATCTTCCATCAGATTGCCGAGGCGCGAATAGCGATGCGGCTGGACCACCGCGATCACGCGTCCGCGCGCGCCCTCGCGCGCCGCGGCGAGTACCGCGCGGATTTCGACCGGGTGATGGCCGTAATCGTCGATCACCGTGACGACGCCGTCGCCGACCCCGACCTCGCCGACCTTGGTGAAGCGGCGCTTGACGCCGCCGAACGCCTCGAACCCGCGGGCGATCGTCGCATCGTCGATGCCGAGTTCGAGCGCGACGCCGATCGCGGCGAGCGCGTTCTGGACGTTGTGGCGGCCAGGCATCGGCAGCTCGATACTGTCGATCGTCCGCACCGATCCGTCGCGCTGGCGCACGACGCAGGCGAAGCGGTTGCCGCCCGGCACCGGCGTCACGTCGACGCCGCGAATGTCCGCCTGCGCGGAGAAGCCATAGGTGACGACGCGCCGGTCACGCACCCGCGGCAGGACGTTCTGCACCTCCGGATGATCGAGGCACAGCAGCGCCGCGCCGTAGAAAGGCACGTTCTCGACGAACTCGACGAACGCGTCCTTGACCGCATCGAAGCTGCCGTAATGGTCGAGATGCTCGGGATCGATGTTGGTGACCACCGCGATCGTGCCGTCGAGGCGCAGGAAGCTGCCGTCGCTTTCGTCCGCCTCGACGACCATCCAGTCGCTCGCGCCAAGGCGCGCGTTCGAGCCGTAGCTGTTGATGATGCCGCCGTTGATGACGGTGGGGTCGACCCCGCCCGCGTCGAGCAGGGCGGCGACCATGCTGGTCGTCGTGGTCTTGCCGTGCGTACCCGCGACGGCGACCGTCTGCTTGAGGCGCATCAGTTCGGCGAGCATCTCGGCGCGGCGGACGACGGGGATGCGGCGTTCGAGCGCAGCCTCGACCTCCGGATTGGAGCGGGTGATCGCGGTGGAGGTGACGACCACGGCGGCATCCGCGACATTCTCCGCGGCGTGGCCGATCGTCACCGCGATCCCCTTGTCGCGCAGGCCCTGCACGACATAGCCCTCGGCGACGTCGGAGCCCTGGACCGTATAGCCGAGGTTTCTCATCACTTCAGCGATGCCGGACATGCCGATGCCGCCGATCCCGACGAAATGGATCGGCCCGATATCGGTATGGACGCCGCGGATCATGCGTAGGCTGCCCTGGCGACCGGCTTGCCGACCGGCAGGCGCGCCAGCGGCGCATCCAGGCTTTCGACCAGATCGGCAAGGTCGCCGACCGCGTTGGGGCGCCCGACACTCTTCGCGCGCGCGGCAGCGTTTTCGAGCGCGGCGGGGTCGAGCCCCAATTTCTGCATCTGCTTGGCCAGTTCCTTGGCGGTGAAATCGGCTTGCGCGATCGTGCGCGCGCCGCCCGCCCTGGTCATCTCGCGCGCGTTGGCGGTCTGGTGGTCGTCGGTCGCGGACGGCAGCGGCACGAGGATCGCGGGGCGCCCCGCCGCGGTCAGCTCCGCGATCGTCGACGCGCCGGCGCGACCGATCACCAGATGCGCCCAGGCGAGCTGTTCGGGCATGTCGGGCAGGTAGGTGGCGAGCTCCGCCGGGATCTGATGCTCGGCATATTTGGCGCGCACCGCGTCGATATCCTCGATCCGCGCCTGTTGCGTCACCTGCAGACGGCGGCGGAAGGTGACGGGCAGCATCGCGAGGCCGTGGGGCACGACCTTGCTCAGCACGCTCGCCCCCTGGCTGCCGCCGGTAACGAGGACGCGGAAGATGCCATCCTCTTCCAGCAGCGGATAGGGCTTGGCGCGCAGGGCCAGCACCGTCTCGCGTACCGGATTGCCGACGAGATGGACCTTCGCCGCCAGCCGCTCGGGCAGCCGCGCGGTGTCGGCATAGGAGGTGGCGATCGCCCCCACGCGGCCTGCGACGACGCGATTGACGCGGCCGAGCACCGCGTTCTGCTCGTGCACCGCGGTCGGGATCTTCTCCGCGAAGGCGGCGAGCAGCGCGGGGAACGCCGGGTAGCCGCCGAAGCCGATCACCGCGGCAGGCTTGAACGTGCGATAGAGTTCGCGCGCCATCGCCCGGCCGCGCAGCATCTCGCGCACCGCGCCCATCCAGCCCAGCGGCTTTTTCAGCTGGAAACGGCCGGCGGGCAGGACGTGCGTCTGGATGCCGTCGAACAGACCGGGGAAGCGCACGCCGCGCGCGTCGCTGACCAGCGCGACGCGATGGCCACGCTTCGTCAGTTCCGCGGCCAATGCCGCGGCGGGGACCATGTGCCCCCCCGTACCACCGGCGGCGAGAACGTAATGCTTGCTCAATTCGAACCCCATCTCACCACATAGGGACTACGCGTCAGGAACGGGTTGCGCCGCGTGAAGGCGAGCAGCAGCCCCATACCGATCGACAGCGCGATCATCGACGACCCGCCATAGCTGATGAAGGGCAAGGTCATGCCCTTCGACGGTGCGAGGCCGGTGTTGACCGCCATCGACACCAACGCCTGCGCGCCGAATTGCACGGCGAGGCCCGAGGCGGCAAGCAGCTTGAACTCGTCCTGTTCGTCGAGCAGCTTGACGAACACGCGCACGACGATCGCCAGAAACACGATCGCGATGATCGAACAGGCAATCAGGCCGAATTCCTCGCCGATCACCGAATAGATGTAATCGGTATGCGCCTCGGGCAGGCCGAACTTGGCGGTGCCTCCGCCAGGCCCCGTGCCCGTCCAGCCGCCCGCGGTGATCGTCGCATGCGCCGCGTTGGTTTGGAAATGGTCGCTCGCGCCCTCGCCCTCCACGCCCGGAAACAGGAAGGCGTCGATCCGCGCGCGCGCCGTGCTGTAGAACATATAGGCCGCGGCGAGGCCGACGGGCACCATGCCGACGATCCCCGCCAGCACGCGCATCGGCGTGCCCGCGATCATCAGCAGCGCCATCCACACCGTGCAGAAGATCACCGTCTGCCCGAAATCGGGCTGCAACATCAGCAGTACCGCGACGATCCCCGTCATCGCACCGGTGATGAGCACCGTGGGCAGCTCCTGTTCCTTGACCTTGAGCGACAGGACCCAGGCGACGGCGACGATGAACAGGGGTTTGAGGAATTCGGACGGCTGGAACTCGGCGATGCCGACGCCGATCCAGCGCCGCGCGCCATTGTGCACCGCGCCGATGAACGGCGTGACCGCGAGCAGGAAGGCGAAGAGCGCCGCCCCGCTCAGCGCCAGCCGCCGCGCGGTGGCGACGGGCAGCATCGACACGCCGAACAGCACGGGCAGCGACACGCCGACCCACATCAGCTGGCGCCAGAAATAATAGAGCGGCGCGAATTTGTGATGCTCGCCCGAATAGCGCACCGCGGTCGCCGGACTCGCCGCCGCGACCGCGACCAGCCCGATCGCGATCAGGAACAGCGTCAGCAGCAGCAGCATCCGGTCGATGTCCCAGAACCAGGTGCCGAGCGGCGAGCGGTCGCCGCGGCCGCCGCGCCGCTTGACCTTGGCGATCAGCGTGTCGCGATCCTGCGCGCCCGCGCCGGTATCCGTCCGTGTCGCCATCAATCCAGCGCCTCCACCGCCGCCCGGAACGCCGCCCCGCGCGCCTCGTAGTCGCGGAACTGGTCGAAGCTAGCACAGGCTGGCGACAACAGCACGGTTTCTCCGGGCCTGGCGGCGGCCGCAGCGTGGCGGACGGCGGCGGCGAGGTCGCCGGCCTGCTCGACGTGGGGGACCTTGGGGGTCAGGATGTCGGCGAAAAGCTGGGCCGCCTCGCCGATCGTATAGGCCGCGACGACCCGATCGAAATAGGGTGCGCAGGCGTCGAGGTCGTTCCCTTTGCGCTTACCGCCGACGATCCAGTGGATGCGTTCGAACGCACCGAGCGCCGGCGCGGCGCTTTCCGGATTGGTCGCCTTGCTGTCGTCGACGAAGGTGACGCCGTTGCGTATCGCGACCCGCTCCATGCGGTGGGGGAGGCCGGTGAAGGTGCAGAGTGCCGCTTCAATCGCGTCCACCGCGACGTTCAATTTCGCGCCAACGATCATCGCCGCCACGGCATTCTGGGCGTTGTGCGGCCCCTGTAGTGAAGGCCAGTCGGCGGCGCTGGCCACGGGATCTCTGCCCACCACCACGACGTGCTCGTTACGCGCGGACAAACTCTCGGCAATGCGATCCGACGCCTGATCGCCAACACCGATCACAACGTCGTGTTCGGCAGACTGCATCGCAAACAGCCGTGCTTTGGATGCGGCATATCCCTCAAACCCATCGTACCGGTCGAGGTGATCGGGCGTGATGTTGAGCAGCACCGCCACATCGCAATCGAGCGTCTGCGTCAGGTCGATCTGGTAGCTAGACAGCTCCAGCACATAGACCCCGCCCGCCGGCAGCGGCTCCTGCTCCAGGATCGGCAGGCCGATGTTGCCGCCCATCAGCGTCGGTACGCCCGCGGTCTTGAGGATATGGTGGACGAGCGCGGTGGTCGTCGATTTGCCGTTGGTGCCGGTGATGCCGACGACCTTGTGCGGCGGCAGTTCGGCCCGCGCCTGCGCGAACAATTCGATATCGCCGATAATCGGCACCCCCGCCGCGCGCGCCTGCGCGACCAGCGGATGCGTGTTGAGCGGCACGCCCGGCGACACCACCAGCCCCGCCGCGCCAGTGAGGTCGAGCAGGGCCGGATCGTGGACGATCACGCCATCGATCGCCTCTGCCCGCTCCCGCGCCGCCGGATCGCTGTCCCACGCCACGACATGCGCGCCCGCCGCGGCGAGCGCGCGTACCGTCGCCATGCCGGATCGCGCGAGGCCGAGTACGGCGTAGCGTTGGCCCTTCCAGGCGTTGGAAAGGATCACCGCAATTTCAGCGTCGACAGGCCGGCGAGCGCCAGCACCAGGCTGATGATCCAAAAACGGATCACCACGGTCGGCTCGCTCCAGCCCAGTTGTTCGAAATGATGGTGGATCGGCGCCATGCGGAATACGCGCTTGCCGGTGCGCTTGTAGAAGAACACCTGGATGATGACGGAGAGCGCCTCGACCACGAAGAGGCCGCCGACGATGCCGAGCACGATCTCGTGATGCGCCACCACCGCGATCGTGCCGAGCGCGCCGCCCAGTGCAAGGCTGCCGGTGTCGCCCATGAACACCGCCGCCGGCGGCGCGTTGAACCACAGGAAGGCGAGGCCCGCGCCAATCACCGCGCCGCAGAAGATCGCCAGCTCGCCCGCGCCGGGCACGTGCGCAATCCCCAGATATTCGGCGAACTTCACGTTGCCCGCGAGATAGGTGATGATCGCGAAGGTGACGCTGGCGATGATGACCGGCATCGTCGCCAGCCCGTCGAGCCCATCGGTCAGGTTCACCGCATTGCCGAACGCGACGATCGTGAACGCCGCGAACAACGGATAGGCGTAGCCGAGGTCGAGATACATGCGGTTGGTGAACGGCAGGTAGAGGTGCGGCCCGTTCTGCCCCATGATGATCCACGCCGCGATGCCTGCGATGGCGAATTCGAGCAGCAGGCGCGTGCGGCCGGACACGCCTGCGGTGCTCGCCTTGCGCACCTTGTCGTAATCGTCGAGGAACCCGATCGCGCCGAAACCGAGGGTCACGAACAGGCACGCCCAGACGAACGGGTTCGCCATGTCCATCCAGATCAGGATCGACAAGGCCATGCTGGTCAGAATCATCAGCCCGCCCATCGTCGGCGTGCCGCGCTTGGCAAGGTGCGTCTGCGGCCCGTCGGCGCGAATCGGTTGCCCCTTGCCCTGACGCACCCGCAGCCAGCCGATGAAGCGCGGGCCGATGATGAGGCCGATGAACAGCGCCGTGGCGATCGCCGCCCCGGTGCGGAAGGATTGGTAACGGATGAGGTTCAGCAGCCCCGTGAACTTCAGGTGCTCGGCGATCCAGTACAGCATTTCAGGTAATTCCGCCCCCCAGGCCCGCGACCAGCCGCGACAGCCCCACGCCGTTCGATCCTTTGACGAGTACCGCGTCACCGGCGCGGGCGATATCCCGAAGGCGGCCCAGCGCGGTCGCGGCATCGGGCACATGGACGACATCGACGCGCCCCTCAAGGGCCTTGGCGAGCGGCGTCATCGCTTCGCCGACGAGCAAAGCCGTTTCGACGCGCGCCGCGCAGACGGGGTCGGCGAGCCCGGCGTGATAGGCGGCCGAATCGTCGCCCAGCTCGCGCATCTCGCCCAGCACCGCCAGATGCCGGCCGGCTTCCTGCGCCAGCACCGCGAGCGTCGCGCGCATCGAGGCGGGATTGGCATTGTAGCTTTCGTCGATGACCAGCATCTCCCCGCCCGCCGCCGGCGCGAGGAAGCGCAGCCCGCGCCCGGCGAGGCCGCCCATTTCCGCCAGCGCAAGGCCCGCAAGGCCAAGGTCGGCGCCCGCCGCATCGACCGCCGCCAGCACCGCCAGCGCGTTCGACACCCAGTGCATGCCCGGCTGCGACAGCGTAAAGGACAATTCGTGCGCGCCGATCCGGGCGGAGACGAACGTGCCGCCGGTCGGCAACCGCATCGCCTCCAGCGCGTGCACGTCGGCGTTCCTGTCGAGGCCGAAGGTCACGATCCGCGCGGCATGCGGCCGCGCCGCCGCGATCAACCGGTCGCGATGCGGGCTGTCATAGGGGACGATCGCCGTGCCGCCCGCCTCGAGCCCCTGAAAGATCTCGCCTTTCGCATCCGCGATCGCGCCTTCGTCGGGGAAGAAGGCGGTGTGCGCGGGGGCGATGGCAGTGACGATGGCGACGTGCGGACGGACCAGACGGGTCAGCTGCGCCAGTTCGCCCGCATGATTCATCCCCATCTCGAACACGCCGACGCGCGTGTCGCGCGGCATCCGCGCAAGGCTGAGCGGTACGCCAGTGTGATTGTTGTAGCTTTTGACTGAACGATGCACCGCGCCCGGCATCGACCTGTCGAGCGCGGCGAACAGCGCCTCCTTCGCGCTCGTCTTGCCGACCGATCCGGTAACGCCGATGACGACGCCCGCCATCCGCGCGCGCGCCGCCCGGCCAAGGTCGCCCAGCGCCACGAACGTATCCGCGACGCGGATGTGCGGGTGGGCCGTTTCCTGCGCCACGATCGCCCCCGCCGCGCCTTGCGCGAACGCCTGGTCGAGGAAGCGATGGCCATCGGTGCTTTCGCCCGTCAGCGCGACGAACAAGTCGCCCGGCCCGACCTCCCGACTGTCGAAGGCGACGCCGGTGACCGCGAAATCGGCCGAGGCGATGCCATGGGTGGCAGCGGCGATCTCGGCGGCGGTCCAGAGGGTCATCCTAGCCTCCCCGGTACGGGGAGGGGGACCATGCGAAGTATGGTGGAGGGGGTTGTCCAGGAAGGTTGCGTTGCGTGGGACGCCCCCTTCGTCAGCGCTTCACGCTGCCACCTCCCCGTACCGGGGAGGATAAGGCGCCCATCCCTCATGCCGCGCATTCCCGCGCGACGGTAACGTCGTCGAACGGCAGCACGAGGTCGCCGACGATCTGTCCCTGCTCGTGCCCCTTGCCCGCGATCAGCACGATATCCTGCGGGCCCGCCGCGCGGATCGCGGCATCGATCGCCGCGCGACGATCGCCGATCTCGCGCAGGCCGGGCGATCCACGCAGCACCTGCGCGCGAATCAGCGCCGGATCCTCGGTGCGCGGATTGTCGTCAGTGACGATGGCTATGTCGGCCTGCGTGCCCGCGACCTGGCCCATCGTCTCGCGCTTGCCCGCGTCGCGGTCGCCGCCCGCGCCGAACACGACGATCAGCTTGCCGCCGGCATGCGGCTTCAGCGCCGCGATCGCCGCCTCCAGCGCGTCGGGCGTGTGCGCGTAATCGACGTAGACCGGCGCGCCGCTCTTCGCGATCGCCGCCCGTTCCAGCCGCCCGCGCACGGGTTGCAGGCGGGCAAGGTCCTCGATGGTCTTCGCCGCGTCGCCGCCCGTCGCGATCACCAGCCCGGCGGCGACCAGCGCGTTCGCCGCCTGATATCCGCCGATCAACGGCAAGGTGACGCGATGCTCGCGCCCATCCGCCTCGATCGTCAGCCCCTGCCCCAGCAAGGTCGGATCGCGCCGCACCAGCCGCAGCGTCGCGCCGCGCTCGCCCACCGTCACCAGTCGGTTGCCACGCGCGCGCGCCAGGTCGACGACGCGATCCGCGTGGATATCGTCCGCCCACACGACCGCGGTGCCGTCCGCATCCAGCACCTCGGAAAACAGCCGCAGCTTGGCGGTGAGATACGCCCCCATGTCGCCATGATAGTCGAGGTGATCGCGGCTAAGGTTGGTGAAGGCGGCGGCGGTGACGCGCAGGCCCTCGGTGCGATATTGCGTCAGCCCGTGGCTCGACGCCTCGAACGCGACGTGCGTCACGCCCTCGCGCGCCAGGCCGGCGACATTCGATAGGAAAGTGACGACGTCGGGCGTAGTGAGGCCGGTGGTGACGCGCTCGTCGGCGGTGGTCACGCCCAACGTCCCGATCGAGGCCGCGTGGTGACCCGCCATCCGCCACAATTGGCGCGTCATCTCGACGGTCGAGGTCTTGCCGTTCGTGCCCGTCACCGCGACCGCCGTTTCGGGGAAGGGCGCGAAGAAGGCGGCGGCGAGCCGGGCGAAACGCTCGCGCGGATTGTCGTCGTGGATCGCCAGCGCGCCGTCTACCGCGACGCCGGGCCGCACCACGACGGCGATCGCGCCGCTGCGCACCGCATCGGCGATGAAATCCTCGCCGTTCACCCGCGCGCCCTGAAACGCGCCGAAGATCGTGCCGGGCGCGACCTTGCGATGATCGATCGCAAAACCGGTGACGAGCGCCTGCTCGTTACGACCGGTCAGCTGGCCCAGCCTCATGCGCCGCGCCTCAACGGCCGTCGACCGGCGGCGCGCTCGGGTCCTGCCACAAGGTCGGGGTGATATCCGACACGTCGATGTCCCGCCGCTCGTCCGGCACGACACCCAGCATCGCGCCGACCCGCGCGATGGTGCGCCCGACCACGGGCGCGGCGTTCCAGGCTGCGGTCTTCCACCCGCCAGTCTCCTTCGTCCCCTGCGGCGAATCGAGCATCGCCAGCACGACATAGCGCGGCGCATCCATCGGGAAGGCCGCCGCGAACGTCGCGACGTTGCGCGACCGGTCGTAACCGCCCGCCACCGCGGCTTCCGCCGTACCCGTCTTGCCGCCGACGCGATAGCCCGGAGCGTCACCCTTGCGCCCCGTACCGCGCAGCACGATCAGGCGCAGCATCTGGCGCATCCGCGCGCTCGTCGCCTCGCTGATGACACGGCGACCCTGCGGCGCCTGGCCCGGCGAGATCTTCATCAGCGTCGCCGGCCGCCAGATCCCGCCATTGACCAGCGCGGCATAGGCGGACGCAAGATGCAGCGGCGTCACCGCGATGCCGTGGCCGTAGGCGGTCGTCATCGTCGTCGTGCGCGCCCAATAGGTCGGCCAGAGCGGACGCCCCTTCTCGCGCAGCTCGATATCGGGCTTGGTGTCGAAGCCCAGTTTGCGGAACATCGCCTGCATCCGTTGCGGCCCGACCTCGTCGGCGACGCGTGCGGTCGCGACGTTCGACGAATAGATCAGCGTTTCCGCCATGTTGAGCCAGCGCTTGGGGTCGCCGCGCTCGTCATGGATGGTGAAGCGGCCGACCTGAAGCGGGTGCGTCGCGTCGAACCGGCGCGTCATGTCGGTGACGACGCCATTGTCGATCGCCGCCGCCATCGTGATCGGTTTGAACGTCGAGCCCAGCTCGAACACGCTTTGCGTCGTGATGTTGCGCAGCTCGTCCGACCCCGCCTTGCCAACGCGATTGGGGTTGAACGTCGGCAGCGACACCATCGACACGATCTCGCCAGTATGGACGTCGAGGACGATGCCGCCCGCAGCGCGCGCGGAAAAGGTCGTCATCGCGCGGCCGAGCTCGCTTTCCAGCGCCGCCTGGACGCGCGTGTCGATCGACAGCGCCACGGGCTGCCCGGCCTTGGCGGGATCGAGCAGCCGCTCGTCGAGCACGCGCTCCATGCCGCTCATGCCGTGGCCGTCGGTCGACAGGAAGCCGAGCGCATGCGCCGCCAGCGTCGATTGCGGGTAGAGCCGCTGCGTCTCGCGTGCGAAGACGATCGCGGGTTCGCCGATCGCATTGACTTGCTCGACCAGCGCGGGGCTGGCACGGCGTTGCAGATAGGTGAAGCTGACCGGCTTGGTCAGCTGCGCGTAGAACCACGCCTGGTCGCCGCGGTCGGGCATCAGCGCCGCGAGCCGCGCGGCGATCTCCATCTTGTCGCCCAGCACCTTTTGCGGATGTACCGCGATCGTCCACGCGTCGATCGTCCGCGCGAGCGGCGCGCCGTTGCGATCGACGATGTCGCCGCGCGCCGCCAGCGCCGCGGTGCGCGCCTGCGCTTCCTCGCCCGAAAACACGCCGAGCATCGCCAGCCGCCCGATGACCACCGTCACCGCGGCGGCGAACAGCAGCATCAGCATCATGAGCCGGGTATGGCTGGTCGCCACCAGCGCCTGGCGCTGGCCGGCACCGCGACGCTGGGATGCGGGACGGGCGACGATGACGGTCACCGTTTGCGCGCTTCGCTGCGGGCACTCGACAGGATTTCACCTAGCGTCGTGTCGGACAACAGCTTCTTGTCGAGCATCGCCACCGCCTGCGGTCGTACCTTCGCCACCGCCGCCGCGCCGCGCGCCGCCTCGTCGAGCCGCGCGATCATCCGTGCGCTCTTCTCGACCGCGACCGCCTTGATGACGGTGGGCGCGGCTGCGGCGACCTTGCTGGTCGGGATCACCGCGCGCGCCGCCTTGGGCAGAGCGGCGGCGACCTGTACGATCGCGGGCGCCGGGGCGGGGGCAGCGGTGGGCGCGGTCAGCACGGGCATCGACAGCGAGGGCACGACGAGCGCGGCGGTACGGATCGCGCCGTCCTGCTGCTGGCCGGGCATCCCGCCGGCGGCGTCCAGACTGGCGAGCGCCTGTTCGTCGGGGACGAACTGGCCCGCGACCGGCGCGGCGAGCGCCAGTGTCTCGCCGTTCCACTTCTCGAGCTGGGTCAGGTTGGCGCGCGTGTCGAACTCGGTCTCCAGCGCACGGATGTCGCGCTGCGCCATGTCGATCTTGCGGTCCATGCCCTCCAGCTTCTTGCGCTCGGCGGCGACCTGCAGCGACACGAGGTAAAAGCCCAGCACGACGGCGACACAGCCGCCGAACCAGCCGATCCCCTTCAACCGATACGCCGCCGTCATACACCCACCTCCTGTTTGCTGCCCGCCCCCGGACCCATGCCTTGATTGAAAGCGCCGCGATCCCACGCCGGGGCCGCGGTTCGCGTCGCGACCCGGAGCGTCGCGGAGCGCGCGCGCGGGTTACGCGCCAGCTCCGCTGCACTCGCGCGGATCGCCTTGCCGACGCGTTCGAACGTCGGCGCCTGGCCTGCCGCCGTCTGCGGCAGGTGACGCGAGCCGCCGGGCACGTTGCCCGACCGTTCGCGCAGGAACCGCTTCACCAGCCTGTCCTCGAGGCTGTGGAACGTGACGATCGCCAGCCGCCCGCCGGGCTTCAGCACGCGTTCCGCGGCGGCAAGACCGTCGACCAGCTCGTCCAGCTCGCGGTTCACGTGGATACGGATCGCCTGGAAGGTCCGCGTCGCCGGATCCTTCTTGTCGTGGGGCCGGTGGCCCAGCGCCTTGCGCACCACCGCCGCCAGCTCGCCCGTACGGGTCAACGGCCGTGCCGCGACGATGGCGCGCGCCACCCGGCGCGACTTGGGCTCCTCGCCATAATGATAGAGGACGTCGGCGATCGCCTCTTCGTCGGCGGTGTTCAGGAAGTCGGCGGCGCTCGGCCCTTCCTGGCTCATCCGCATGTCGAGCGGCCCGTCCGCCTGAAACGAAAAGCCCCGCCCCGCCTGGTCGAGCTGCATCGACGAGACGCCGATGTCCATCGTCAGCCCGTCGACGGGCGCGTCGATCGCGCTTTCCAGCGCGGAAAAGTCGCTGTGGACCAGCGTCAGCCCCGCGATCCCCGCGGCGCGACCGGCGGCGATCGCGTCGGGATCGCGGTCGAACGCGATGACGCGCGCGCCCGCCGCGATCAGCGCGCGCGTGTAGCCGCCCGCGCCGAAGGTCGCGTCGACCATCACGTCGCCCGCGACGGGCGCGAGCCCGGCGACGACCTCGTCGAGCAGGACGGGGATATGGGGCGCGTCAGTCAAGCGCGATCCCCTTTTCCTGGCAATAATAACGGCAGGCCGCGACCATCTGCGGCGCGATGCCGGGCGTCGACAGCAGGGTCCTGGGGTCCCAGATCTCGATATAGTCGAGCGTCCCCCAGAAGAAGGCGTGCGCGCCGATATTGGCGTAGAAACGCGGGAAGCCGGGCATGATGAACCGGCCGGAGCCGTCGAAGGGCACCGCCTCGCCGTTCGCGCCGCCGCGCTTGATGTTATGGTCGATCTTGCCGTCGATCCCGCGCGACAGCGCGACGCGCTCGTTCAGCTCGCGCTTCAGCTCGGCGATATAGGCAGGGTCGTAGGCGACGAGACAGGGCTGATCCTCGTGCGCGGCGACGATGACGGTGCCGCCGTCCTTGCCGTCGGCGCGGGGCGCATTCTCGGCGAGCGTCGAGCGGAGCGCGTTGGGGATGGCGACCCGCCCCTTGTCATCGACAAGAGCAAGCCCGCTTCCCTGATAATTGCCCCTTTCCGTCACGCCCGTCTCGCACCCTGGCGCGCATGACGTCACCTTTTCGAAAACGGGCCATCGCCCGCTTTCGACCGGCCTTGCGGCTACACAAAGATGACACCTGCCCCGCTGTTGACTGGTGATACCAACAGCCAACCGGGGACGCAACGGGATTTTCGGGGAAAGGCGGGGAAATGACCCCTGTTCACCTCAATTGCCTGGCTGACGCTCTCTCGCCTGCCGAACGGGAGCAGGCGGAATCACTCGGGAATCCCCCATGCCGGCGCGCGAATGGCGCGCCGTCCCCGATTTTCCCCGGATCACTACCGGGTCGCCTGACTGTTGCTGGTGGAGGGCGCGACGCCCAGTTCGGCGAGCGGCTCGCCCGAAGCGTCCGCCGCCGCGGCCGCGCTGCCGGTGTTGGTCAACGCCATGTTGGCGACGACGTCGTGCTGCGCGGAGCCGGCGGTGGCGATCGGCCTTTCGTGCGTGGCGGAGCGCAGGATCGCGCTGGCGATCGCGATGAGCAGCACGACCGCGACCAGCCCGATCAGGCCGACCTTGACCCGTTGCACGGTCTGGGAATGTTCGCGCGCCGCCTTCATCTCGTCGCGCGGGTGTAACGCCTCGGCACGCGCTTGTCGATCAGCTGCGCCGACGCGGCGATGCGCGCGATCAGGAAAGCCCCTTCGCGGTGCGCCAAGCCGGATCGTAAAGCGTCGAGAGGTAGCGGAAGCCCGTGTCGCACAGGATCGTCGCGATCCGCTTGCCCGGCCCCAGATGCTGCGCCAGCCGTACCGCGCCGGCAACGTTGATCCCCGACGACAGGCCGAGGCACAGCCCCTCCTCCGCCAGCAGCCGCCGTACCCAGTCCCATCCTTCCTGGTCGGAAATGCGGAACTGCGTGTCGACTGGCGCGCCTTCGAGATTGGCGGTGATCCGCCCCTGCCCGATCCCCTCGGCAACGGACGATCCCTCGCTGCGCAATTCGCCGCAGGCATAATAATCGTACAGCGCGGCGCCGTGGGGATCGCTGAGCGCGATGCAGACGCGCTCGTCTTTCGCCTTCAGGCCCAGGCCGACGCCCGCGAACGTGCCGCCCGTACCCACCGCGCAGGTGAAGCCGTCGATCCGGCCTTCCATCTGCGTCCAGATCTCCTCGGCAGTGCCGGTGATGTGCACGCGGCGGTTGGCGACATTGTCGAACTGGTTCGCCCACAAGGCATTGTCGCGCTCTTCGGCGATGCGGCGGCTGGTGTGGACGAAATGGTACGGCGAGGCATAAGGCGCGGCGGGCACGAGCACGAGTTCCGCGCCGAGCGCGCGCAGCGTGTCCATCTTCTCCCGGCTCTGCGTCTCCGGCATGACGATGATCGTGCGATAGCCCTTGGCGTTGGCGACCAGCGCGAGGCCGATACCGGTATTGCCCGCCGTCCCCTCGACGATCGTGCCACCGGGGCGCAGCAGGCCGCGCGCCTCCGCATCCTCGACGATGCCCAATGCGGCGCGATCCTTGATGCTCGCGCCGGGATTGGCGAATTCGCACTTGCCGAAAATGTCGCACCCCGTCGCCTCGCTCGGCCCCTTCAGCCGCACGAGGGGCGTGTTGCCGATCAGGGCGAGGGTGTCGGGAAGGCTGTGCATGACCCGCTAGATGGCGCGCGCCGCGCGTACGGGCAAGCGCCGCGTCGCGCGATGCAGGGGGCAGTTCGCCTTGGCCCCCGTGAAGTTCGGCTTCGTACGATATCGCAATGCGGCAAAACCGTGCTTGACGCTGTGCGCTCGTATACGCAAAGCGTCGCGCCATCATGAAGAGCGCCATCCTCCCCGCCGTCGCCGCGCTGCTCGCGCTGGCCGCCTGCAACAACAAGCCGGCCCAGCCCGAGGTCGTCGACACCAATCCCGATCCGATGGCGACGCAGCTCGCCAATCGCCCCCCCGTCGAGCTGCCGCCGGCGATCAAGGCGGACAAGACGTTCCGCTGCAAGGACAACAGTCTGCTGTACGTCACCTTCTTCGACGGCGACAAGCTGGCCTTCGTGCGCACCGAAAAGACCGGCGCGCCGAACCGCCTGACCGCGCCCAAGGCCGGCGACCCGCTGACCGCGGACGGCGGCTGGAAGCTGACCGGCAATCCGTCGAACATCACGATCACCCGTCCGGGCAAGGGCACGCTGACCTGCAAGGCGTAAGCCGCCGCGTCGATCCGTTCGATGTTAGTCCAGCCTGATCGGGGCCGGTGGAGCGATCCGCCGGCCCCTTTCGCATCCGGTAATCCCGCGATGCGCTCGGGCGCTCGACGCCGCGGGATACGTCCGATACGGTCGCCGGCATGGCGACGATCGCGGTCTATAGTTCGAAAGGCGGGGTGGGAAAGACGACGCTGGCCGTCAACCTCGCCTGGTGCGCGGCGACGCTGTCGCACCGGCGCACCTTGCTATGGGACCTCGATCCGCAGGGGGCGAGCAGCTGGATCATGGGCGACCATCCGACCCGCACCGCCGACCGCGCGCAGGCGATCTTCACGCGCGATATCGACGCCGCCGGCCAGATCCGCGCCACCGCGGTCGAGCGGCTCGATCTGATCGCGGCGGATGCCTCCCTGCGCAATCTCGACGTCCTGCTGCATCGACTGGGCAAACGGGGGCGCCTCGGCAAGCTGATCGGCGGGATCGGCGACTACGACCATGTCGTGCTCGATTGCCCGCCCGGCCTTACCGAAACCAGCGAACAGGTGATCCGCGCCGCCGACCTTATCGTCATGCCCGTCGTCCCCTCGCCGCTCGCGCAGCGCGCGCATGACGAGGTCGTGCGTCATCTGGGCGGCAAGGTTCCGGTGCTGCCCGTCCATTCGATGGTCGACCGGCGCCGGCGCCTGCATGCGGACGCGCTCGCCGCGCAGCCGGACTGGCCCGCGATCCCGATGGCGAGCGCGATGGAGGCGATGGCCAGCCGCCGCCGCCCGCTCGGCGTCTACGCCCCGCGCACCGCCGCCGCGCAGGCGCTGGCCGCGCTGTGGACGACGATCGAGCGGCGCCTGTCAACCTGATCCGGGCGCACGCGTTTCACGCCACTGCAATCGATTTTACCCGATAGGGTCACACGCCGATCCTATCGCCCAGCCCACCGCAATCCTGCGGCCCGTGGGGGGCAAATGTCTTTTTCGTCGTCGATCGCGCGTCATCGCGCCACCGTTTCCGTCGCCATCTCGCTCGGCGCGCTCTGCGTCACTGCCCCCGCCGTCGCGCAACAGGCAGTCGACGTACCCCGTCCTGCCGCGAGCGCCGCGGATGAGGACCCCGACGGCCTGATCGTCGTCACCGGCAAGCGCGCGACCCGCTCCGCCGTCACGCTGGAGGCGAGCGAGATCCAGAAGGTGCTGCCCGGCGTCAATCCTGTGAAGGCGATCCAGACGTTGCCCGGCGTACAGTTCGAAACCGCCGATCCGTGGGGCAACAACGAACAGAATATCTCGCTGGTCGTCCACGGCTTCAACCAGAACCAGCTTGGCTTCACACTCGACGGCGTGCCGCTGGGTGACCAGTCCTACGGAAATTTCAACAGCCTGTCGCCGCAGCGCGCGGTGATCAGCGAGAATGTTGGCAGCGTACGGCTGACCGCGGGCGCCGCGGACCTTGGCACCGCATCGGCCAGCAACCTGGGCGGCGGCCTCGAAACATACACCAGCGACCCGGCCGCGACCTATGGCGTGCGCTTCGGCCAGACGCTCGGCAGCTACGACGCGAACCGCACCTATCTGCGCCTCGACAGCGGGACGGTGGACGGGCTGGGGGGCACCAACGCCGGCTATATCTCGGTCGTCCGCCAGCGCGCCCGCGCATGGGAGTTCGACGCGCGCCAGGGCGGATGGCAGGCGAACGCCAAGTTCGTCCACAAGGACGCGAACGGCACGCTGACCGGCTATTTCGCGCTGTCGGACAAGGTGGAGCCCAACCAGGATTCGGTCGCACACAATGCCGGCGGCCTCGAACCCTATTACCGCACTGTGCTGTTCCCGGACTGGCCCGCGGCGCTGCGTTACGTCGATGCCAACGGCGCGCCGCCCGCCAACAATCCCAATAACTACACCAATTACTATGGCGATGCGCAGCGCACCGATTATCTGACCTATCTGAAATACGAGCGCCGCTTCGGCGATTCGGTGACCTTTACCAACCAGGTCTATGGCCACCACGACGAAGGCCAGGGCCAGATCACGGGGCCGATCGCGGCCGCCGGCCTGCCCGGCCTGTTCCGCATCTATTACCCGGGCCAGAACCTGAAACAGGTGTTCGGCAATTCGGGCTATGCGCTGCGCACCACCGAATATGGCATCGATCGGCGCGGCCTGCTGTCGACGCTCGCCGCGCGCGTGGGCACGCACGAACTGGAGATCGGCGGCTGGTACGAACACAACCGCAACACGATTTTCCGGCGCTGGTATGCCGCCCCCATCGACAGCCCGCCGTCGCCCTACGAATGGGCCGATCCGGCGCAGCGCCGCCTGACGCAATATGCCAGCGTCGTGAAATACGACCTGGTCCAGCTGCATGTGCAGGACCGCTGGCACGTGACGCCGGCGCTGGCCGTCGAGGCGGGGTTCAAGTCCAGCCTGCAGTTCGCCGACGGCCGCGTTCCCGTGCAGCCGCTGCCCGGCGCGCTGCCGGGATCCTCGACCGGCTTCCCGCAGGGACGGCTCAACACCAAGAAGTGGTTCCTGCCCGCGATCGGCGCAGTGTGGGACGTCACGCCCGACGACCAGCTGTTTGCGCACGTGCAAAAGAACGTGCGCCAGTTCCAGGCGTCGGTCGCCGCGGGCCTGTCGCCGTACAACGTCGGCAGCCAGCAGGCTTTCGACCAGATCAAGGCGAACACGCAGCCCGAAAGCTCGTGGACCTACGAGGCGGGCCTGCGTACCCGGCATGCGCTGTCGCTCGGCCCGATCACCGCGATCGAGGGACAGGTCAGCGCCTATCACGTCGCGTTCAGCAACCGCCTGCTCCAGATCAGCGCGACGCCCGTCATCGCCTCCGTCATCGGCGGCGTGTCGATCCTGCAGAATGTCGGCGGCGTCACCACCGACGGCATCGACGCGGCGGCGACGCTGCGCTTCGGGTCGGGCCTGTCGATCTACAACGCGCTGTCGTACAACCGCTCGCGCTACGACGACGATTATATCAGCGGCACGACGACCGTGCCGACCGCGGGCAAGGACGTGCCCAACGTCGCGCGCTGGCTCAACAAGACGGTCGTCACCGCCTCGTCCGGGCCGGTCGAGGTCCAGGCGATCGGCGATTACGTCGGCCGCCGCTTTGCGACCTACACCAACGACCAGTCGATCCCGGGCCGCTTCCTGCTCAATCTGCAAGCGGCCTACAGCCTTGGCCCGATCGAAGGTACCGCATTCCGCAACCTGAAACTCGCGGTCAACATCCTCAACGTCACGAACCGCAAGGGCGTGTACGAACTGGTCGTCGGTGCGGCGGCGCGGACGTACAACACCTACGCCCAGCCGCCGCGCCAGGCGTTCTTCACGCTGTCCGGCGCATTCTGACCGGGCGTCCGGTCATCGGGGGGCGGCGTCGGCACTGTTTGCCGACGCCGCCTTTTCCTTGCGCCCGCCCGGTCGCACCGCCACCTTGGACCCGGCATGCAATGGCTGGATCCCAAGATGGTGCTGGGCGCCTATTCGGTCGGCGTCTTCCCGATGGCGGACGATCGCGACGCGGACAGCGTCTATTGGGTCGAGCCGCGCAAGCGCGCGATCCTGCCGCTCGACGGCTTTCGCCTGTCGCGCTCGCTGCGCAAGACGATCGCGCGGGACCGCTTCCGCGTCACCGCCGACACCGCCTTCGAACGCATCGTGCAATTGTGCGCGCAAAGCGTGGAGGATCGCCCGGACACCTGGATCAACCGCGCGATCGAGCGCGTCTTCGTGACGCTGCACCAGATGGGCTTCGCGCATTCGATCGAATGCTGGGAGGACGATGAGCTGGTCGGCGGCCTTTACGGCCTCGCGCTGGGGCGCGCCTTTTTCGGCGAATCGATGGTCAGTCGGCGGACGGACGCGTCGAAGGTCGCGCTGGCGTGGCTCGTCGCGCGGCTGAAAGCCGGCGGCTTCGACCTGCTCGACTGCCAATTCCAGACGCCCCACCTCGCCTCGCTCGGCGCGGTGGAGATCGACCGGGACGCCTATTGCGCGTTGCTCTCCGCCGCGCTCGACGTCGCGGGTGGCGGCGCGTCGTCTGCTGCCGCATCGTCGCCGGCGGCAGCTGTCGGCGACTTCGCCGCGCTCGACCGGTTCGCCCCGCCGCCGCTCGCCGCCGACACCGTGTCGGGGCCGGTCGCGGGCCACGTCATCGTGCAGCTCTTGGTCCAGACGTCGTAGACGGGATGCTGGACGACGTTCAGCGCCGGCCGCTCCTTGAACAGCCACCCGGAAAAGGCGCGGCGCCAGTGCGTATCGCTGCCGCGCACGTCGAGCTGGACGAAGGCGCCGGTCAGCTTGTCCTGTTCCCACGGCGCGGTCTGCTCGCAGGCGCGCAGGCGCACGATCGCGTCACCGACGCGGACCGCCTGGCCGGGCTTCAGCGTCAGGTCGCGCGACACGCCGTTGCGCTTGTTGAGCAGGCCGACGACCGCGACGCGCTCCGCCATCGGCGTGCCACCGGTCGGCGCGGCATCGTCGGGGCTGGCCACCGTCTCGATCGCGGCGCCATCGGGCCGGCTGCGCGGGCTCGGATCGAAATCCTGCGTGACGACCGGCACCGCCGGATTGCGCCGCGCGTCATAGGCGCGCCAGCCGAGCACGCCCGCCACTGCCAGCACCGCCGCCAGGACGCCGGCGGCGAGCCAGCGCCGACTCACCCTTCGGGCGTCCAGGCTTCGTAATCGCCCGTCGCCGCCTGGCGCCGGCCACCCTTTTCCAGCGCGCCGCTGGGACGGTAGGCAAGCGGCGTGCCCGTCATGTTGGGCAGACCCGGCTTCTGCCACGGCCGCGCGGGCGGCAGCGCGCGATCGGGCGTCTCGTCGATCTGGTGATGCAGCCAGCTGAACCATTCGGGCGGCACGCGGCTCGCGTCGTTCGCGCCCTCGTAGATCACCCAGCGACGGGCGCGGCCGGACGTGTCCTTGCCACCTTCCCAATAGACGTTGCCGGCGTCGTCGGTGCCGACCTGCCTCATGCCGCGCAGGCCGTACAGAACGGTGCCGATCGTCGCGCCGTTCCACCAGGTGAAGGGATTGAGGTTGATGCCCATGCGCCAGCGCTTACCCGCCCGCGCGACGCGCTTCAACCGGGATCATCGCCACCGGCGCGAGGATCAGGTCCCCTTGGCCCAGTCCACCTTGTCACCCGCGGCGATGCCCAGTTCGGACGTGCGGCCGCCGACCAGTTCCAACACCGCCGCCACAGGCTCGCCCGAGGGAATCGGCGTTTCGGAATAGGGCACGGCATTTTCCGCGATCGTCGCGATCGTGCCATCCGCGCGGATGAAGACGATGTCGAGCGGCGTAGGCGTGTTCTTCATCCAGAAGCTCGCCTCCTTCGGCGCGCCGCCGCCGGCGGGGTAGGGCCAGAACAGCATGCCGCCATCGGGCGTCAGGTCGGTGCGGAACATCAGGCCGCGCTCCTGCTGCTGCGCGGTCACCGCGCGCTCGACGACGAAGCGGTGCGTGCCGTTGGCGGAGGTGACCGTCACCGGCAGGCGCGTCTGCGCCGGCGCGGTCGCGTCGGTCTTGCCCGAAAAGATGCCCTGCTGCACCGCGACGCCGGTGCCGGCGATGCAAAGCGCCGCGACGAGCCCGATCATCACCTTGCTGCCGATCATATGTCCGCGCCACCTTCCACCACGACCGCGAGAGGGCCCTTGCGGCCATCGACGATGCGGGCGCGCAGAGGCTGTTCGGGCTCGATGACCGCGATGCCCGCCCGGCGCAGGGTTTCCATATGGACGAACACATCCGCCTCGTCGCGCATGCGGACCAGGAAGCCATAGCCTTTCAGCCGGTTGAACCACTTGACCCGCGTCGGCTCGAAATCACCCGCGGCATCGATCAACGCGACCGGATCGACCCGGTCGACGGCGCGCGGCGGCCGCGGCGCCTCCTCCACCGCATGGCTGAGGTCGATCGCCGTGATCTCGCGCGCCTGCCAGCCGCGGCCCCGCTGCACAGCGAGCGCCCGCACCCGCGCGCCTTCGGGAAGGCTGCGCCGGCCGTGCGGCTGCAGGACCGAGAAATGGACCAGCACATCGCCGATCGTCGGATCGCCGGACACCGCGAATCCGAACCCGCGCGTCACGTCGAACCACTTGATGACACCTTCGACGGCGACCGCCGCGACCGCGGGCTCGGCGGCGATATCGCCACCGGTCCGCACGTCGCCGTGCTCGTCGCCCTCCCGTTGCGGCTCGCTACGCATCACTGCACCCCTGTTGGCGCTACGCTAGCACGCTTCGTCGCCTTCGCAATTGCTCAATCGGGCAATCGGGCGCCGGTCAGTCCGATCCTTCCAGTTCCTGCAGGATGTCGTCGGCACTTCGGGCCTGGACGATGCGCCGCGACAGCTCCAGCGGGTGGCCCGCGCGCAGCATCGCGGCGATCTGTTTCTCGCGGCCTGCGCGGTCGAGCGGTTCCGGCCCGAACGGCCCCAGTCGTCGCCGCTGTGCGAAGCGCAACGCCGTGGCGCCGGCACGCGCCGCGATATCCGGCGCCATTGCCTCGGCGTCCGCCGATGGCACATGCGCGGCGCGCAGCGCCTCGGCAACGCGGCGCGCGCCCAGCCCACGCCGGCCGAGAGCGGCCGCCTTGCTCTCGGCGAAGAGCCGATCGTCGACATAGCCGAGTTCCGCCATACGCGCCGCGATTTCCGCGGCCAGCGCGGCGGGGTCGACGCCCTCCGCGTCCCAGCCGCGCTCGCGCACCTTGCGCACCAGATAAGCGGCCAGTTTCCCCTGCGTCGTCGCGAACCGTTCGACGTAGCGCAGCGCCATCCGCTCCATTCCGGGCCCGTCGAGGGGCTTTGGCGGTGCACGCAAAGGCTTCATGGCCTTGTTGTTGCCACAGTGGCGCGGGAAAAAGAACGCTTGTGCTGTCGTTTCCGGCAGTGTTCCAGACGTGCGCGCGGTGCGCGAGAGAGACAGGACCCGACCGAATGACCGAGCAGCTTCACCCCCAGCCTGCGCCGACCCCGACGCCAACGCTGGACGAACTGCCCCGCCGGCTGGCCGATTTCGCGACTCTTGGCGAGGCGCTGGATTACGCTGCTTCGGGTGTCCGCGGCCTCAATTTCCACGATGCGCGCGGCAATCTGGCGCGCGCCTACCCCTATTCGGAACTGCGCCGCGATGCGATCACGATGGCCTATCGCCTGATCGCGGCGGGCGTGCAGCCGGAGGACCGGATCGCGCTGATCGCCGAAACCGGCGCGGAATTCGCCGCCTTGTTCTTCGGCGCGATCTACGCCGGCGCCTGGCCGGTGCCGCTGCCGCTGCCGACCAGCTTCGGTGGCCGCGATTCGTATATCGAGCAGCTGCGCGTCCAGCTCGCCAGCTGCGAGCCCAGGATGCTCGTCTTCCCGCCCGAACTCGCCGCCTTCGCGTCCGAGGCCGCACGCCTGGCCGGGACGGAAGGGATCGACTGGGCCGAATTCGCCGACCGGGCGGCGCCCGAGGTCGCGTTGCCGCAGGCGGACGGTCAGGCGATCGCCTACCTGCAATATTCCAGCGGCTCGACCCGTTTTCCGCACGGCGTCGCAATCACGCACCACGCGCTGCTCAACAATCTCGCCGCGCACAGCCACGGTATGGAGATCGGCGGGTCGGACCGCTGCATCAGCTGGCTGCCCTGGTATCACGATATGGGCCTCGTCGGCTGTTTCCTGTCGCCGATCGCCAACCAGGTGTCGACCGATTACCTGAAGACCGAGGATTTCGCGCGTCGCCCGCTCGCCTGGCTCGACATGATCTCGCGTCATGACGGCACCGCCCTCTCCTATTCGCCGACCTTCGGTTACGACATCTGCGCGCGCCGCATGTCGTCGCAGACCAAGGCGGCCGAGCGGTTCGACCTGTCGCGCTGGCGCATCGCGGGCAACGGCGCGGACATGATCCGCCCGGACGTGATGCAGGCCTTCGTCGATGCCTTTGCGGACGCCGGGTTCAAGGCGTCGGCCTTCCTGCCGAGCTACGGCCTGGCCGAGGCGACGCTGGCGGTATCGATCATGCCGCCGGGCGAGGGCATCCGCGTCGAGCTGGTCGAGGAAACGCAGCTGTCGGGCGGCGACTCGCTCGCCGCGAATGACGGTCCCCGCCCGCAGCGGTTCCGCGCGATCGTCAATTGCGGCAAGCCCGTGCGCGACATGACCGTCGAAATCCGCGAGGAGGACGGCACGCCGCTGCCCGAAGGCGCGATCGGCAAATTGTGGTGCAAGGGTCCCAGCGTCATGGTCGGCTATTTCCGCGATCAGGCGGCGACCGATGCGTGCATGGTGGGCGGCTGGCTCGACACCGGCGACATGGCCTACATGTCCGACGGGTACATCTACATCGTCGGCCGCGCCAAGGACATGATCATCATTAACGGCAAGAACCACTGGCCCCAGGACATCGAATGGGCGGTAGAGCAGCTGCCGGGGTTCAAGGCGGGCGACATCGCCGCCTTCGCGATCACCACGCCGGGCGGCGAGGAAACCCCCGCGGTGCTCGTCCAGTGCCGCAGCAGCGACGACAGCGAACGCCAGCGGCTACGCGAGGAAATCCGCGAGCGCGTCCGGTCGGTGACCGGCATGAACTGCGTCATCGAACTGATCCCGCCGCGCACGCTGCCGCGCACCAGTTCGGGCAAGCTCAGCCGGGCGAAGGCGCGCAACCTGTATCTGTCGGGCGACATCAAGCCGTACGACATCGCCGCCTGACGCCGGGCGACGGGGAACGGACGGCACCTCCGCCGTCCCTTGCTCCGGGCGCGCCGTTCGTTTTTCCGGCACAAATAAACCAGCGGTAGCGGCCGCTGCCTCAACCTTGCGTCAACCAAGCAAGCGGTAGACCCGGATCGTGAGCCACGATCCTGCCCCTGCGTCGAACCCCCGTGCCATCCGCTTCGCGGAGCTATTGGGCCTTCGCGACGGCGCCGACGCGACGCAATGGGCACAAATCCGCGCATCCCAGTTGCATGCCGGGCGCCAGTTGTCGCTGTTCCTGCTCGCCGCCAACCTCCTCGCGGCGGCGGCGACCGTCTGGCTGTTCGCGCATACCACCGCCCATTGGCACCTGATCAGCTGGGCTGCGCTCGTCGCGCTCGTCGCGGTCACTGTGACCATGCGCCGCCTTGCAACGCACCATCGCGACGACGGTTATGCGACCACCGGCGATCTTCGCAACACCGCTTATGAAGGCGGCGCGCTCGCCATTGCCTGGTCAGTGCCGCCGATCGCGTTCATCGTCGGCGACGCCTCCGCCACCGCTTATGCGCTCTGGATGATCATGTCGGTGCTGATGACCGCCGGCGCCGTCGCGATGGCGCCGCTCGCGCTGGCGACCATCGCTTTCGTCGGGGGACTGGGCTTCGTCGTCTTCGTCAAGCTGATGATCATCGGCGGCTATGCCGAAGCGGGGGCGACCGCGGCCTTCACCGGGCTTCTCGTCCTCGCCTGTCTCAATCGCGCGCGCTCGCTCGTGATCATCCGCGCCAGCCAGATCGCGCTCGCCGAGCGGGATGAGACGGTCAGCCTGTTGCTGCGCGAGTTCGAGGAGACGAACGCCGACTGGCTGTGGGAAACCGACGCGATGCGCCGCATCGTCAAGGCCTCACCGCGTTTTGCCTTCGCCTGCGGCCTCGACCCCGTCACGATCAACGGCAAGCCGTTCCTTCAGGTGCTCGCCGGCCCGAGCTGGGAAACGGGCAATTTCGGCGCGGGCCTGCGCACGCTCGCCGACAAGCTGAAGGGCCGTGAGAGCTTCCGCGACCTGCGCCTGCCCGTCCATGTCGACGGCAAGGAACGGTGGTGGGAACTCGCCGCCTCGCCGCGCTTCGATCCGTCGGGCGTCTTCTGTGGATTTCGCGGCGTCGGCTCCGACGTCACCGAACAGCGCGCGTCCGCCGACCGGATCGATCGCATGGCCCGGTTCGACACGCTCACCGGCCTGCCCAACCGGCTTCAGGTCAACGAGACGCTGCAACAGGCGATGACCGCCGCCGAGCAATGGGGCGGGCGCTGCGCGTTCATGATGATCGATCTCGACCGGTTCAAGGCGGTCAACGACACGCTCGGCCACCCGATCGGCGACCGGCTGCTGGGGCGCGTGTCCGAACGCCTCGCGCAATTGATGGGCGCGAACGAGATGTGCGGGCGACTGGGCGGCGACGAATTCGCGGTGGTCGTGCGCGACGGCTCCGACGTCACCCGGATCGAGGCGCTCGCGCGCCGCATCATCGAAACGCTGTCGCAACCCTATGAGGTGGACCAGCACACGCTGTATATTGGCGCCTCGGTCGGCCTCGCGGTGGGACCGCGCGACGGGCGGACCGCGGAAATGCTGATCCGCTCCGCCGACCTTGCCCTTTATCGCGCCAAGGATGCCGGGCGCGGCGTCTACCACGCCTACGAACCCGAACTGCACGTACGCGCGGAGGAGCGCCGCGTGCTCGAGATGGCGCTGCGCCAGGCGATCGAGAAGGGCGAACTGCATCTCCATTACCAGCCCGTGGTCGACGCCGGCACCGGCGGCCTCAAGGGATTCGAAGCGCTGCTACGCTGGCAAAACGCGCAATTCGGCAACGTTTCCCCGGCCAAGTTCATCCCGCTGGCAGAGGAAGCGCGCCTGATCCAGCCGATCGGCGAATGGGTGCTACGCACCGCCTGCCACGAGGCGGCGAAATGGCCGTCCGACATCCGCGTCGCGGTCAACGTCTCGCCCGACCAATTGCAGAATCCCGGCTTCGTCCAGGTCGTCGCCAGCGCACTCGCCAACTCGGGTCTGTCTCCCGAACGGCTCGAACTGGAAGTGACCGAAAGCGTCTTCATGCACGAAGGGCTGGGCGCGACCAAGGTCCTCGAAAGCATCCTCGACCTCGGCGTGCGCCTCAGCCTCGACGATTTCGGCACGGGCTATTCCAGCCTCGGCTATCTGTCGCGCACGCGCTTTTCGTCGATCAAGATCGACCGCAGCTTCGTGCAGGGCGCGTCGAAGGGCGTGAAGGAAGCGATCGCGATCATCCGCGCGGTCGTCGCGCTTGCGCAGAGCCTGGGCATGGCGACCACCGCGGAAGGCGTGGAGACGGAGGCAGAGCACGGCATGGTGCAAAACCTTGGCTGCACCAAGGTACAGGGCTATTATTTCGGTCGCCCGCTGCCCGTCGAGGAAGCGCGCACGCTCGCCTGCCGCGGCCGTGGCGCAAGCTCGGTCGCGGCCTGACGCAGCCTCCTTACGCGGCGCCCACGACCAGGCAGGCGAGGAACATGAGCAACCCGGCGAAGCGGTTGCTGCGGAACCTGCGCAACGCGCCTGCGCCATCGTCGGGGCGAAGCGTCGCCACCTGCCAGGCGAGATGGCCCGCGACGGGCAGCAGCGCTGCCAAAGCGACCGGATCGGGCCGCACACACCAGATCGCGCCACCCCACAAGGCCACTGCCGCCGCATAGAAGGCCGCCGTGCCGCCGCGCACATGCGCGCCCATACGCAACGCCGAAGAGCGCACGCCGATCAGCGCATCGTCCTCGCGATCTTGCAACGCATAGATAGTGTCATAGCCGATCACCCAGGCGATCGACCCGGCATAGAGCAGCCACATCGGCGCCGACAGGTCGCCCGCTACCTCGCTCCAACCGACCAGCGCCGCCCAGGAAAAGACGAGCCCGAGCCATGCCTGCGGCCACCAAGTGATCCGCTTCATGAACGGATAGGCGGCAACGGGCGCGAGGCTGGCGAGCGCCACGCCGATCGCGAGCGGCCGCAATTGCACCAGCACGATCAGCCCGACGATGCACAGGGCGACCAGCCACAACCAGGCGAGGCGCAGCGACACCTGCCCGCTGGGAATCGGTCGGCTGCGTGTGCGCGCGACCTGCGCGTCGAGATCGCGGTCGACGATGTCGTTGTAAACGCATCCTGCGCCGCGCATCGCGACGCTGCCCGCAAGGATCCACAAGACCAGCGGCCACCGCGTCACCGCGCCGCCCGCCAGCGCCACCGCCCAGGCACCCGGCCAGAACAACAGCCACCAGCCGATCGGCCGATCGAAGCGCGCGAGCAGCGCAAGGCCGCGCAATGGCTGCGGCAGGCGCGCGACAAGGCCCCTGTGCTCGCTGTCGGGGACGATATCAGGGGGAAGCATGGCCATGCGCTTCCTTCCCCGCCCCATGCCCCGGCTGCAACCCCTATCCTCCCCGCTCGCGGGGAGGGGGACCGCCGAAGGTGGTGGAGGGGGCTATCCGCAAACCGCGAGCTGCGTGGCAGCGCCCCTCCACCAGCTGCGCTGGCCCCCCTCCCCGTGCCGGGGAGGATAGCATGATATTTCGCGCCCCGCCTCGCGCTCGCCGCAAATGTCGGGCAATCGCTGGCCATGATCGGATTGTCGGTGGCGGTGGGCCGGTTCGTGGAGGCGCTGTTCTGGGCGATCCTGCGCGTGGCCGGGGTGGTGAGCGTGGCGGTGGTCGCCATCGCCGTCGCGGCGCTGCTCGCCGTGATCCTGATGCGCAAGTTATGGGCTCGTCAGGCCCGCCGGAGGAAATCTTGACCGCCACGCCCGCCTGGCCGCCGCAATCGACCCCGCGCCTGTTCATCGAGGCGCCGCTCGCCCCCGGGCCGCTGCGTCTCGACGGGCCGCAGGCACATTATCTGGTGTCGGTGATGCGGTTCGCGGTGGGCGACCCGGTCAAGCTGTTCGACGACGTCACCGGCGAATGGCTCGCGATCGCGCGCGACGTCGGCCGGCGCGACCTGACGCTCGAGGTCACCGAATGCCTGCGCCCGCGCGAACCGGTGCCCGACCTGTGGTTGGTCGCCGCGCCGCTGAAGAAGGGGCGCGTGGACTGGCTGGCGGAGAAAGCGTGCGAGCTGGGTGTCGACCGCCTCGTCCCCGTGCTCACCAGCCGCACCGTCGTCGACAAGCTGAAGCTCGATCGCCTCCGCGCGCATATGATCGAGGCGGCGGAGCAATGCGCGCGCACCGCGCTGCCCGCGCTCGCCGAACCGGTGAAACTCGCCGCGCTGCTGCGCGACTGGGCAGCCGGGCGGGCGCTATTCTTTGCGGACGAGACGGGGGGCGTCCCCGCCTTCGACGCGATGCGCACGCATCGCGGCCCCGCGGCGATCCTGATCGGGCCCGAAGGCGGCTTCACCGACGAGGAACGCACCGCGATTCGCGCGCATCCCGATGCGGTCGGCATCGGCCTCGGGCCCCGTATCCTGCGCGCCGATACCGCCGCTGCTGCCGCGGTATCGGTATGGATGGCGGCCGCCGGGGACTGGTCGGAAACGGCTTAACTTTCCGCTCCGGCGCCCCTGTTCATCCCCGCGTAAGGCGCCGATCATGACGACCAAGACCGCCACGCAAAAGGAATCGCCGATCATCGAATCGCGCGACCAGCTGATCGCGAGTTTCGCACGCGGCGAGAAGCCCGCCGATCGCTGGCGGATCGGCACCGAGCATGAAAAATTCGTCTATCGCGACGCCGATCACCGCGCGCCGTCCTGGGACGAGCCCGGCGGCATCCGCGATCTGCTGATCGACCTGCAGCGTCACGGCTGGCAGCCGGTCGAGGAGAACGGCAACCTCATAGCGCTGACCGGCGCCGACGGCAGCGTCAGCCTGGAGCCGGCAGGCCAGTTCGAACTGTCGGGGGCGCCCCTCGACAACCTGCACCAGACGTGCGCCGAAACCGGCCGTCATCTGCGCCAGGTCAAGGAGGCGGGCGAGCGGCTGGGCGTCGGCTTCCTCGGCCTCGGCATGTGGCCGGACAAGACGCGCGCCGAGCTGCCGATCATGCCCAAGGGCCGCTATGCGATCATGCTGCGCCATATGCCGCGCGTCGGCAGCATGGGTCTCGACATGATGCTGCGCACCTGCACGATCCAGGTGAATCTCGACTATGCGTCGGAAGCCGACATGGCGAAGAAATTCCGCGTCGGCCTCGCGCTGCAACCGCTCGCCACCGCGCTGTTCGCCAATTCGCCCTTCACGGAGGGGAAGCCCAACGGCTTCCTGTCCTATCGCAGCCATATCTGGTCGGACACCGACCCGGCGCGCACCGGCATGCTGCCCTTCGTGTTCGAGGACGGCTTCGGCTACGAACGCTACGCCGACTATATGCTCGATGTGCCGATGTATTTCGTTTACCGCGACGGCACCTATATCGACGCCGCTGGCCTGTCGTTCCGCGACTTCCTGAAGGGTGAGCTCAGCGTCCTGCCCGGCGAGAAGCCGACGCTCGACGACTGGAACGATCACCTGTCCACCGCCTTCCCCGAGGTTCGGCTGAAGACGTTCCTCGAGATGCGCGGCGCGGACGGCGGGCCGTGGAACAAGATCTGCGCGCTGCCCGCCTTCTGGGTCGGCCTGCTGTACGACAATGCCGCGCTCGACGCGGCGTGGGACCTCGTCAAGGACTGGAGCCTCGAGGAGCGTCAGGCGCTGCGCGACGCGGTGCCGCGCCTCGCGCTCGACGCGCCGTTGCCCGGCGGCGGGCGGCTCGCCGACATCGCAGGGCAGGTGCTCGACATCGCGCACGCAGGCCTTTCGGCCCGCGCGCGCACCAATGCGGCGGGCGACGACGAAACCGGCTTCCTCGATCCCCTTCGCGAGGTGGTGCGCAGCGGCAAGGTGCCGGCGCAGCGGCTGCTCGACGCCTATAACGGCGACTGGCAGGGGGACATCAGCCGCGTCTATGCCGAGGCGAGCTTCTGAGCATTCCCCTCGCCAACGCGAGGGTCATTTTCCCGTGAGCCAGCGGAAGAAGCGCGGCACCGCGCCGTGCCGCGTCATCCACGCACTGTATGCCCGATAATCCGGGTCCATGCCGAGGTGACGCTCCTCGGTGCGCGCGCGCCAGTAATAGATGCCGCTGACCACCGCCATCAGGATCGTCGCGCGCGCGGCGTCGACGATGCTGCCCACGCTCAGGATCGGCAGCGTCGTCGCCCACCAGAACAGGTTCTTCGCCAGATAGGCGGGGTGCCGCGACAGCGCATAGGGCCCGTGCGTCAGGATGCCGCGATGCGTCAGGTTCGAAAAGCGCAGGCCGAACGCCACCGTCGCCCAGGCATAGATACCGGTCAGCACCACCAGCATCGCGCCCCAGCCCGCCAGCAGCCACGGATGCCATTGCAGCCAGATCGTCCAGTCCTGCGTGCCCTGATGATAATCGAGCGGGCCGCCCGCTTCCATCAGCACGAACGGCGGGTAGCAGATCAGCGCCGCGGTCCAGGCCGCGGCGAAGGGGTTGGCGCTGCGGATATGCGCATCGAGCGGGCGCAGCGTCAGGATATAGCCGACGGTCGCGAACATCACGTCGACGACGAACATCAACGCGATCAGCCATTGCGCCAGCGCGACCGGGTCGCGCAGCGCCGCCGTCACGTCCGTGCGGATCAGCCCGCCATAGCCCCCCGGAACGATCGCCAGCATGAAGGCGAGGAAGAACCCCTTCACCGCCCAAGCGCGCCGATGCGCGTGGATCGCCGCGGCGTCCCAGCCTGCCTGTCCCGTCAACCACGCGCCGAAATGCCACGCGCCGTCGCGCGGCTCGACTAGCCGGCGGTCGATCCAGAAGACGTAAGGCACCGCGAGCACGGCCACCACCGGCACGCTCCACGTCAGGCACCACATCGCAAAGGCGAAATTACCCTGCCAATAGAAACGGCCGGTGAAATATACGATGCCGATCAGCCCCCATGTGGCGAACAGTCCGGCGATCTTGGTCAGGCTGACGTCGGTGGTCGCGCGTCCGCCCTGGCGCGCCGCCCAGTCGATCCCGGTACTCGCCCGCCGATGGACCTTGTCGACGGCCAGCGACCAGACGACCATCGGCACCGCGGTCCAGATCAGCGCGACCAGCGCCGCATAGGGGCCGTCCATGCCGAACTGCTTGGCGATGACCAGCCACGCGCCCAGTCCCACCAGGCCTGCGATACCCACGCCGGAGCTGACGGCGGAAGGCGGGCGGGAACCGGAGACGGGCGGCGGCACATCGGACATGCGGCGGGTGTAGACCCCAGTGGTAAGCAAGCCGTGAACCACGCCAGCCCGTCCGACAAGGGGATGGAGCGGGTAACGGGAATCGAACCCGTGTATTCAGCTTGGAAGGCTGCTGCACTACCATTGTGCTATACCCGCGAAGAGCGGCAGGCCGCGCGGCCTTTCCGTCCCGCGCCGATCGTCTGTGCGACATCGGCGATAGCGCCCTTACGAAAACGGGGCGGGGGACGCAAGGTCGCCCGCCCCGATGCCTGGACGCCTGTGCCCTACATCGATTGCAATGCGGTAAGATGCGTCTGGACCACGGGCGCGATCTTTCCGGCAACCGCCTTCAGCGGCGCCGCCGTGCCGTTCGCAGCATAGCCCCGATGCAGCGCCAGCGCGCGCGCATGCGCCGCCTTCTGCTGCGTCACGTACAACCCGTCGCGCGCCGTGCCCTTCGCACCGCGCAGCGCGGCGATGTCGCGGCTACCCTTCGCGTCGAGCCGCGGCGGCGGCACCGTCAGCCCGGCCTGCCGTGCGGCCGCCTTAACCTCTGCGGTGCTGTTGGTGTGATCGCGCACCATCATCTCGGCAAAGGCGCGCAGCTCCGCATTCCGCGTCGTCTGCATCACCAGTCTGCTCGACTGGATCTCGTATTGATCCCCCGCCCCGGCCATCGCGACATAGGCAGCGGGGGTTGTCGGCGCCTGCGCGATGGCGGCGGCGAACGGCGTCGCGGCGATCGCCGCCGCGGTGATGATCCGGTTCATGCATCGTCCTCCTGTTTGATGTCGGGCGCTCAGTTCTTGGCGGTGCCGGGTTCGGCTATGTTGCGATGCTGCTCGGCGAGCACCGCATTGGGGGTGACGTTCGCGACCGCAGACTGCAGCTTGTTCTTGACGCCGGAGACGACCGCCGCCTTGCCCGCCATCAACGCGTCCCAGCCATCCTGCGCGACCTTGGCGGGATCGGCCTTTTTGGGATCGGTGCCGACATCGGTATCCAGCATGTCGGCGCGCGCGAAGAATTCGGTGTCGGTCGGCCCGGGCATCAGATTGGTCAGCGTGACGCCGTCGGCCTCCTTGATCTCGTTCTGGATCGCCGCGACGAAGCTGTCGATGAACGCCTTGGTGCCGTTGTACACCGCCTGGAACGCGCCGGGGATGTAGCCGGCGATCGATCCGGTCACGAGCACGCGGCCCGCGTTGCGCGCGACCATCTCGCGCAGCACCTTCTGCAACAGATAGGCGGTGCCGGTGATGTTGGTGTCGACCACCAGCCGCCAGTCCTTGACCTCCTGGTCCAGGAAGGCGCGGCCCAGGCCATGGCCGGCATTGGCACACAGCAAGTCGATTTGCCGCCCGTCTGCGGCGCTCAGCACCGTATCGATGCCGTCGATCGTCGACAGGTCCGCCTGCACCGAACGCACCTCGGTACCGAACTGCTTGAAATCCTCCGCCGCCGCATCGATCAGCGGTTCGTCGGCGACGACCAGGATGTCGTAACCGTTCTTTGCCGCCAGCGTGGCGAGTTCGAAGCCGATGCCCGTCGAGGCGCCGGTGATGATCGCAAATGGGTTGGCCATGATCGTGGTCCTCTCGCTTAATCTTTCGTTCCGCCCATTTTCGTCATCCCAGCGAACGCCGGGATGACGAGCGAGGAATGGGGATCATGCCGTCGCCATCCCCGGCTTCAGCACGATCTTCGTCACCTCGTTCTGCTGGTCGTGGAACATCTTGTAGCCCTTGGGCGCGTCCTCCAGCGGCATGCGGTGCGAGATCAGGAACTCGGTGTCGATCTTGCCCTCCATGATCGCGTTGAGCAGCGCGGGCATGTAGTGCTGGACGTGCGTCTGACCGGTCTTCAGCGTCAGCCCCTTCTCCATGAAGGCGCCGAGCGGGAATTTGTCGACGAAGCCGCCATAGACCGCCGGCATCGACACCCGCCCGCCCTTGCGGCACGCGATGATCGCCTGGCGGATCGAATGCGGCCGATCGGTGCCCAGGAACGTCGACGCCTTGATCTGGTCGATGATGTTGTCGACGAACAGGCCGTGCGCCTCCAACCCGACGGCGTCAATCACCGCGTCGGGCCCGATCCCGCCGGTCACCTCCATCAACGCCTCGTAGGTGGCGCTTTCCTCGAAGTTGATCGTCTCTGCACCAAACCTCTTGGCGAGCTCCAACCGGTGCGGAAAATGATCGATCGCGATCACCCGCTCCGCGCCCATCAGGAACGCCGACTGCACCGCGAACAGCCCGACCGGGCCGCAGCCCCAGACCGCCACCGTATCCCCCGGCTCGATCTGCGCATATTCCGCCGCCTGCCACCCGGTCGGCAGGATGTCGGACAGGAACAGCACCTTGTCGTCGTCGACCCCGTCGGGGATCACGATGGGGCCGACGTCGCTGAACGGCACGCGGACATATTCCGCCTGTCCCCCGGCATAGCCACCGGTCATGTGGCTATAGCCGAACAGGCCCGACATCTCCTGCCCATACAGCGACATCGCGATGTCCTGATTGTCCGCGGGCAGGCCGTTCGGACAAGCGGAATATTGGTGCTTGCCGCAATGGTAGCAGCTGCCGCACGCAATGGTGAACGGCACCACGACGCGCTGGCCCTTCTTCAGCGTCGATTTCGCGCCGACCTCGACCACCTCGCCCATGAATTCATGGCCCAGCACATCACCCGCCTGCATCGTCGGGATATAGCCGTCGTACAGGTGCAGGTCCGAACCGCAGATCGCGGTCGACGTCACCTTGATGATGCAGTCGCGCGGATTGACGATTTCCGGATCGTCGACCGTGTCCATGCGGACGTCGTGCTTGCCGTGCCACGCCAGCGCTCTCACAGGCCCATCTCCTCGAACTGCTTGGGATTCATCGCGGGCGTCGCGATCTCGCCGGTTTCCATCAGCTGCTTGAACCGGCGCAGGTCGCGGCGCGCCTGGATCGCGGGTTCGCGCTGGAACATCTGGGCGATCACCTTGCCGATCACGCCGCCGGGCGGGTCGTAGGCGATCGTCGCGGTGACCACCGTGCCACGCGCGCCCGCATCACGGAACGTCACACGCCCGCTGTTGGCGACGTCGGCACCGGGTTCGGACGTCCAGGCGATGCACCGCCCCGCGTCTTCCTCGGTGATCCGCGCATCCCATGCGACCGTGCCGCCGGCGGGGGCCTTGACCACCCAATGCGTCCGATCCGCGTCGAGCGGCGTGACCGAGACGACGTTCTCCATGAACGTCGGCAGGTTTGCGAAATCGCGAAAATAGTCGAACACCTCCGCCACCGGCCGGTTGATCGTCACCGCGCGGCCGGACACCGCGCTGCCCTTCCCCTCGGTCAGGTGATCGGTCACCGCATCGGCGGCGCGGTGTTTCGCACTGCTCGCTGGCGCGTCGTCGCGCCTCGTGTCCGTGGCGGCGGTCATCGGCATCTCCCATGGCAATGCCCGCCCCAACACCCACCGGAGTCAGCCGTTCCGGTCGTTACACCCCTGGTTTTACCTAGGTAAATGAGAAAGTTACCGGCGCTCTCGTGAACCGCGGAAGCCGGATCGCGACGGACGACCGACAGTCGCGGGCGTCGCCTACGGCATGCAAACGGAACCGGGCGTTCACGGTGACGCCGGCCCCGCAAAGGGCGCATCGCATCGTCGTCGCTGTCGTCGGGATGGTGGAAGGGGCTGGATTCGAACCAGCGTACACTTGCGTGGGCAGATTTACAGTCTGCTGCCTTTAACCACTCGGCCACCCTTCCGGGGTGTCCGCTTCTCGAAGCGGAGGCGGCCTATTGGCGAAGCGAAAGGCACCTGTCAACGCCCATGCTTGCATCCCCGCACATCGAACCGTAGCACCCCTGGCATCACGTCGCTGCCCGGGGGAAATCCATGCGCCGCCTGCTGTTTGCCGTCTCCGCCATCGCCCTTGCCGCGCCCGTCGGCGCGCAGGACCGCGCCGCGATCGCCACGATCATCGACCAGGGCACCAACCACAGCGAGGTAATGCCGATCGCGCAGCATCTGTCCGACGTCATCGGCCCGCGCCTGACCAACTCGCCCGCGATGCGCCGCGCGGAGGATTGGACGCAGGCCAAGTTCCGCGAATGGGGACTTAAGAACGTCCATAAGGAAGGCTTCGCCTTTGGCCGCGGCTGGTCGATCGAGCGCGCGAGCGTGCGGATGATGACCCCGCGCGTCGTGCAGCTGACCGCGATCCCCGTCGCCTGGACCCCCGCGACGCCCGGCACGATCACCGCGCCCGTCGTCGTCGCGCCGATCGCGCGCGAGCGCGACTTCGCCAGATATCGCGGCCAGCTGGCGGGCAAGATCGTCATGGTCACGATGCCCCGCGCCGCGGGCGATCCGACCGACCCGCCCTTCAAGCGCCTTTCTGGCGAGGACATCGGCAAGCTCGACCAGTTCCAGCAGCCCAGTTACGATCCCAATGCGACCGACCGCCGGATGAAGCGGCTCGATTTTACCAAGAAGCTCGATGCGTTTCTGAAGAGCGAGGGCGCGGTCGCGATCGCCACCATGTCCTATCGCGACGGCAAGCTCCTTCATGGCGAAGGCTATCTGTTCGGCACGGGCGAGACCGCATCGCTGCCATCCGTCCAGATCGCGCAGGAAGATTACCTGCGCCTCGCCCGCCTTGCCCGGGTCGGCCCCGCCCCGACGCTGGAGATCACCAGCGACGTGCGCTTCGACGACACCGATCCGCAGGCGTACAACGTCTTCGCCGAAATCCCCGGCACCGATCCCAAGGCGGGCTACGTCATGGCCGGCGCGCATCTCGACAGCTGGGTCGCGGGCGACGGGTCGGCGGACAATGGCGCAGGCTCGGCCGAGGTAATGGAGGCCGCGCGCATCCTCGCGGCCAGCGGCGTTAGACCGAAGCGCACGATCCGCTTCGCGCTATGGGCGGGCGAGGAACAGGGGCTGCTCGGCTCCATGGCCTATGTGCAGGCGCATCTCGCGCGGCGCGGTGCGGCGGGAGAAGCGGTGCCGGGCGGGATGAAGGGCTTCTACGGCTTTTCCGACCGCTGGCCGATCACGCCGCTGCCCGGCTACGGCGATCTTGCCGCCTATTTCAACATCGACAACGGCTCGGGCAAATTGCGCGGGCTCTATGCGGAAAACAATCCGGCGGTGGTGCCGATCTTTCGCGAATGGCTCAGCCCCTTCGCCTCTATGGGCGCGGGCAACGTCGTCGCGCGCCAGACCGGCGGCACCGACCACGTCTTCATGCAGCAGGTCGGCGTGCCCGGCTTCCAGTTCATCCAGGATCCGCTCGATTACGGCAGCCGCATCCACCACAGCTCGATCGACACGTTCGACCATCTGAAGGCGGAGGACATGCGCCAGGGATCGATCGTGCTGGCCGGAGTCTTGCTCTCCGCCGCCAATGCGGACAAGGCGCTGCCACGCCCGCCGCTGCCGACCAAGCCGGTGGCCACCGACCCTTATGCCTATAGTGACGATGATGACTGATCTTTCCACCTTCCTGCCCAGGGCCGCCCGCTGATGTCGCGCCGTGGCCATCGCCCGTCGACGGGCACCGCCAACCGCCCGCGCTTCTGGGGCCGCCACGCGGTGACCGCCGCGCTCGCCAACCCCGATCGCGTCGTGCGCAAGCTGTGGGGCACGCGCGAGGCGCTGGCGGCGCTCGACCTGCCGCCGGTGCTGCCCGTCACCTATGCGGACGTCGCCGACCTCGGCCGCCTCGTCCCCGCCGACGCGCCGCATCAGGGGCTGGTCGCGGAGGTCGAGCCGCTGGAGGACATGTGGCTGGGCGACCTGCTGATCGCGGGGCAGGACGACCGGCGCCCGCTCGTCGTGCTCGACCAGGTCACCGATCCGCACAATGTCGGCGCGATCCTGCGCTCCGCCGCGGCGTTCGATGCGCTCGGCATCGTCACGCAGGACCGGCACGCGCCGCCCGAAAGCGGCACGGTCGCACGCTCGGCGTCAGGCGCGCTGGAGACGGTGCCCTGGGTGCGCGTCGTCAATCTCGCCCGTGCGCTGGAGGAGATTGCGGAGGCCGGCTTCTGGCGGATCGGGCTGACCGGACACGCCAGCCAGACGCTGGCGCAGGCGATGGGCGACCAGCGCATCTGCATCGTGCTCGGCGCGGAAGGCGAAGGCATGCGCCAGAATACCGAGGCGCATTGCGACGAACTCGCCAAGCTGCCGATCAGCCACAAGGTGGAGAGCCTCAACGTCTCCAACGCCGCCGCGATCGCGCTCTACGCGGTGGCGGCGCGGTAATCGTTCCGGAAAACCCCTCCCCTTCAGGGGGAGGGGCCTTCACGCTCGCTCAGTCGTCCGCGCCGATCGTCACGCGCATCCCGTCCAGCGCCGGGCCGAACGGCAGCTGGCACGACAGGCGGCTCGTCGCGTCGCGATCATCGACCGAATCGAGCAGGTCGTTCTCGTCCTCGCCCATCGGCGGCAGCTTGTCGGCGAACGCCGGGTCGACATGGACGTGGCACGTCGCGCACGAACAGCAGCCACCGCACAGCGCCAGGATTTCGTCGATCCCGCCGTCGCGGATCACCTCCATCACCGACAAGCCGGCTTCGCCGTTGATTTCGCGTTCTTCCCCCGCGCGCGTGACGACGATAAGCTTGGCCATGATCTTCTCCAGAAACGTGACCCGCGCCCTAGCCGCGGCCGCCACCCCGGATCAAGCATGGGGCTGAGCGAGGAACAGCTGCGCGCCGATCTCGACGCGCTCGCGGCGCGCGAACCCGCCTTCGCCGCCGGGCTGGCGCGGGTCGGCTACCCCGCGCCACGCATCCGTGCGCGCGGGTACGACACGTTGCTGCGCACGATCATCGGCCAGCAGGTCAGCGTCCAGTCGGCGAACGCGGTCTATCGCAAGCTGGAGACGCTGGTCGGCAACCCCAGCGACCCGCACACGATCCTGGCGGCCAGCGACGAGACGCTGCGCGCGGCGGGCCTGTCGCGGCAGAAGGCGTCCTACGCGCGCAGCCTCGCCGAAGAGGTGACGAGCGGGCGGCTCGACCTCGACAATCTGCCCGCCGACGACGAAGAAGCGATCGCGCAGCTCGTCCGCGTCAAGGGCATCGGCCGCTGGTCGGCGGAAATCTACCTGCTGTTCGCCGAGGGGCGCACCGACATCTGGCCCGCCGGCGACCTCGCCGTCCAGATCGAGGTCGGCCGCCTGCTCGGCCACGACGCACGCCCCTCCGAGAAAATGGTGCGCGCACTCGCCGAATCCTGGCGCCCGCACCGCGGCGCACTCGCCATCTTCACGTGGCACCATTACGGCGCCGGCCCCGACGACAAGGCGCCGGTCTGAGGCGCGCCATATGACGAGTCTTGACAAAATTGACACCAAAACGCGCAATGTCCGAACCAAAAAAGGTTCGATCGTTGCTTGAACATTGGCTTCCATGAGAAATAGCTGTTCGGCCCAATATAGGTAGCTCTTCGCCGACGTGTAGGTCAGGCGCACGAGCCTTGACCGGAAATGCGCCCCGCCGCACACGGTGTTCGGGTTTCGGTTCCCGGCTTTCCGAAAAAACATTCTCTTTGCCCATGCGGCGCGCATCGGCCACATCTTCGGGTCGATGCCCCCTACCTCTTCCCCGTCCCTGATCGGCAGCCATCGCAGCGTCGCATTGCCTGTCGGCGGAAAACCCGGCCGGCGGCTCGCCGCGTTCCTTGGGCCGGGATTTCTCGTCGCGGTCGGCTATATGGACCCGGGCAACTGGGCGACCGACATCGCGGGCGGATCGGCGTTCGGCTACACCTTGCTGTCGGTCGTACTCTTGTCGAACCTGATGGCGATCGTGCTGCAGGCGCTGTCGGCGCGGCTCGGGATCGCCGCGGGGCTCGACCTCGCGCAGGCGTGCCGTGCGCACTATCGCCGTCCGGTGGCGATCGCGCTGTGGGCGCTGGCGGAGGTAGCGATCGTCGCCTGCGACCTTGCCGAGGTGCTGGGCACCGCGATCGCGCTGAAGCTTCTGTTCGACATCCCGCTCGTCTGGGGCGTGCTGGTCACCGCGTTCGACGTGTTCCTGATCCTCGCGCTGCAACGTTATGGATTCCGCAAGATCGAGGCGTTCATCGTCGCGCTGCTGCTGATCATCGCGGGCTGTTTCGCGTTCGAGCTGTTCCACGCGAAGCCCGACCTTGGCGGCGTGCTCGCCGGGCTGGTGCCGACGCCGGGCATCGTCACCGATCCGGCCAAACTGTATCTCGCGATCGGCATCCTCGGCGCGACGGTGATGCCGCACAACCTCTACCTCCATTCCTCGATCGTACAGACGCGCGCCTTCGCCCATGACGAGGCGGGCAAGAGCGAGGCGGTGCGACTGGCGACGATCGACAGCACGCTGGCGCTCGGGCTTGCCTTCTTCATCAACGCGGCGATCCTGATCCTCGCCGCCGCCGTCTTCCACGCATCGGGCAGGACGGGCGTCGCCGACATCGACGAGGCGTATCACCTGCTCGCGCCGACGATGGGCGTCGGGGCGGCGAGCATCGTGTTCGGCGTCGCCCTGCTCGCGTCAGGGCAGAATTCCACCGTCACCGGCACGCTCGCCGGGCAGATCGTGATGGAGGGATTCCTCGACATCCGCCTGCCCGTCTGGCTGCGCCGGCTGGTGACGCGGCTGCTCGCGATCGTCCCGGCGGTGATCGTCGTCGGCGCGATGGGCGACGGCGGTGCGACGCGGCTGCTCGTGCTGAGCCAGGTGATCCTCAGCCTGCAGTTGCCCTTTGCGGTGGTGCCATTGGTCATCTTCACCGGGCGGCGCGCGATCATGGGCCATTTCGTCAGCCCGCTATGGCTGCGCACGCTCGCCTGGGTGATCGCCGCGATCATCATCGGGCTCAACGCCACCTTGTTATGGGGCATGATGTGAGCGCCACGCGCGCTTTTGCGGTGACAGACGTCATATTCGCGCCTTTAGTATACGCCGACACCACCAACAGCATGGGTATGTCGTGACCGATCGCTCCTCGCCCACCGCCGCCCCCATCGATACCGACGCAGAAACCCGCGCGCTCGCCTCTGCGATCGTCGACACGCTGGTCCACCGGATCGGCAAGGACGCGCAGGCGGCGCGACCGCACGACTGGCTGGCGGCGACGATCCTGACGCTGCGCAATGAGATCATCGAACGCTGGATGGAATCGACCAAGGCGGCGCACGCCGCGGGGGCGAAGCGCGTCTATTACCTCAGCCTCGAATTCCTGATCGGGCGGCTGCTGCGCGACGCCTTGTCGAACCTGCGCCATACGGCGGAAGTCGGCGCGGCGCTCGCCTCGCTGGGCGTCGACCTGGCGACGATCGAGGAGATCGAACCCGACGCCGCGCTCGGCAACGGTGGCCTTGGCCGGCTGGCGGCGTGTTTCATGGAGAGCCTCGCCAGCCTCGACCTGCCCGCCTATGGCTATGGCATCCGCTACGTGAACGGCATGTTCCGCCAGCGGATCGACGACGGCTGGCAGGTCGAACTGCCCGAGACGTGGCTGGCGCATGGCAATCCGTGGGAGTTCGAGCGGCGCGAGAGCGCCTATTTCGTCGGCTTCGGTGGCGAGGTGACGACCAAGGCGAGCGGCCTGACGCACTGGAACCCGGCCGAGGCGGTGCAGGCGGTCGCCTATGACACGCCGATGGTCGGCTGGCGCGGCAAACGCGTCAACACGCTCAGGCTGTGGCGTGCGCGCGCGTTCGATCCCATCCGCCTCGACCAGTTCAACGCGGGCGATTTCCAGGGCGCGCTCGCCGGAGAGTTGCGCGCCGAGACGCTGACCCGCGTCCTCTATCCCAACGATTCGACGCCGGCGGGGCAGGAATTGCGCCTGCGTCAGGAATATTTCTTCAGCTCCGCGTCGATCCAGGACATCGTGCGCCGCCACGTCCAGTATTTCGGCGATATCCGCACATTGCCGGACAAGGCGGCGATCCAGCTCAACGACACGCACCCGGCGGTGTCCGTCGCCGAGCTGATGCGGCTGCTGGTCGATTTCCACGACATCGCCTTCGACGAAGCGTGGGACATCACGCGCGCGACCTTCGGCTACACCAACCACACTTTGCTGCCCGAGGCGCTGGAAAGCTGGCCGCTGCCGCTGTTCGAGCGGCTGCTGCCGCGGCACATGCAGATCGTCTACCAGATCAACGCCAAGCTGCTGCGCGACGCGCGCAAGGTCGCCGGCGTCGACGATGCCGCGATCGCGGCGATCAGCCTGATCGACGAGGGCGGCGAGCGGCGCGTGCGCATGGCGAACCTGGCCTTCGCGGGCAGCCATTCGGTCAACGGCGTCGCGGCCCTGCATACCGAACTCATGAAGAAGACGGTGTTCGCCGACCTGCACCGGCTGTTCCCCGAGCGGATCAACAACAAGACCAACGGCATCACGCCGCGCCGCTGGCTGCTGGAATGCAATCCCGATCTGACCGCGCTGATCGCCGAGGCGATCGGCGGCGATTTCCGCGACGACGCGCAGAAACTGACCGCGCTCGCGCCGTTTGCCGACGACATGACCTTCCGGGAGCGCTTTGCCGCGGTGAAGCGTTCGAACAAGGTAATGCTGTCGAATTACCTGAAGGAAACCATCGGCTTGCGGACCAATCCGGACGCGATCTTCGACGTCCAGATCAAGCGGATCCATGAATACAAGCGTCAGTTGCTCAACCTGATCGAGACGGTCGCGCTGTACGACCAGATCAGGAGCCACCCGGAACGCGACTGGACGCCGCGGGTAAAGCTGTTCGCGGGCAAGGCGGCGTCGAGCTATCACAATGCCAAACTGGTCATCAAACTGGCCAACGACATCGCCAAGCGGATCAACGCCGATCCCGCTGTCGGCGACCTGCTGAAGGTCGCGTTCGTCCCCAATTACAACGTTTCGCTGGCCGAGCGTATGATCCCGGCCGCCGATCTGTCGGAACAGATCAGCACCGCGGGGATGGAGGCGTCGGGCACGGGCAACATGAAGTTCGCGCTCAACGGCGCGCTGACGATCGGCACGCTCGACGGCGCGAACATCGAGATCATGGAGCATGTCGGCGACAACAACATCTTCATCTTCGGCCTGACCGCGGACGAGGTCGCCGACAAGCGCGCTGCAGGCTACACCCCGCGCGACGTGATCGAGGGGTCGCGCGAGCTGGCACAGGCGGTCAGCGCGATCGCGTCGGGCGTCTTCTCCCCGGACGATCCCGACCGATACAAGGGGTTGATGGGCGGGTTGTACGACCACGACTGGTTCATGGTCGCGGCCGATTTCGACGCCTATACCGCCGCGCAGCGCAGCGTCGATGCACGGTGGAGCGATCCGGCCGCCTGGGGCCGCTCTGCGATTCTCAACGTCGCCAACATGGGCTGGTTCTCGTCCGACCGCACGATCGGCGAATATGCGAAGCAGATCTGGGGCGTGATGTGACGCCGTCGCGCGCCGCGATCGATGCCCTGGTGGAGGGTCGGCACGACGATCCCTTCGCCCTGCTCGGCGTCTTCGCCGCGCCGAAGGGCAGTTTCGCGCGCGCGCTCGTACCCGGCGCGGAGACGGTGGAGGCACACGACCTTGCCGGCGCGTCGCTCGGCCCGCTGGCCCGCATCGACGGGCGCGGCCTGTTCGAGGGGGTGCTGCCCGGCGATCCGCAGCCGCTGAAGTACAAGGCGCAAGGGTTCGGCGCCGAATGGTGGCTGACCGACCCGTACAGCTTCGGCCCGGTGCTGGGCCCGACCGACGATTATCTGATGGCGGAAGGCACGCACCTTCGCCTGTGGGACAAGGTGGGCGCGCACTGGATCGAGCATGAGGGCGCGCACGGCACGCATTTCGCGGTCTGGGCGCCCAATGCGCGGCGCGTGTCGGTCGTCGGCGACTTCAACGACTGGAACGGTGCGCGCCACGTCATGCGCCGCCGCGGCGCGGTGGGGGTGTGGGAGATATTCCTGCCCGACATCGGACCGGGCCGCGCGTACAAGTTCGAGATCGTCGGGCCGGACGGCGCGGTGCAGCCGCTGAAGGCGGACCCCTTCGCCTTCGCCGCCGAACTGCGCCCGAAGACCGCGTCCGTCACCACCGCGCCGCCAGCGCACGTCTGGCACGATGCGGCGCACCGCGATGCCTGGGCAAAGGTCGACCCGCGCCGCGTGCCGATCAGCATCTACGAAGTACATGCCGGATCATGGGACCGCGACGAACATGGCTGGTATCTGAGCTGGGACGCGCTTGCCGACCGGCTCATCCCCTATGTCGTCGACCTGGGCTTCACGCACATCGAGTTCATGCCGGTCAGCGAGCATCCCTATGACCCGTCGTGGGGGTATCAGACGACCGGGCTCTATGCGCCGTCCGCGCGCTTCGGCGATCACGAAGGGTTCGCGCGCTTCGTCGACGGCGCGCATCAGGCGGGCATTGGCGTCATCCTCGACTGGGTGCCCGCGCATTTCCCGACCGATGCGCACGGCCTTGCCCATTTCGACGGCACCGCGCTGTACGAGCACGAGGACCCGCGGCTCGGCTTTCACCCCGACTGGAATACCGCGATCTATAATTTCGGGCGGCGCGAGGTAGAGTCGTTCCTGGTCAACAACGCGCTGTTCTGGGCGGAGCGCTATCACGTCGACGGGCTGCGCGTCGATGCGGTCGCCTCGATGCTGTACCGCGACTACAGCCGCGAGCCGGGCGAATGGATTCCCAATGCCGAGGGCGGGCGCGAGAATTGGGAGGCGGTCGACTTCCTGCGCGCGATGAACCGCGCGGTCTATCGAGAGCACCCGGGCATCTTCACCGTCGCCGAGGAATCGACCAGCTGGCCGGGCGTCTCCGCGCCTGCGCTCAACGAAGCCAGCCGCAGCAACCTGGGCTTCGGGTTCAAGTGGAACATGGGGTGGATGCACGACACGCTCCAGTATTTCGCGAGGCTGCCCATCCATCGGCGTCATCACCACGGCGAGATCAACTTCGGGCTGGTCTACGCGTTCAGCGAAAACTTCGTCCTGCCGCTCAGCCATGACGAGGTCGTCCACGGCAAGGGCACGTTGCTGGAAAAGATGCCGGGCGACGACTGGCAGAAGTTCGCCAACCTGCGCAGCCTCTATGCGTTCATGTGGGGCTATCCGGGCAAGAAGCTGCTGTTCATGGGACAGGAGTTCGCGCAGCGGCGCGAGTGGAGCGAGGATCGCGCGCTCGACTGGTCCTTGCGCGGCGCGCATTCGCACGAGGGCGTGCGCAACCTGGTGCGCGACCTCAACCGCGTCTATCGCGACACGCCGGCGCTCTACGCCCGCGATTGCGAGGGCGACGGGTTCGCATGGCTGATCGCCGACGATGCCGCCAATTCCGTCTTCGCCTGGCTGCGCAAGGCGCCGGGCGAACGGCCGGTCGCGGTCATCGCCAACCTGACCCCCGTCGCGCGCGCGCCGTATCGTGTGCCTTTGCCGTATGACGGGCGCTGGCGCGAGATCATCAATTCCGATGCGCACGAATATTGGGGCTCGGGCCTTGGCAACATGGGCGGCGTCGATGCGAAGGACGGCGCGGCCTGGGTCACGCTGCCGCCGCTCGCCACGGTGATGCTGCAATTCGAAAGCTGAACGATAATGATAGCAATGATGGAGAGGGGCCGATGGTAGACCGGGTAGGACGCCACCCGCTGTCGCGCGACGCGATGGCTTACGTACTCGCCGGCGGACGCGGCAGCCGGCTGATGGAGCTGACCGATACGCGCGCCAAGCCCGCGGTCTATTTCGGCGGCAAGAGCCGGATCATCGATTTCGCACTGTCGAACGCGATCAACTCCGGCATCCGCCGCATCGGTGTCGCGACGCAATACAAGGCGCATTCGCTGATCCGCCATCTGCAGCGCGGCTGGAACTTCCTGCGCGACGAACGCAACGAAAGCTTCGACATCCTGCCCGCCAGCCAGCGCGTGTCGGAATTCCAGTGGTACGAAGGCACCGCCGATGCGGTGTTCCAGAACATCGACATCATCGAAAGCTACGACCCGGAGTTCATGGTCATCCTGGCCGGGGATCACATCTACAAAATGGACTATGAGATCATGCTCCAGCAGCATGTCGACAGTGGCGCCGACGTCACCGTCGCGTGCATGGAGGTGCCGCGCCTGGAGGCGCGCGCGTTCGGCGTGATGCACGTCGACGAGAGCGACCGGATCATCGATTTCGTCGAGAAGCCGGCCGATCCGCCCTCGATCCCCGGCCAGCCCGACATCGCGCTCGCCAGCCTCGGCATCTACGTCTTCGCGACCAAATTCCTGTTCGAGGAGCTGCGCCGCGACGCCGATACGCCCGGCTCGGCCCGCGATTTCGGCAAGGACATCATCCCCTACCTCGTCCAGCACGGCAAGGCGCAGGCGCATCGCTTTTCCGCCAGCTGCGTGCGGTCGAGCGAGGAACCGGCGGCCTATTGGCGCGACGTCGGCACGGTCGATGCCTATTGGGAAGCGAACATCGACCTGACCGACGTCATCCCGCAGCTCGACCTGTACGACAAGGAATGGCCCTTGTGGACCTATTCCGAGATCACCCCGCCGGCGAAGTTCGTCCACGATCTCGACGGACGACGCGGGTGCGCGGTGTCGAGCCTGGTGTCGGGCAATTGCATCGTATCGGGATCGCAGATCCACCGCAGCCTGCTGTCCACGGGGGTCCGCGCGCACAGCTATTCTTCGCTCGATGAGGCGGTGGTGCTGCCCTATTGCCATATCGGCCGCGGCGCGCGGCTGAAGAAGGTCGTGCTCGACCGCGGCGTGGTGATCCCCGACAACCTCGTCGTCGGCGAGGACCCGGTAATCGACGGCCAGCGCTTCCGCCGCACCGACAAGGGCGTGTGCCTCATCACCCAGCCGATGATCGACCGGCTGTCGTGATGCCTATCCTCCCCTGCAAGGGGAAGGGGACCATGCGCAGCGTGGTGGAGTGGGCTCTCCACCGGCGTTGCGCGACGTGGAGTCCCCCCTCCGTCAGCGCTGCGCGCTGCCACCTCCCCGTGCCGGGGAGGATATGATGCGCGTGCTCTCCGTCGCGGCGGAGGCGTTTCCGCTGGTCAAGACCGGCGGGCTCGCCGATGTGGTGGGCGCCCTGCCCGCCGCGCTCGCCCCGCATGGCGTCGAGACGACGACGATGATCCCCGGCTATCCCGTCGTCGGTGCGTCGATGAAGGGCGCGAAGGTGGTGCGCCGCTGGGCGGGCCTGATGGACACGCCCGCGCGGCTGCTGTCGGGGACGATCGAGGGGCATCCGTTGCTGGTGCTCGACGCGCCCGCGCTGTTCAACCGCAAAGGCGGACTGTACGGCCAGGCCGACGACTGGCGGCGCTTCGCCGCGCTCGCCCGCGCCGCGGCGGACGTCGCGATCGACGACGGTTACGCCGTCCTCCACGCGCACGACTGGCAGGCCGCGCTCGCGCCCGCCTACCTCCGCTACGACGGTGCATCGGTGCGCAGCGTGACGACGGTGCACAACATCGCCTTTCAGGGCCAGTTCGGCGCCGATGTCTTCCCCGCGCTCGGCCTGCCCGACACCGCCTGGCGCATCGACGGCGTCGAATATTATGGCGGCGTGGGATTTCTGAAGGCAGGCCTCGCCGCGGCGGACGCGATCACCACGGTCAGCCCGACCTATGCCGCCGAAATCCGCGAGAACCGGTTCGGCATGGGGCTGGAGGGGCTGATCGCGGCGCGGCATGCGCGCGTTCACGGCATCGTCAACGGCATCGATCCCGCGGTGTGGAACCCGGAAACCGACGCCGCCCTGCCGCAGCGCTACACCGCGCGCGCGCTCGGCCGCCGCCGCGTCAACAAGCGCGCGATCGAAAGGACGTTCGGGCTGGAGGCGGGGGACGGACCGCTGTTCACCGTCATCAGCCGGCTGACCTGGCAGAAGGGGATGGACGTGCTGGCTCAGCGCCTCGACGATCTCGTCGCGCAGGGCGGGCGGCTGGCGCTGCTCGGCTCGGGCGACGCGCCGCTCGAAAGCGCATTCCTTGCCGCCGCCGCGCGACATCCGGGGCGGATCGGGGTCCGGATCGGGTATGACGAGCCGCTGTCGCACCTGTTGCAGGGCGGCGCGGACGCGATCCTGATCCCGTCGCGCTTCGAACCATGCGGGCTGACGCAGCTCTACGGGCTCGCTTATGGCTGCGTGCCCGTCGTCGCGCGCACCGGCGGGCTCGCCGACACGGTGATCGACGCCAACGAGGCGGCGATCGCCGCGGGCGTCGCCACCGGCTTCCAGCATGGCGAGGTCAGCGACAACAGCCTCGCCCATGCGATTTCACGGACGATCCGGGCCTATTCACGGCCCGATCTGTGGTGCACCATCCAGCGCAACGGCATGCGCGCCGACTTCTCGTGGACCGAGAGCGGACGCCGCTACGCCGACCTCTACAAGAGCCTTTTCGCATGACCCGCACCGTTTCGACCACGCCCTACCCCGACCAGAAGCCGGGCACGTCCGGCCTGCGCAAGAAGGTCACCGTCTTCCAGCAGCCGAACTATGCCGAGAATTTCGTGCAGGCGGTGTTCGACGTCATCGACGGCAAGGCCGCCGCGACACTGGTGATCGGCGGCGACGGCCGTTACCTGAACCGCGAGGTGATCCAGAAGGCGATCCGCATCGCCGCAGCCAACGGCTTCGGCCGGATCCTCGTCGGCCGGGGCGGCCTGCTGTCGACCCCGGCGGCGAGCAACATGATCCGCATCCGCAAGGCGCTGGGCGGCCTCGTCCTGTCGGCGAGCCACAATCCCGGCGGCCCGACCGAGGATTTCGGCATCAAGTACAATATCGCCAACGGCGGCCCCGCGCCGGAGGGCGTCACCGATGCGATCTTCGCGCGGACGAAGACGATCGACCGCTGGCTGACGATCGATGCCGACGACATTGATCTCGACACGCTCGGCGAGACGCGGATGGGCGATATGGTGGTCGAGGTCGTCGACCCCGTCGCGGATTATGCCGCGCTGATGGAGCAGTTGTTCGACTTCGCCGCGATCCGCGCCGCCGGGCTGACGATGGCGTTCGACGCGATGAGCGCGGTCACCGGCCCCTATGCGACCGAGATACTGGAGCGGCGCCTGGGCTTCGCGCCGGGCACCGTACGCAACGGCATTCCGCTGGAGGATTTCGGCGGCCATCATCCCGACCCCAATCTGGTCCATGCCAAGGACCTGTACGATCTGATGATGTCGCCCGACGCGCCCGATTTCGGCGCGGCATCCGACGGCGACGGCGACCGCAACCTCATCATCGGCCGCGGCCGGTTCGTGACGCCGTCGGACAGCCTCGCGATGCTGGCCGCCAATGCGCATTGCGCGCCGGGCTATGCGGCTGGATTGAAGGGCATAGCCCGGTCGATGCCGACCAGCGCGGCGGCAGACCGGGTGGCGGAAAGGCTGGGCATTCCCGCCTTCGAGACGCCGACGGGGTGGAAGTTCTTCGGCAACCTGCTCGACGCCGGCATGGCGACGATCTGCGGCGAGGAAAGTGCCGGCACCGGCAGCGACCACGTCCGCGAGAAGGACGGGCTGTGGGCGGTGCTGCTGTGGCTCAACATCCTCGTCGCGACGGGCAAGTCGGTGGACGCGCTCGCGCGCGATCACTGGGCGACATACGGCCGCAATTATTACGCGCGCCACGATTACGAGGGCGTCGACAGCGCGCGGGCGGATGCGCTGATGGCGGAACTGCGCGGGGCGCTCGCCGATCTGCCGGGCAAGGCGGTGGGGCCGCTGACGATCGCCGCCGCGGACGATTTCGCCTATGAGGACCCGACCGACGGATCGTTCAGCCGCAACCAGGGCGTGCGCATCCTGTTCGACGGCGGCAGCCGCGTCGTCTTCCGCCTGTCAGGCACCGGCACGAGCGGAGCGACGTTGCGCGTCTACCTCGAACGCTACGAACCGGCGGACGGGCGCCTCGACGAGGATACCGGCGCGATGCTGGCGGATATCGTCGAGGCGGCGGATGCGATCGCGGGGATCACGCGCCATACCGGGCGGACGGCGCCCGATGTGGTGACTTAAGCCGATCCTTGATGTCAGGCACCACCCTCACCCTTCCCATCGCCAAGGCGATGGGCCCCTTCCCTCTCCCGCTGGGAGAGGGAGGGAGGCGCGGAGCGCCGGAAGCGTGAGGGCGACCTCGTCGTGATTGTTTTCGGTGCCGTTGGCGAGGACGACGCCACGCGCTTCACCGTCCGCGCGTGCGCGCCGGTTACGCTATGCCTGTTCGACGGCGACGCCGAGCGCCAGATCGCGATGGTATCCTGCGGCGACGGCATCTGGACCGCGACCATCGACGGGATCGGCCCCGGCCAGCGCTACGGCTATCGCTGCGCTACCGACCCTGCGAAGCTGCTGGTCGACCCCTATGCTGTCGAACTCGACCGGCCCTTCGCCTATGACCCGCGCCTTGGCCAGCCCGGCGCCGAGACGGGCGATCTCGTCCCGCGCGCGATCGTGCCGCCGCCATCGCCGCCGATCGGGCCGCTGCCCCCGCCCCTCTTCATCCCCGGCGGACTGATCTACGAGGTGAACGTCCGCGGCTTCACGATGCTGCACCCCGACGTGCCCGCCGCGCAGCGCGGGACGATCGCCGCGCTGGCGCACCCGGCGATCGTCGCGCACCTTCGGTCGCTCCGCGTCGCCGCGATCGAGCTGATGCCGATCGTCGCGTGGATCGACGAACGCCACCTGCCGCCGCTCGGCCTCACCAACGCCTGGGGCTATAACCCGGTCGTGCCGATGGCGCTCGATCCGCGGCTCGCCCCCGGCGGCGTGACCGAGTTGCGCGACACGGTCGCGGCGCTGCGCGCGGCGGGGATCGGCGTGATCCTCGACCTCGTCTTCAACCACACCGGCGAAAGCGACATGCATGGCCCGACGCTGTCGCTGCGCGGGTTGGACGAGCGGCTCTATTATGCGCACGCGCCCGACGGCACGCCGATCAACGACACCGGCACGGGCAATACGCTCGACTGTTCGCGTGCGCAGGTGCGGCGGCTGATCCTCGACAGCCTGCGCCACTTCGCCGCGATGGGCGTCGATGGCTTTCGCTTCGACCTCGCGACGGTGCTCGCGCGCGGCCCCGGCTTCGCCGCGGATGCGCCGATCTTCGCGGAGATCGCCGCCGACCCTTTACTGTCGACGCGCGTGATGATCGCCGAGCCTTGGGACATCGGCCTGGGCGGGTATCAGCTCGGCCACTTTCCCGCCGGCTGGCTGGAATGGAACGACCGGTTCCGCGACGACGTGCGCCGGTTCTGGCGCGGTGATGCCGATGCCGGCACGCTCGCGACGCGGATCGCCGGGTCGGACGACATCTTCGGCCAAGGCGGCACGCGCACCGTCAATTTCGTCGCGGCGCACGACGGCTTCACGCTCGCCGACACCGTCGCCTATGCGGAGCGCCACAACCATGCCAATGGCGAGGACAATCGCGATGGCCACGCCGACAACCACAGCTGGAACAACGGCGTCGAGGGGCCGAGCGACGATCCCGCGATCCGCACCGCGCGCGACGCCGATAAGCGCGCGTTGCTCGGCACGGTGTTCGCCTCGCGCGGCACGATCATGCTGACCGCGGGCGACGAATTCGGCCGTACGCAGCGGGGCAACAACAACGCCTATGCGCAGGACAATGCGATAGGCTGGGTCGACTGGACGGGGCGCGACCGCGCGCTGGAGGCACATGTCGTGACGCTCGCCGCGGCGCGGGCGGCGCGCGACCTGGGCGATCCGGCACCCTATGCCGATCCCCACTGGCACGACCTGAGCGGCGCGCCGATGACCGACGCGGCCTGGGCGCAGGCGGCGGGGTTCGCGCTCCACGCGCGTGGCGGCGTGATCCGGGTCGATCGCACCCGGCGCACCGTCGAGATTATCTGATCCTTTGTGCAACATGATCGCCAAGAGCCAGCGGCCTGCCACGATCGGTCGCTTCTGGGCGGGGACGCCAGCTATGCGTTGAGATCAAAATGGCACATGCGCCGCTTACGCGCCGTCATCGTCCGACGACTGAGCTGATCGCTGACGGTTTTTGCCGGCGCCGTCCGTCGGCGTTTCCTGTTGCAATGACGCGCGTCAGGCGCAGCCACACCGCCTCGGTCGCGGCGCGGTCCGGGTCTGGGACCGGCGCCGCGCCGCGCGGCATCAGATGTGGATCGGCTTGCCGGTCACCGCCATCGCGGCTTCCTTGATCGCCTCCGAATGCGTCGGATGCGCGTGGCAGGTGTAGGCGATGTCCTCGCTCGTCGCGCCGAATTCCATCGCCTGCGCCGCCTGTGCGATCATCGTACCCGCGACCGAGGCGATCGCCCACACGCCGAGCACGCGGTCGGTCTTGGCATCCGCGATGATCTTCACGAAGCCGTCGGGCTCGTGGTTGGTCTTGGCCCGGCTGTTCGCCATCATCGGGAACTTGCCGACCTTGACCTCGCCGCGTTCCTTTGCCGCTTCCTCGGTCAGGCCGACGCCGGCGAATTCGGGCATCGTGTAGACGACCGAGGGGATGACGTCGTGGTTCACGATGCCGTGCTGGCCCGCGATGTTCTCCGCAACCGCGATGCCTTCGTCCTCCGCCTTGTGCGCGAGCATCAGGCCGGGCGCGACGTCGCCGATTGCCCAGACGCCGGGGACGTTGGTGCGGAAGTCGTGGTCGATCTCCACTTGCCCGCGCCCATTCAGCGCGACGCCGGCCGCCTCGAGGTTGAGACCGTCGATGTTCGGCCTGCGGCCGATCGCGACCAGCACCGCATCCGCCTCGATCGTCTGCGCCTCGCCACCCTTGGCGGGTTCGATCGTCAGCGTCGCGGTGTCGCCGTCGACGGCGACGCCGGTGACCTTGGTCGACAGCTTGAACTCGAGGCCCTGCTTCTTGAAGATCTTGTTGGCTTCCTTGCGGACGTCGCCGTCGAAGCCGGGCAGGATCTGGTCGAGGAATTCGACGACGGTCACCTTCGCACCCAGGCGGCGCCACACGCTGCCGAGTTCCAGGCCGATGACGCCGCCGCCGATGACGACGAGATGCTGCGGCACCTTGGCGAGTTCGAGCGCGCCGGTCGAATCGACGACCATCTTCTGGTCAACGGTGACGCCGGGTAGCGGCGTGACACTGGAGCCCGTAGCGATGACGATGTTCCGCGCGCGCACGGTGCGGCCGGCGACCTCGACACTGTCCTTGCCCGTGAAGCTGGCGCGGCCCTTCAGCCATTCGACCTTGTTCTTCTTGAACAGGAACTCGATACCGCCGGTCAGCTGCTTGACCGCATCACGGCGCTGGCCGTGCATCGCGTCGAGGTCGAGTTCGGGCGTCACCTTGATGCCCATCTTCGCCATCGCGCCATTGGCCGCGGCGTCGAAATATTCGGACGCGTGCAACATCGCCTTCGACGGGATGCAGCCGACGTTGAGGCAGGTGCCGCCCAGCGTCTCGCGGCTCTCCGCGCACGCGGTCTTCAGCCCCAGCTGCGCCGCGCGGATCGCGGCGACATAGCCGCCAGGGCCGGCGCCGATCACGAGGACGTCATAGTCGTACTGCTGTTCGTCAGCCATCGTCTGTGCTCCGCTCGTGTTCCTGCGAACGCAGGAACCCAGGGTTATGGGGCGCTGCGCTTGGGGGCTTTGCGTTCCTGCGTCCGCAGGAACGCGGCTCCTAGAACAGCGTCTCGTACAAATCTTTCCACGTCGGGTTGGCGGTTTCGATCAGGTCGACCTTCCAGTCCCGCTTCCATTTTTTCAACTGCAACTCGCGCTGCCGTGCATCCTGAATGTCGTCATGCGCTTCGAACCAGACAAGCAACCGGCAATCGTATTTCTTCGAGAAGCCATCGAGCAGGCCGTTGCGATGTTGGTATGCGCGAGCCTGGATGTTGCTAGTGACGCCGAGGTAGAGGGTGCCGTTACGCTGGCTTGCCATGAGGTAGACGTAACCGGGCTTTCCCATGTCCAAGCTCCCGTGTTCCTGCGCATGCAGGAACCCAGAGCCACAGGCGTCACGCCCTGTAACCCTGGGCTCCTGCGTTCGCAGGAGCACATGACATCACAGGTCGATCAGGATCCGCGTCGGGTCTTCGATCGCGTTCTTTAGCGCGACGAGGAAGGTCACCGCCTCGCGCCCGTCGATCAGGCGGTGGTCGTAGCTGAGCGCGAGATACATCATCGGGCGGACGACGACCTGGCCGTCACGGACGACAGGGCGCTCCTCGATCCGGTGCAGGCCGAGCACCGCCGACTGCGGCGGGTTGATGATCGGGGTCGACATGAGGCTGCCGAACACGCCGCCGTTGGAGATGGTGAAGGTGCCGCCCTTCATCTCGTCCATCTTCAGCGTGCCGTCCTTGGCGCGCTTGCCGAAGTCGCCGATCGTCTTTTCGATGCCGGCGACCGACAGGTCCTGCGCATCGCGGATGACGGGGACGACGAGGCCGTTCGGGGCCGAGACGGCGACCGAGATGTCGGCGTAATCGTGATAGACGATCTCGTCGCCCTCGATGCTGGCATTGACGGACGGAATGTCCTTCAGCGCCATCGTCGCGGCCTTCACGAAGAAGCCCATGAAGCCAAGACGGACGCCATGCTTCTTCTCGAACAGGTCCTTGTACTTCGCGCGCGCCTCGATCACCGCGGTCATGTCGACATCGTTGAACGTCGTCAGCATCGCGGCGGTGTTCTGCGCTTCCTTCAGGCGCTTGGCGATCGTCTGGCGCAGGCGCGTCATCTTCACGCGCTCCTCGCGCCGCGAAGACGCGCGGCCGGCGGTGGCATCGCCACCGTCCGACGACGTGCCCGCGACGGCGGGCGCGGCAGCGGCAGGCTTGGCGGACGCGGCAGCGGCGACGTCTTCCTTGGTCAGGCGACCATCCTTGCCGGTGCCCTGGATCGTCGAGGGGTCGACGCCGTGCTCCAGCACCGCGCGGCGGACCGACGGCGACAGCGCGGCGGCGGCATCGCCCGTGGATTGCGCGGCGGCGGGGGCAGGCGCCGCGGCCGGCGTCGCGGTGGCGGCGGGTTCGGCGGCGGCCGCCTTGGCGGGCGCGCCGTCACCGGCGTCGATCGTCGCGAGCAGCGCGCCGACCTCGACCGTGTCGCCGACCTGCACGGCATGTTGGCCCATCACGCCCGCGACGGGGCTCGGCACCTCGACCGAAACCTTGTCGGTTTCCAGGCTCGCGATCGGCTCGTCGACGGCAACGGCATCGCCGGGCTGCTTCAGCCATTCACCCACGGTCGCTTCGGTGATCGATTCGCCGAGCGTCGGCACCACAACTTCAGTCGCCATTCCCATCTTCCTCCGCCCCGAAGGGACCTCACGCGGGCGGGTCGATCGTTACCCGCGCCAGTTTTCAGTGTCCGGCCCGGCCGATACCACGGCCGAGCCACGCGTCATCTTATGCGGTCGGCGCCTGCGCCGGCCGTGCCGTCGTCGTGCTGCCCTCGGCGCGCGTGCGACGGATTTCGTCGCGCACGTTATGACCCAGCGCATCGGCGACCAGCGCGCCCTGTTCCGCGGTGTGCCGCTTCATCAGGCCCGTCGCGGGCGAGGCGGATGCGGTGCGACCGGCGTAGCGCGCGCGCGCGACCCGCGCCTTCGCCATGCCCAGCGCCTCTTCGATCAGCGGTTCGACGAAGAACCAGTACCCGTTGTTCTTCGGCTCTTCCTGCGCCCAGACGACGTCGGTCAGGTTGGGCAGCTTCGCGATCCGCTCGGCCAGCGCCTCGGTCGGGAAGGGATAGAGCTGCTCGACGCGCACGATCTGCGTCGTCGTGTCGCCCGCCGCGTCGCGCGCCTCCATCAGGTCGTAGGCGACCTTGCCGGTGCACAGTACCAGCCGCGTCGTCGCCGCATCTGCGGCGCCGTTCGGATCGGACAGCAGGCGGCGGAAGTGGCTGTCGCCCAGGAAATCCTCCGCCTTCGACACCGCCAGCTTGTGGCGGAGCAGCGACTTGGGCGTGAACACGACCAATGGCTTGCGGAAGTTGCGGTGCATCTGCCGGCGCAGCAGGTGGAAATAATTGGCCGGCGTGGTGCAGTTGGCGACCTGGATATTGTCGCCCGCGCACGATTGCAGGAATCGCTCGGGACGCGCCGAGCTATGCTCGGGCCCCTGCCCTTCGTAGCCGTGCGGCAGCAGCATGACGAGGCCGTTGGCGCGCAGCCACTTCGATTCGCCCGACGTGATGAACTGGTCGATCATGATCTGCGCGCCGTTGACGAAGTCGCCGAACTGCGCCTCCCACATCACCAGCGTCTTCGGATCGGCGAGCGCATAGCCATATTCGAAGCCGAGCACGCCATATTCGGACAGCGGGCTGTCGAGCACCTCGAACCGTCCGTGCTCGACCGTCTGGAGCGGGATATACTTGTGCTCGTCGGTCTGGTCGACCCAGACGGCATGGCGCTGGCTGAACGTGCCGCGGCCCGAATCCTGGCCCGACAGGCGGACCCCATAGCCCTCCGACAACAACGAGCCGAAGGCCAGCGCCTCGCCCGTCGCCCAGTCGAAATTCTCGCCGCCCGCGAACATCTGGCGCTTGGCGTCGATGACGCGGGCCAGCGTCTTGTGGATCTGCACCGAGTCCGGCACCGTCGTCAGCTTGCGACCGAGCGCATCGAACAGTTTGCGATCGAGCCCCGTCTCGACGTTGCGGCGCCCCTGATCGGTCTCCTTGGGCGCGGAGAGGCCCGACCAGCGGCCGGCAAACCAGTCCGCCTTGTTGGGCTTGTACCCCGATCCCGCCTCGAATTCGCCTTCGCAGCGGGTGACATACTGCTGGATGTTCTGGTCGACCCACGCCTGGTCGACGACGCCTTCCGCGATCAGGCGCTTGGCGTAGATTTCGCTGACGCCCGGATGCTTGCGGATGATGTTGTACATCAACGGCTGGGTGAAGCCCGGCTCGTCGCCCTCGTTATGGCCGAACCGGCGATAGCACCACATGTCGATGACGATGTCGCGGTGGAACTTCTGGCGGAATTCCATCGCCATCTTGGTGGCAAAGGTCACCGCTTCGGGGTCGTCGCCGTTGACGTGGAAGACCGGCGCCTGCACGCCCTTCGCCACGTCCGACGGATAGGGCGACGATCGCGCGAACTGCGGGCTGGTGGTGAAGCCGACCTGGTTGTTGATGATGAAGTGGACGCAGCCGCCCGTGTTGTAGCCGCGGATGCCCGAGAAGCCGAGGCATTCCCACACGATCCCCTGCCCCGCGAACGCCGCGTCGCCGTGGATCAGCACGGGCAGCGAGGCGCTGTGGTCGGTCAGGTCGCCGGCGATGGTCTGGATCGCGCGGGTCTTGCCGAGCACGACCGGGTTCACCGCCTCGAGGTGCGAGGGGTTGGCGACCAGGCTCATGTGCACGGTGTGGCCGTCGAACTCGCGGTCCGACGAGGTGCCGAGGTGATACTTCACGTCGCCCGAACCGCCGATATCCTCGGGGTTGGCCGAACCACCGGCGAATTCGTGGAAGATCACGCGCAGCGGCTTGCCCATCACGTTGGCGAGCACGTTCAGGCGGCCACGGTGCGCCATGCCGAACACGATCTCGCGGACGCCATACTGGCCGCCATATTTGATGACCGACTCGAGCGCAGGGATCATCGATTCGCCGCCGTCGAGACCGAAGCGCTTCGTCCCGACGTATTTCTTGCCGAGGAACTTCTCCCACTGCTCACCCTCGATCACCTTGGTGAGAATGGCTTTCTTGCCGTCGGTAGTGAACTCGATCGCCTTGTCCTGCCCCTCCATGCGGTCCTGCAGGAAGCGGCGCTCCTCGACGTCGGAGATGTGCATGTATTCGAGGCCGACGTTGCCGCAGTAATTCTTGCGCAGCGTCGTCACCAGCTGGCGGATCGTCGCCCATTCGAAGCCCATCGTGCCGCCGAGATAGACGGGGCGATCGATGTCGGCGTCGGTGAAGCCGTGATATTCGGTGCGCAGATCCTCGGGCATCTCGCGCTTGGCGAGGCCGAGCGGATCGAGATTGGCGGCAAGGTGGCCGCGCACGCGATAGGTGCGGATGAGCAGCTGGGCGCGGATCGCGTCGCCGGCAGCGCGGATGATCTCGTCCTTCGACGGCGCCGGCGCCGCGGCGGCGGCCGGCGCGGGCTTGCCACCCTTGGCGGGCTTGGGCGCGGGCTCCATCTGCGTCGGGTCGAGGCCGGCGGTCAGGTCATCGGTGGTCGTCAGCGGCCAGCGCTGGTTGGTCCAGCTCGGACCGCCCGTGCCGCGCTCCAGCCCTTCGAAGAAGGTCTGCCAGCCGCCCTCGACCGACGCGGGGTCGGTCTGGAACTTGGCGTAGAGCGCCTCGATGAACGCGGGGCTGACGCCCTGCGCGATGTCACTGAAATCCTGGCCTTCGTAGCCCATCGTCTTCGTCCTTTACCCTTCTCCCACCGGGAGAAGGAGGGGCCCGCCCGCGCCAGCGGGTGGGAGGATGAGGGTGAGATGCCTTGAACACCCTCACCCTTCCGCCGCCTGCCGGCGGCTCCCTCCCTCTCCCAGCGGGAGAGGGAGCGTGTCACATCAACCCTTCAGCACCTCGAGCAGGGTCGAGCCCAGCTCGCTGGGGCTCGCCGCGACTTTGATGCCGGCGGCTTCCATCGCCGCGATCTTGTCCTCGGCGCCGCCCTGACCGCCCGACACGATCGCGCCGGCGTGGCCCATACGACGGCCCGGAGGCGCGGTGCGGCCGGCGATGAAGCCCGCCATCGGCTTGCTGCGGCCGCGCTTCGCCTCGTCGCGCAGGAACTGCGCGGCTTCCTCTTCCGCCGAGCCACCGATCTCGCCAATCATGATGATCGACTCGGTCGCGTCGTCGGCCAGGAACAGCTCCAGCACGTCGATGAAGTTGGTGCCGTTGACGGGGTCGCCGCCGATGCCGACCGCGGTGGTCTGGCCGAGGCCCGCGTTCGAGGTCTGGAACACCGCCTCATAGGTCAGCGTGCCCGAGCGCGACACGACACCGACCGAACCCTTTTTGAAGATCGAACCAGGCATGATGCCGATCTTGCACTCGCCCGGCGTCAGCACGCCCGGGCAGTTCGGGCCGATCAGCCGCGACTTGGACGCCGACAACGCGCGCTTGACGCGGACCATGTCGAGCACCGGAATGCCTTCGGTGATGCAGACGATCAGCGGCACTTCCGCATCGATCGCCTCGAGGATCGAATCCGCGGCGAAGGGCGGCGGCACGTAGATCACCGATGCGTCCGCGCCGGTCTTCGTCACCGCCTCGGCGACGGTGTCGAACACGGGCAGGCCGAGATGCTCGGTGCCGCCCTTGCCCGGCGTGACGCCGCCGACCATCTGCGTGCCGTAATCCAGCGCCGCCTTGGTATGGAAGCTGCCGGTCTCACCGGTCATGCCTTGGGTGATGACCTTGGTGTTCTTGTTGACGAGGATGCTCATTTCGACTCCTGAGAGACATAGCCGACGGCGACCCGAACAGCGGGCCGATCTTTGCTGCCGGTGGATGCGAGATCGATGAAACGATGGTCGGGGGCCTGGAAGAACTGCTCTCCCTTGCCATCGTCCTTGAACGGTGCGCCATACGCGGAAGCCATGGCGGACTGGATGCCGGGGAAGGCACGCACCGATGCGATCCGTGCCGTCACGGTGCATAGGCCCGCCGCCCTGGTCGACAGCATCATCAGATTGCCCTTGCCGTAGACGATGAGATCGCTGGCGACGGGCTTGCCGTCCTTCGACGTCATCGCCCCCTTGGACCAGCCATCGGCGACCAGATGCGCCTCGTCGAGGCCCGCTGGGCCGACGCTGGCGACGCACGAGCGCGCGCCCGCGACGATTTCATCCTGCGAGGCGACGCCGAATTCCTTTGCGGCCACCGGCCCGGCCAGCACCGCTGCCGCGCCGAGCGCAACGGCGGCATGGCGCCGCATCGTCAGGGCGACCGCGCCACGCACGGTCAGGCGAGGCTCTCGTCGATGCCCTTGCAGGCGACGAGCAGTTCCTTGACCGCGTCGACCGAAACCTGAAGGTTCGCCTTCGCCTCGTCCGACAGCTTGACCTCGACGACTTTCTCGACGCCGCCGGCGCCGATCACGACGGGCACGCCGACGTAGAGGTTGTCGATGCCATATTCACCCGACAGGTGCGCCGCGGCGGGCAGGATGCGCTTCTGGTCGTAGAGATACGCCTCGGCCATCGCGATGCCGCTGGTCGCGGGCGCGTAATAGGCCGAGCCGGTCTTGAGCAGCGCGACGATCTCGCCGCCGCCGCCGCGCGTGCGCTTGACGATCTCGTCGACCTTTTCCTTCGTGGAGAAGCCCATCTCGATCAGGTCGCTGACCGGAATGCCGCTGACGGTCGAATATTCGAGCACCGGCACCATCGTGTCGCCGTGGCCGCCGAGCACGAAGGTGTTCACGTCCTTCACCGACACGCCGAATTCCTCGGCGAGGAAGTGGCTGAAGCGCGCCGAGTCGAGCACGCCGGCCATGCCGACGACCTTGTTCGCGGGGAGCCCCGAGAATTCGCGCAGCGCCCACACCATTGCGTCGAGCGGGTTGGTGATGCAGATCACGAAGGCGTCGGGGGCGTTGGCCTTGATTCCCTCGCCAACCGCCTTCATCACCTTGAGGTTGATGCCGAGCAGGTCGTCGCGGCTCATGCCCGGCTTGCGCGCGACGCCGGCGGTGACGATGATGACGTCCGCACCGGCGATGTCGGCGTAATCGTTCGAACCCTTGATATTCGCGTCGAAGCCCTCGACCGGGCCGCATTGCGACAGGTCGAGCGCCTTGCCCTGAGGCACGCCCTCGACCACGTCGAACAGGACGATGTCGCCCAGCCCCTTCAGGGCGGCGAGGTGCGCGAGCGTGCCACCGATGTTACCGGCGCCGATCAGCGCGATCTTCTTGCGAGCCATCCAATCCTTCTCCGTGATGAGGGCATGAATTGGTCACGCCGCATAGGCCCATTGGGGCGATGGCACAACCGCATAACGGCGGATCATTAAGATAATTGATGATAATCGTTCGCAGTATCTTTAAGCGATGCCAAACGCCCCGGGTCGAGCATCCGGCAGGCGCGATACGGGCGGGCGCAGCCGCAGGAACGGCCGTTCGATCCACCGGACGATCAGCGCCGATCCGGCGACCACGATCCCATAACGCCATGCCATGACGGCCAGGGGCGCACCGGCCGGCGTGGTGGCATCCGCCAGCCGCCCCAGGCCGACGTGCCAGACATAGGCGGCGTAGGATATGCCGCCGAGCCAGGCGAGCGATCGCAGCGGCACCGCCCGGCGCGGCACCGGCAGCCGGCGCAGCGCGACGACGACCAGCGCCGATGACATCCAGGCGACGGTCAGGCCGATCCCAAAGCGCACGTGCGGATCGCGCACCGCCGCGAGGCTGGCGAAGCCCAGCGCGGCGACCGCCAGACATCCGCGCCGGCGCGCCTGCAACCACGCCAGCACCGCCGGCGCATGGCGCTCGCTCCAGGCGATCAGCATGCCCGCCGCCAGCGCATCCATGCGATACGGCGTTTGCCATTGCACCGCGACGGGCGCCGCGCCGGCGGCGAGCGCGCCCAGCCGCAGGACCAGGCATCCCGCCAACGGCACGAGCAGCACGATCGCGAGCCCCCTCGCCCCGCCGCGCCGCCAGACCCATGGTATGCCGAGCGCGGCGGCGAGGTAGAAATGCTCCTCGACCGCAAGCGACCACAAATGGCTCGGCACGCCGGTCGCATAATTCTGGACGTGGAGCGCGACGGGCAGCACCATCGGCCACGCGTCACGCCCGCCGGCGACCAGCAGTGCCGCTAGATAGAGATAGAGCACCGGCCACAGCCGCAGCATACGGCGCGCAAAGAAGCGGCGGCGCGAAAAGCCGCCGGGGGCGTCGAGCTGGTCGAACACCATCCCCCCGACGAGCAGGCCGCTCAGCACGAAGAACAGGTCGACGCCGACCCAGCCGACGTCGATCAGCGGGCGGATCACCCCGTCGAGCGCGTCCGACCCGGTCGCGACGCGCAGGTGAAAGAGCAGGACCCACAGGATCGCCGCGCCGCGGATCACGTCGAGCATGCGGTCGCGGGGCTGGGACATCGGCCGGCGTGTAGCGGGCGCGGGTTAAGATATTGGGGTGATGCCCTTCCCCGCTGCGCCGTCAGTCGCGGCGAAGCCGCGCCTTGTGGCGCGCTCCGTCGCGCTGGCCGGGCTTGCCGGCGTGCGGCCTAGCCTTGCTACGCCGTCTCGCCCGCTGCGCCGTGCCCCTCGCTCAGATAGGCCTCCGACCGCATCTCTTCGAGGCGGCTGACCGTGCGTTGGAATTCGAACCGGCCGTCCCCTTCCGGATAGAGCGCATCCGGCTCGGCATCCGCGGCGGCGAGCAGCTTCACCTTATGCTCGTACAGCGCATCGATCAGCTGGACGAAGCGCGCCGCCTCGTTGCGGTTCTCCGGCCCCAGCTTCGGAATGCCGACGAGGATGACGGTGTGATAGCGCCGCGCGACCGCCAGATAATCCGCGGTGCCGCGCGCCTCGCCGCACAGCTTCTTGAACGAGAAGACCGCGACGCCCTTCAGCGTCTTGGGCACGTGCAATGTCCGCCCCTGCACCGCCAAATCCTCCGACGGAATCGGCTCCGTCACCTCATGGTCGGTCAGGCGGAAGAAGGCCGCGGACAGCTCCGCCGTCGCCTTCGGCCCGTTCGGCACCAGCCAGGTGTTCTGCTGCCCCAGCCGGTCGCGGCGATAGTCGATCGGGCCGTTGAGCGTCAGCACGTCGAGCCGGCTTTCGATGAGCGCGATGAACGGCAGGAAATGCTCGCGGTTGAGGCCGTTCTTGTACAGATCGGCGGGCGCGCGGTTCGATGTCGTCACGATGGTGACGCCCGCCGCGATCAGCGCGGTGAACAGCCGCGACAGGATCATCGCGTCGGGCGAGTTGGTGACCATCATCTCGTCGAACGCGAGCAGTCGGGTCTCGTCCGCCAGCGCCGCGGCGACGGGCGCGATCGGGTCGCCGGTTTCGTTGCGCCGCTCGATCGCGATGCGGCCGTGCACTTCCAGCATGAACTCGGCGAAATGGACGCGCCGCTTCGCCGGGACGTCGACGTTGGCGAAGAACAGGTCCATCAGCATCGACTTGCCGCGCCCGACATCGCCCCACATGTACACGCCGCGCGGGGCGGTCTGACGCCCGGTCAGCCGCGCCAGCAGCCCGCCGCGGCGCGGGCGCTCCAGCGCGGCGGCAAGCGCATCGAGACAATCGGCCGCCGCGCGCTGCTCCGCGTCGGGGCGCAATTCGCCCGCCGCGATCAACGCGTCATAAGCGGCAAGGACGTGGGACACGGCGATGGCTCCGGAGAAACGCGTCAGGCGATGGCGGCCGGCGGCGTCGACTTGCGCAACGTGGCGGTGAAGCTCGCGACGGTCGGCACGTCGTCCTGCACGATCAATCCGCGCAGGAACAGCAGCCGCCCCGTCTCACGCAGCAGTTCGACCCTGGCCTCGACCGGGCGATCGAGCGCCGCACCGCCGATGAACTGCGTCGCGAGGTCCAGCGTCACCGCCCCGCCCGCCTGCAGCACACCCAGCCCCCGCGCCCCGGCGAACAGCGCGCAATCGATGAAGCCGAGCAACGCGCCGCCATGCATGTGATCGCGCAGATTGCTGTGCGCGCGCCGCGGCGTCATCCGCACGCGGGCGATGCCGTCCTCGACGCGCACGTGGATCGCGCCGAGGAACGCGTTGAAGCGCGTTTCGTCGCCGAGTTGCCAGCGCTTCCAGCCGGGCAGGTCGGGATCGTCTTCGTAGGAAAAGAGTGCGTTCACCGCGACTTTCACGCCCCCGTGCATCTTCCCCGGCGAAGGCCGGGGTCCAGTCGGGAGACGTTCCGGTAGATCGGCAAGGCCTTCCCCACTTGGCCCCGGCCTTCGCCGGGGAAGACAATGTGCCGCTTACAGAATCCGCTCGGCTTCCATCTTCTTGATCTCCGCGATCGCCTTGGCGGGGTTCAGACCCTTGGGGCAGGTGTTCGCGCAGTTCATGATCGTGTGGCAGCGGTACAGGCGGAACGGATCCTCGAGGCTGTCGAGCCGCTCGCCGGTCATCTCGTCGCGGCTGTCGGCCAGCCAGCGATAGGCCTGGAGCAGGATCGCGGGTCCTAAGAACTTGTCGGCATTCCACCAATAGCTGGGGCAGGACGTCGAGCAGCAGGCGCACAGGATGCACTCGTACAGACCGTCCAGCTTCGCGCGGTCCTCGGGCGACTGCAGCCGCTCCTTGCCCGAGGGCGGCGGGCTGACCGTCTGCATCCACGGCTTGATCGAGCTGTATTGCGCGTAGAAGTGCGTGAAGTCGGGCACCAGGTCCTTGATGACGTCCATCGACGGCAGCGGGGTGATCTTCACATCACCCTTGATATCCTCGATCGCGGTGGTGCAGGCGAGGCCGTTGCTCCCGTCGATGTTCATCGAGCACGATCCGCAGATACCTTCGCGGCACGAGCGGCGGAAGGTGAGCGAGCTGTCCTGCTCCCCCTTCATCTTGATGAGGGCGTCGAGGACCATCGGACCGCACGTGTCGAGATCGATCTCGAACGTGTCGTACCGCGGATTTTCGCCCGTGTCGGGATCGTAGCGATAGACCTTGAAGGTCTTGACGCGCTTGGCGTCCGCGTCCGCTTTATGGACCTTGCCCTTGGCGCGAACCTTGCTGTTCTTGGGCAGGGTGAAGTCGGCCATTGCCGCAGCGCTCCTTCGAAATGCTGCGGTTGCGGCTATGCCTTTCGACGCCGACGCGCAACCCCCTTGCATACGATCGCGGCGCAGGCGGAACGGAACCGGCGCGACGTCCGGGCGCTTGACGCCGGCATCAGTCAGGGGACTCAAAGCATGGCCGAAACGCAGATCACGATCGATCCCGCCACCGTGTTCGACAACGTCGACGATCGCCGGATCGAATTCGCCGGCGAGGCGAGCGGCGACACCTACGACTTCGCGCTGCAATATGACGTGCTGGAGGCATTGGCCGGAGAGGTGCCGACCGACCCCGTGCCACTGTTCCAGCGCCATGCCGACGCCGTGGCGATCGCCGCCACCGCCGCACTCGCCCGCGATCCCGCCCAGCCGCGCATCGTCGTCAGCGAGAACGACCTTGCCTGAACTCAGCACACCTCCGCGGAGAATCGGGGTGGGCCGCCCGGCGGCACGCGCGCCGGGTGCCGATAGAAGACGTCGGTCGGCAGCCGGTGGCGCTCGCCATAGACCGCGCGCAGCACGTGGGCGAGTGCGGGGTCGTAGCCGACAAGGTCGGTGTCCGACAGGACGACCACCGTGTCGAATCGCGCCACCTTGTTCGAATTGAACCAGAATTGCGTGCCCTCCGCCCAATATTCCTGGATGGTGGTGGCGGCATATTCCCCCTTCCACCGACCGGCGACGAGCGCGGCGGCATAGGCCGCCTCGACGCGCGCATAGAGAAGCGGGTCGACCTGCTGCACGGCATCGAGGATGGCGTGGCTGAATTCATGGACGAAGATGTTCTCGCCGAAATAGCGCGTGCCGGGGATGGCGAGCAGATTCTCGGTCGCACCGGACGTCAGCTGCCCGCCCATGCCGCGCGCCCGGCCGTTCCAGTATTGCGCGTCGGTCAGCGTGCCGATCCGCTCGGCATAATGTTTGCGCTCGCACACGGTCAGCGTGGGATCGTCAGGCGTGGGCTTCTTCCAGCCACGCTGCTCGGGCAGGTCCATCGTCCCCTCGTCCGGCGCCATCAGTGCGACGCGATAGCCCTTCGCTATCATCCAGTGGCGCAGGTCCGGCCTGTCCAGCAGCATGTCGAGCATGATGTCTCGCGCATAGAGCAAGGCTACCGGCGGCACCTTCGCCGAAGAGGCGACAGGGATACCGCCCGCATCGACGTAGCGCGTGTAGAAAGGATCGAGCTTGAGCGGGGCGGGCGGCGCGGTCACCTGCGCCGCGGCATAGTCGGGCGGCGTGTAGCGCGGCGTGACCGGCGTCTGTGCCGGCGCAGCCACCGCGGGCAGAAGCGCGAGCAGGATCGAATATCGGTAGCGCATCAAGCCTCCATCCATAGATCGTATACGAATGTCATGCGTGCGGCCGTCGGGCAAGCGCGTGGTGCCCCTTCGCCGTGGCTCCGAAGCAAACGTGCGGGGGAATCGCTTCCCCCGCACGCGGCGTCGGTCGGTGGGGGCGCAACCGCCCCGCCGGATCAGCGGGTCACCGGATCAATAGACCCGCTTCTTCGGCTTGATGTACTCGACGTCGTCGGTCAGCGTATAATCGTGCACCGGGCGGTAATCGATCGCTGTCGCGCCGCCCTTGCCGCCCCAGCCCTCGAAGGTCGTGATCGTATGCTTCATCCAGTTCGCATCGTCGCGATCGGGATGATCCTCGTTGACGTGGGCGCCGCGCGATTCCTTGCGGTTCGCCGCCGATTCCATCGTCACCACCGCCTGCGCGATCAGATTGTCGAGCTCCAGCGTCTCGACCAGATCGGTGTTCCAGATCAGGCTGCGATCCTGGATGCCGACGTCGGCGACCTTGTCGTAGATGCCGCGGATCAGCGTCTGTCCCTCGCCGAGCAGCGCATTGTCGCGGAACACCGCGCAATGCTTTTGCATCGTGCGCTGCATATCCAGCCGGATCTGCGCGGTCGGCGTGCTGCCGCTGGCATGGCGGAACGTGTCGAGACGCGACAGCGCCAGCTCTTCCGAACCCTTGGGCAGCGCGTCGTGCGTGGTGTTCGGCTTGGTGATGTCCGCGATCCGCTTGCCGGTCGCACGCCCGAACACGACGAGATCGATCAGCGAATTGGAGCCCAGGCGGTTCGCGCCATGGACGCTGACGCACGCCGCCTCGCCCACCGCGAACAGGCCGGGCACGACGGTGTCGGGATTGCCGTCCTTCAGGTGGACGACCTCGCCGTGGAAGTTGGTCGGGATGCCGCCCATGTTGTAATGCACCGTCGGCGTGACGGGCAAAGGCTGGCGCGTCAGGTCGACGCCCGCGAAGATCTTGCCCGTTTCGGTGATGCCGGGCAGCCGCTCGTGCAGCACCTTAGGATCGATGTGGTCGAGGTGCAGGAAGATGTGGTCCTTGTGCGGGCCGACGCCGCGGCCTTCGCGCATCTCCATCGCCATCGAGCGCGACACGACGTCGCGGCTGGCGAGGTCCTTCGCCGACGGGGCGTAGCGCTCCATGAAGCGCTCGCCCTCCGAATTGGTGAGGTAGCCGCCCTCGCCGCGCGCGCCCTCGGTGATAAGCACGCCCGCGCCATAGATGCCGGTCGGGTGGAACTGCACGAACTCCATGTCCTGCAGCGGCAGGCCCGCACGCAGCACCATGCCGCCGCCGTCGCCGGTGCAGGTATGCGCCGAGGTCGCGGAGAAATAGCAGCGGCCATAGCCGCCCGTCGCCAGCACCGTATTGTGGCTGCGGAAGCGGTGGATCGAGCCGTCTTCCATGCACAAAGCGATGACGCCGCGGCACGCGCCGTCTTCCATGATGAGGTCGAGCGCGAAATATTCGACGTAGAAGTCCGCGTCGTAGCGCAGCGACTGCTGGTAGAGCGTGTGGAGCATCGCATGCCCCGTCCGGTCCGCCGCGGCGCAGGTGCGCTGCGCGGGCGGCCCTTCGCCCATGTTCTGCATCATGCCGCCGAACGGGCGCTGATAGATGCGGCCTTCATCGGTCCGGCTGAACGGCATGCCGGCATGTTCGAGCTCGTAGACCGCGGCCGGCGCCTCGCGCACCATATATTCGATCGCGTCCTGGTCGCCGAGCCAGTCGGAGCCCTTGACGGTGTCGTACATGTGCCAGGTCCAGTGATCCGGACCCATGTTGCCTAAGGATGCGGCGATGCCGCCCTGCGCCGCCACCGTGTGGCTGCGGGTCGGGAACACCTTGGTGATGCAGGCGGTCTTCAGACCGTTCTGCGCGCATTCCATGACGGCGCGCAGGCCCGAACCACCCGCGCCGACGACCACCGCGTCATAGGTGTGGTCGATGATCTTGTACGCATCCGACATTATGCGGCAGCTCCGAAAGCGACCTTGAGGATCGCGAAGATGGCGACGGCGGCGGTGCCGACCGTGAAGAAGTTGAGCGCGAGCAACGCGGCGACACGGCGCTCGTCATGCTCGTAATCCTCGATCACGACCTGCAGGCCGAGGCGGAAGTGCCAGAACACTGAGCCGACGAGCAGGATCATCGGCACCGCGACCCACGCCGACGACAGCCACATGCGCATGCTGGCGTAATCGAACGCCGGCTGGCGCGCCATCGAGATGACGAACCACAGCATGAGGAACAGGTTGGAGCCCGCGGTGACGCGCTGGCGCCACCAGTGATGCGCGCCTTCCTTGGCGCTGCCCAGGCCGCGGACGCGGCCGATGCTGGTGCCCGAACCCATCACTTGATCCCCTGAATGAGCCAGAACAACACGGTCAGCAGCACGCCGCCGACGAGCACCGCCAGGCTGAACATCTTGTTGCGCTTCAGCTCGAACGCCGCCCCTGCATCCATCACCAGATGGCGCACGCCGTTCAGCATGTGCGTGAAGAACGCCCAGCTAAGCAGCACGCCGACGGCCCAGCCGACGATGTTGAGATGCCCGGCCGACGTCGTGAACACGTCGAGGAAGGTCGCATAGGCATCCGCCCCCGCCGCGAGCGCGCCCAGCCACCAGACCAGCACCACCGTGCCCAGCGTCGCCATCACCGCACCGGTCGCGCGATGCAGGATGGAGACCAGCATGTGCGGCCCCCAGGCATAGTGAAGCTTCATGAAGCCCGCGAAGAGGTGCGGGCTTTTCGGGCGGGCCGGAGTACGGGCCGGGGTGCGGGATGCCATGAACGGTCCTCGGGTGACGATTGCGTCTGCCTATTAGGCAGCGGGCGGCGGGATGCAAGTCGCACGACGGCCCTGGCGCGATCCGCAAGCCGCCCCTTTCTAACCGAGCCTTAACCAATCGCGGGTAGCGATGCGGGTCATCGTCCAGTTCCCTGGCCACCAGGAGTCCGTCTTGCCCGATATCGCCCTTCCCCAGCCCACGACGATCGCCGCCGGCATCGACCTTACCAGTCGGATCAAGGCGTTCGACGGCGGCGAGAACACGTTGGTGTCGCGCGCGGCGGAACTCTGGTCGATCATCGAGCCCGATGCCGCCGAGGTGGTCGAGGCCTATTGGGGTCACTGGCGCGTCCACAATCCGGGGGCGCCGGAATGGTCGATCCATGAAAAGGAACGCCGGATCGCGATCGGCATCACCTATCTGCGCAACCGGTTCTGCAACCTCAACGGTCGCGACTGGATCGAGTCGCTCGAGCGGGCGGTGGCATCGGCCTATGCGGCCGGCATCTCGACGATGGAGGTACTGGCGATGTCCTGCGCGTCCGATCGCGCCGCGCTCAAGGCGCTGATGACGCGCATGTCGCCCGACGACGCCCGCCGCCCGGTGCTGGTCGACGTCCTGATGCGCCTGTTCGGCATGGAAACCGAACTGACCGTCGAACTGTTCGCCGGCTTCCATGCGTATAGCGAGCGCAAGGCGCGCGACCAGCTGGCAGGCGAATTCCGCGACGGCATCGCCAGCGCGGTCGAAACCGCGTCGGTCGAGGGCCAGGCATTGCGCGCGCAGGCGGAACGCAGCTCCGGCTCGGCGCGCGGCATGCTCGGCAAGGCGAGCGAGGTCGCCGCGGCGGCCGAACAATCCGCCGTCGCGATGCGCGAGGCGGCGCAGACCGCCGCCGGGCTGATCCGTGCGATCGAGGATGCGCGGACCGAGGTCGAGGCGGCGGCCGAGATCGCCCAGCGCGCCAGCATCCAGGCGAGCGATGCGGTCGGCATGTCCGAGGCGCTGTCCGACCATGCCAAATCGATCGAATCGATCCTGGGCCTGATCCGCGACATCGCGGGACAGACCAATTTGCTCGCGCTCAACGCGACGATCGAGGCGGCGCGCGCCGGCGATGCCGGCCGCGGCTTCGCCGTCGTCGCGCAGGAGGTGAAGAGCCTCGCCAACCAGACCGCGCGCGCGACCGACGACATCGCCGCCAAGATCGCCTCGATCCAGGCCGCGACACGCTCGACCGTCGACACCAACGCCTCGATCAAGACCACGGTGACCGAGGTGCAGGAATCCGCCGACCGCATCCGCTACGCGATGGAAGCGCAGGCGCAGACGGTGACCGCAATCACCGCCGCGGTCGACGAAACCGCGCTCGCCGCCGATTCGATGTCCTCGACGATCGCCGCGATCCGCGAGGACACGGAGACGGTGGCGACCGAGATCGACAGCGTCGGCCGCGGTTTCGACCGGCTCGACGGCCGCCTCGCGACGTTGAAGGGCAGCGCGGGCGAATTCGTCGCCAAGGTCGCCGCGTAAGGCGTCTTGTCCTTTCCCGCCAGCGGGAGGGGAGCACCCGGTTGCCCGTCCCCCGCCCCGCCCGTAAGGCAGGGGCATGACCATCCTTCTCACCGGATCGAGCCGCGGCATCGGCGCGGCGATCCATACCACGCTGACCACCGCCGGCGCCGCGGTAATCGGCCAGGGCACGCGCAGCGGCATCGCCGCCGACTTCGCTGATCCCGCCGCCCCCCGCGCGCTGTGGGAGGCTGCACTGGACCAGGCGGGCGGCACGATCGACGTGCTCGTCAACAACGCCGGCGTGTTCGAGGCGAACGCGCTGTCGCGCGACCATGACGATTGGGTCGCCGACTGGGAACGGACGCTGCGCATCAATCTCACCGCCACCGCCGAACTGAGCCGCCTCGCGGTCCGCCACTGGCAGGAGCGTGGCACCGGAGGCCGGATCGTCAACATCGCCAGCCGCGCCGCCTATCGCGGCGACAGCCCCGCTCACTGGCATTATGCCGCCGCCAAGGCGGGCATGGTCGCGATGACGAAGACGATCGCGCGCGGCTACGCCAGCGAGGGCATCCTCGCCTTCGCGATCTGCCCCGGCTTCACGATGACGGGGATGGCGGAGGATTATCTCGCCAGCCGCGGCGGCGACACGCTGCTCGCCGACATCCCGCTCGGCCGCGTCGCGAGCCCCGACGAGGTGGCGAGCGTCGCCCGCTATTGCGCGCTGGAGGCGCCCGCATCGATGACGGGCGCGGTGATCGACGTCAACGGAGCAAGCTATGTCCGCTGAACCCACCAGCTGGAAGATCACCCTGCCCTGCACCCGCGCGGAGGCGGAGGCGATCGACGCCGCGTCCGACCTCGCGATCGAAGCGGTGCTGATGACCACCGAGGAGGTGGAGGACGACGTCGAGCGCTGGCGGCTCGACGCCTATGTGGACCGGGAACCCGATGCCGCGACGATCGCCGCGATCCATGCGCTCGTCCCCAGCGCCAGCGGCCGCGCGCCCGTGGTCGAGGCGCTGAGCGACGAGGATTGGGTCGCGCTCAGCCAGCAGGGGCTGGAGCCGATCCGCGAGGGCCGCTTCGTCGTCCATACGAGCGCGCATCCGGCGAACGTCGATGCCGCAGCAGGAGAGCGCGCGTTCCTGATCAATGCCGGCCAGGCGTTCGGCACCGGTCATCACGGCACGACCAGCGGCTGCCTCGCGATGCTCGACGGCCTCGCGCGCGAAGGGCGGGACTATCATCGCGTCATCGACCTCGGCACCGGCACCGGTCTGCTCGCCTTCGCCGCGCGCCATCTGTGGCCTGCCGCGGCGGTGACGGGGACGGACATCGACCCGATCGCGATCGACGTGACGCGCGACAATATGGCGCTGAACGCGGTCGCCGACGTGCGCCTGGTCGTCGCGGACGGCACGCGCGATCCGGCTATCGCCGACCAGGCGCCCTACGACCTCGTCATCGCCAACATCCTCGCCGGGCCGTTGATCGCGATGGCGCCTGAAGTCGCGGGCATCGCCGCCCTGGGCGGGACGATCGTCCTCGCCGGCCTGTTGTCCAACCAGGCCGCAAAGGTCGTCGACGCCTATGTCGCGCAGGGTGCGCGCGAGATCGCGCGCGACGTGCGCGGCGACTGGACGATCCTGCATCTCCAGGCCGCGACCGACCGCGTCGCACCCACCGGCACCGACGCCAGCCGTCGCGGCGACTGGGCGACCGACGGACGATAGGCGCTGGACCAGCTTCGACTACATATGTAGTCATACGGGCTCCGTAATGAAGGAGCTGGCATGAACGTCCGTCACACCGCCCCGATTCTCCTGCTGCTGTCGATCAGCGTCGCTCCATCCGTCGTCGCGCAGACCGGCGCCCATTCTGCAGGGGTCGCCGACAACCCGACGATCCAGTCGCTGTTCGCTGCCGATCAGGCTGTCCGCGCCGCGCTGACGCCCGCGCAGGGCGCGGACCGCGCCTTTGTAACGAAGATGATCGCCGACGACCTCGAACGTCGCACGGCCGCGCGCGCGTTGCTCGACCGCGGCGCGCTGCACACCGGCGCGGACTATTATGCGGCGGCATTCATCTTCCAGCATGGCAGCACGCCGAACGATTACCTGCTCGCCCACAGCCTCGCGCTCGCCGGGGTCGCGCGCGGCAGGGCGGATGCGACATGGATCGCTGCCGCGACGCTCGACCGCTATCTACAGGCGATCGGGCAAAAGCAGATTTACGGCACGCAAGATACCAGGAAGCGGGACACGCCGCTGACGATGGAACCCTATGACACCACGCTTGTGCCCGACACGCTGCGTACCGCGCTCGGCGTGCCCACGCTGGCCGCGCAGCAAGCGCGGCTCGCAAAGGCGGCGCAATAGGCCGTTACTCGGCGTTGCCCGCCGGTGCGGCGTCCGTCGGCGACGGCGCATCGCTGGGCGCGGCGTCGCGCTGGACACGTGCGGTCATGCCGGTGATCGACGCGTCGTCCAGCATCTGCTGATCCTCGCCGCGCGCCGGCGGCGGGGGCGGCGGCGCCTCCGCCGCCATCGCATTGCCCGCCGGCACAGGCTCGGCGGCATTGGCCATCGCCGGCATCGTCTCGTTCGGCGCGACCTCGGTCACCGTTGCGTCGTTCTGCACCGTCTCCGCGGGCGCTTCTTCGGAGGGTGAGCGCGAACAGCCCGCCAGCGTCGGCAGGACCAGCCCCGCCGCGATCAGACCCAGTGCGCGGATGCGAAACGTCTTGGTCATGCTCATTCCCCGTGATGCGATCATTGCTGCGTGGCGGCGGCGCGCTCGGCGGAGCGCGCCTCGATCTTGCCGGCGAGCAGCGAGTCCCAGCCATAGGGGTCCTCGCGAAAGCCGACCTGCCCGTCCGACCCGGCAAAGGCCGTCCAGTACATCAGATAGACCGCGACCGGCTCCGCCATCGCCGCGCGCACCGTCTTGCCCGACGCCAGCGCGGCGTCGACCGCGGCGGGTTGCCATTCCGGCGTCGTCTTCAGCATCAGCGCGGCAAGGTCCGCCGGCTTCTCCAGCCGGACGCAGCCGTGGCTCGCCAGCCGGTCGAACCTGGAGAAGCCCGACTGGGCGGGCGTATCGTGGAGATACACCGCGAAATCGTTGGGAAAATCGAACTTGAACCGGCCGAGTGCGCTCTTTTCCGACGATTGCTGCAACCGTTTCTCGCCATTGCCCGCATCGATCACGCGAAAGCCGTTGCGCTTCAGATAGCCGGGGTTGGCGCGCTCCTTGGGCCACAATTCCTTGTTGGCGATCGAACTGGGCACGTTCCACGGCGGATTGATGACGATGCTGTGGATTTCAGACACCAGCATCGGCGTCTCGTTGCCCGGCCGCCCGGTCACCGCCTTCATCGACAGCACCGGATTGTCGCCGTCGAACACGGTCAGCACCGCCGCGGCGATGTTCACCTGGACGCGCTTCGCCGCCAATTGCGTCGGCAGCCAGCGCCAGCGTTCCAGATTGGCCATGATCTGGCGGGTACGTTGCCCGACCGGCACGTTGAGCATGGCGATCGTCTGCACGCCGACCGTGCCGACCGGGTTCAGGCCATAGCGGCGCTGCGCCCGGCGCACGGCCGCGAGCAGCGCGTCGTCGAAGGTTGCGCCGGTCGTGCTGACCGCGGGGTCCTCCATCGCCAGCCGCTTGCGCAACTGCGTGACCAGCGGTCCGCTCGACTGGAACGGGATGCTCGCGTTTGCAGGCAGGCTGCCCCAGCCGCCCGCCGCCGTGATGTCGCGATAGCGCGCCAGCCCCTTCACCAGCGCGTCATAGCCCGCATAGGGCGGCGGCAGCGCGGCGACCCAGGCCGCCAGCCGATCCTGCCGCACCGCCTCCGAAAAGCCGGGCAGCGGATCGTACGGCTGCGGCCGGATGCCCCAGTCCTTGATGAAATCGGCGGTATCGAGGCGCCCTACGTGCACCGCATGCGCATAATCGAGCGCGACGCGGGCGAGTGCGGCGGGCGACAGCGTCGACAGATCGCGCGCCGGCCCCTGCCGCAGTCCCTGCGCGACCTCCGCCCGCGCGATCAGCGTCGCGAGCTGGCGCGCCTGTTCCACGCTCAGCGTCGGCAGCGCGGCCGCCGTTGCGGCGGGCGGCGTGACCGTCTGGACCACCGCGGGCGGTGCGACACGTGCTTGCGGCATCGGCGTACCGGACGACGCGACCTGCGCCGCCAGCGGTCCGGCAACCAGCGACCCGCCGGCGAGCGCTGCGATCAACCGCGCGGCACGACGGGCGGAAACGGGGAAAGGCGATGCGATCATATCGGTGTGATGGCCCTCTTGCGATGCCGTGTAACGAAACCCCCTTGCGCGTCCCTAGCCTACGCCACGCTGAACCGACAGACGGCGGCGCAAGGTTTTTCGGGATCGGCGAAAGCGCGCGGGATCGGCGCGCTCAACAAATCCGCGTGCGCCATGCGATGGGCGCCTGGGGAACAATCCGCGGATAAAATCTTTCGGACCCATGGACATGGCAACCGCCAGTGTCCGCGATCGATGACCGCCCCGTCGAGCGAGCCTTGGAAATGAAACTGATCACCGTCCTTGCGGCGCTGCTGGCGTTCGTCACCGCGTCGTCGTCCGCGTTCGCGACCCACGCCACCGACCGGGTCGTGCGCGTCGCTATCTATCGCGGCCCGGCGGCGTGCGAGGATTGCGCCGAAGCGTTGCAGCGTGCGATCGGGGCGCTCGATCCGCGCTACCATGTCGATTTCGTCGGCCCGGCCGAACGGACCGATGTGACGCCCGCGACCTTGCGCGACTATGCCATCTACATCCAGCCCGGCGGCGGGCAGGACATCGCCGCGGCACGTCGCGCGCTCGGGGCGGCCCGCGCGCGGGCGATCCGTGACTTCGTGGCGCATGGCGGTCGCTACCTCGGGCTGTGCATGGGCGCCTATCTCGCCGACCGGTCGAACCTGGGGTTGATCGATGCCGACCTCGATTCAGAAGTCGGGCGCCCCGGCTCCGCCGCAACGAGCGAGGACGATACGATCGTGCCGGTGCGATGGGGCGGCCACGCGGCGACTCTCTATTACCAGGACGGCCCGTTCCTGCCCGACGCCGAAGCCGCCGGTTTCCGTCCCATCGCCAGCTACGCCAACGGCGACATCGCTGCGGCGCGCTATCGCCGCGGCGCCGGGGTCGTCGTGCTCAGCGGTCCGCATCCCGAAGCGGACGCGTCTTGGTTCGACGAGGCAGAGATCGATCGGACCCTGATGCCCGCTGGCCAGCCGATCCGCGTGCTGCTCGACGCGCTGCAGGGCTGAGCTCGGCGCTGCGAACGGTCCGCCGGTAAGGGGTGAGTAGCGATGTCAGTCCGACGCGAACCGCTCTTCATATGATGCGCTTCGGGCTCTGGCTGCAGCCTAGCTAGCGGGACTCTGCCACTCGGCCGGTGCGACCACTAGCCACCCCGCCCCCCAATCGCCAGCCCGTGCGTCTGCGCTGACCGGACCCCATTTCGCCGTTGAGCTTCACGTATGTTCCGTCGAGATTTCAGCGCCAATGACGAAAGCCGCGCAGAGGCCTTAGCTATTGGCAGCAGCTGTTCCCCGCAAACAACGGGCCGAACCCGTTCCGCCACAACCGCGCCGTCCCGTGGCAGATGTCGATGTCATTTGCGCCTGCGGCAACCTGTTCATTGCCATCATCCGCCGTGTGCACATCCTTGGTTTTACGGGCATTGGGGGCACGACATAGACGGGTAATGTCCCGCGACTTGCACTGAGGGGCCACGTCGCGCCGACAGCGGATCATCATCGCCTGTCCTCGATAGCCCGCCCTTGCCCTAACCCGCTCGGGCAAGGGCAAGTTCGACACGATGCCGCCTTTCCCAAAAACGATCGAATCGCGAATAGAACAGCCGCAGATCGCGGGTTGACCGTCGACACGCACACAATATATACAGCAATACTGTATATTTATCTCTGGAGCAGGCGCTTTGGTTATCGACAGTGCGAAAGCGGTGGTTCTCCGCTTCAATCGAGACGTCATCGAGCAGGGCGATCGGGACGCGTTCGAAGCGTTGATGGCGCCGACGTTCATCAATCGATCAGCGCCCCCTGGCGCTGCTTCGGATGGCGAGAGCATGTGGAACACCTTCAATCGGGTTCTGCGCCCTGCGATCGCAGGTCTCACCGTCACCATTCACGATCAGATCCAGGAGGGTGATAAGGTCACCACCCGTAAGACCATAGCGGGGAGCCATGATGGCCCCCTGCTGGGCATCGAGCCCACAGGAAAACCGATACGTATCGAAGTTATCGACATCGTACGGGTAGAGAACGGCTGCTATGCAGAACACTGGGGCATCAATACACTCCCCTCTGTGCTGGAGAGTCTGCGACGGGATGAGCCGTCAGATGGGTGAGGCCGACGAGGCGTCGGACGATGTGGCTGAACTGGCCGAGGGTCTACGGCAAAGCGTAAGCGCGTTTGTCCGTGCCGTCGGAAATCGGACGGGCACAGTGAAGTCAGCGCAGTCCGAGACACTCGATCTTCTCGAAAACCTTGGATCAATGAACGTCGCTGCTCTGGCCGACCGACGCGGCGTCACGCACCAGACCATGCGCCTGATAGTCGCAGGGCTCGAAGCGCAAGGGTCGGTGCGACAGCTTGCTGATCCCGCGGACCGCCGCAGCAAGCTCGTGTCGATCACATCCGAGGGACGGCTCGCACTTTTTCAAGCGAGGGCCAATCGTGCCGTGCATATCGCCGATGCGATCCGCGGCTTGCTGTCTCCCGAGGAGCGCAAACAATTGAAGGCCGCGATCCCCATCCTCGATCGGCTGTCGGGTGAGCCCAAATAGCACCCCTTAGCTGGGTGCCACGTCGGTGGGGCCGGACAAGGTCTGGCGAGCAAGACCGAAACGAGTCAGCAGACTGTGATGGCCGAGCAGACCATAGGTTGGATGAAACCCAATGCCGGAACTCATCTGCTTCGAGCGGCTTGGAAGGACCGGACATTGGTTAGTCTCTGGACACTAGGTCGCTAGCGGCCCGCCTGCAGGCGGGCGGACGCGCTAGCTCCTGATCAGTTGAACTCGTAGCGCGGCGCTGGCCTGGGATTGCGGATCTTGGAGGCGAGCTGGCGACGGTCCTGCTCCCAACGCGTCCACGCGTCGTTGTCGTGCAGCGCCGGGATGGTCACGATCTCGCCATTGTCGAGCCCAGCAAGTGCCGCGTCGACGAGGTCTTCGGCACTCATCGTGCTCTCGGCCGTCTTTTGCGGAGCGTAGCCCGCGACGTCCCAGAACTCGGTAGCGGTGGCCGCCGGCAGCACCGTCTGGACCTGCACGCCTTTATCGGCGAGGTCCTTCTGCAGCGAATGGCCGAAGGCGAGTACATAGGCCTTGGACGCGCTGTAGACGCCGTTCAGCGCCTCGACCGCGATCGCCACGGCCGAAGAGATGTTGACGATCGTGCCGGCGCCGCGCGCAACGAACGCCGGCGCGGCGGCGTAGGATAGTCGAGTGAGTGCGGTGACGTTGAGGTCGATCATCGCGGTCATAGTGTCGACATCCGCCTGCAGGATCGACGCGACCGAGCCGACGCCGGCGTTGTTGACCAGCATGGTGATGTCGGCGTTCTCGCGAAGCACCGCCTCGACCTTGGCCATCCCTGCCTTGTCACTGAGGTCTGCGACGAGCGTGTTGACCTCGCGGCCCGTCTCGTGGCGCAGCTTGGCCGCCAGCGCGTCAAGCCGTTCCGCGTTGCGGGCGACGAGGACCAGGTCGTAGCCGCGCCGGGCCAGACGATCGGCATAGATGGCCCCGATACCGGCGGATGCACCGGTGATGACAGCGACGCCGCGGGTTGATGGGAAGCTCATGAATGTTCTCCGTGCTGAGGTTCTGGTGTGAGCCAGCGGAGAGACACATAGATTTGCCAGCATCCGGCTCAAATGTCATATACACGACGATTCAAGACATCGGGGACACCTGTCGTGCGTGACATCGCCTTTCTCGTCTACCCCGGCTATTCGTTGATGGCCCTGGCAATGGTGGCGGGCTTCGAAGTCGTGAACGACCTGGAGGGCGGTCCTTTCTACGACCTGCACTTCATCTCAGAGACGGGCGGCCCGGTGCGGACCTCGGCGGGGGCGATGCTCCAGACCGAAGCGTTTACGCAGAAGCCGTTCGACACTTTGGTGGTCGGCGGCGCGACGGTCTTGGCGCCGTCCACCCCCGGCGTGATCGGGTTCATGCGCGATGCGTTCAAGCGCCATCGCCGGGTGGCGGCGGTATGCACCGGAGCCTTCGTGCTGGCCGAGGCCGGGCTGCTGGACGGTCGCCGCGCGACGACCCACTGGCTTCACGCGCGCGAACTCCAGCTCGACCATCCGGCTGCCAAGGTTGAAGCAGACCGGATCTTTATCAACGACGGCCCGGTCTGGACGTCGGCGGGGATGACCGCAGGCATTGATCTCGGGCTTGCGCTGATCGAGAGCGATCTTGGGCCGGAGCCGGCCAAGGCGGTCGCGCGCAAGCTCGTACTTTATCACCGTCGCGGCGGCGGGCAGTCGCAGTTCTCGACGCTGCTGGAGCTGTCACCCAAGTCTGACCGCATCCAGGCGGCGCTTGCCTATGCGCGCGAGAACCTGCACAAGCGGCTGAGCGTGCCCGACCTGGCCGAGGCGGCACATCTCAGCCCGCGCCAGTTTAGCCGCGCATTCCACGCCGAGACCGGCCAGTCGCCGGCCAAGGCGATCGAGAATCTACGGGTCGAAAGCGCTCGCGGCCTCATGGAGCAAAGTCGCCACCCGATTGACGTGGTGGCGCGCCAGACCGGCTTCAGTGACCGTGACCATATGCGTCGCGCATTTCTGCGGGCGTTTGGACAACCACCGCAAGTTCTTCGCCGAAACGCGAGACTGAGCTCGGCTTAAGGCAGCGATTTGATCGGGGTACGTGATGTCGAGCCGTTCAATCCTAACGTCATGCGCGCGCGAACGGCGAGATCAGCCATGCTGCCGGTGCGGCTGCGAACCATGTAGACAGGCAGGAAGGTATTGATGTGCCGGTCCGGACTTCAGCAACTTCCGTACCTACTTCCCGTTTATTGCCCGCATAATTGCGCGAACGCCTGTGCGAACTCGGCTCCCCCATCATCGATCGTACCCAGCTTCGCGGTCTTCACATAGGCGAAGCGTCGGAAGGGCTGATCCGATGAGACTTGGACCCGGCCGCAAAGGACCTGTCGGGGCACCTCCGTACCCGTCACGTCATCCAGCCGGGCCCGGGTCGACAGGTGAAGCGCCGCCAAGATCGCGCCTCGTTCGGGCCCTGTCCACGCGGACGAGACAGGCGGCGGATCGACGCGCTGAACGGAACGGGGGGCTTGCGCCAGCGACGATACGACCCTGACACGATCGGTGGGCGACGCGGCAGGCACGGTTGTGGGCGACGGCAGCCGCGGGACGACCACCGCCGATATCAGCGCCGCGACGCCGATCACCGCCAGCGCCCACCGCCAGCGAAGACGGTCAGCGCGGGCGGACATTGCTGAGCACGCCGAGCCATTCGGGGGATGCGTGCGCCAGTTCGCCGTCAGCGCCGAATGCCGCCGGGCCGTCGGCCGCGCCTTGCAGCTTCCACATGAACCATGCGGTGGGATAGCCGAGCAACGGGTAGACGCCGATATTGCACGATCCCGGAATTCCGCCGGGCGCGCAGTCGGGGCTGCCCTCGATCTCGGTATGGCCGCCGAGCGCGATCATCCCCATCACCTTGTCCACCGCGTCCGATGTGGGCGTGTAATAGCCAAGGTTGGTCGGTAGGCTGGAGATGACGTCGGCATCGCCGCCGACGTAGAAGATCGAACCCCGCGTCACCTGCGGCAGGGCGCCGAGGTCGATCGTGCAATTGGCCACCACGCACACTACCCGCAGCGGCGTCTCGATCGGCACGTAGGTCTTGAACAGCGTGTCGTTACGCGAAAATAGCAACGTCGCGGTCGCGGCACCTTGGGAATGGCCCGCAAGTCCAATATTGTCGGCATCGACCTTGCCGTAGAAGACGCTTTGCGGATCGCGCGAAAGGCCGAGCAGGTATTTCGCTGCATCGGCCACCGTGTCACCCTGCCCCGTAGAGCCATCGCGCGAGCGGATGACGATGAACCCCCAACTGGCCAGATGCCGCAGGAAATAGGCGTTCTTGTCGGCGGGCACGGTGTCGGCAGTGCCATTGGCAAAGACGATCACGGGGTGCCGGAAGCCATCCGCCATCCGTTTCAGCGGGTTGGCCCCGAGGTTCGAGGGATACCAGATGTCGCAGACGTTGCCCTCGCGGTCGCACGCGCCGTTCGACACGATGGTCGTCGTCGCCCATGGGCCATCCGCGGCGTAGCGTCGCTCGATCGGCCCGTTCGGCTGGTATGTCGCCGCCGTAACCGGCTGGGCCAGCAGCATCGCACTCAACGCACCTATCAGCGACCAACGCATCGTCCCATCTCCTCGTCAGGGGTATCCTCTCGGCAGCCTCTTCGGACCGTTCTATTGTTTCGCGAACCAGCCGTGCGCGCTCAGCCAGCCGAGCAGCGCCTGGTTCCAGCCGACGCTGGTCGTGCCGGGCTTGCCGTCAAAGCCGAAGCCGTGGCCGCCATGTTCGTAGACGTGCAGCTCGACAGGGCGGCCGGCGCGGCGCCAGCTGTCCGGCAAGCCGTAACCCTGCTTGCCGAACAGCTCGTCGTCGCTCGCGACCGCGACGAACAGTGGCGGCGCGTTCGGGGCCACGATGACCGGCGCCATGGAAGGATAGATGGCAGCGAACAGGTCCGGAGTCGTCCCGGGGACGGCGGCCTTCACCAGATCGACGCCCATGATAGCACCGGCCGAAAATCCGACATAGGCGATGCGCTTGGGATCGATGCCCCAGCGTGCGGCCTGTGTGCGGACCAGCCGCATCGCCGCCTGTGCATCGGCAAGCGCCGGCGCAGGCGCGGGAATGTCGGCGCCGCCCTTGGCGCCCGCCATCGCCGCGGCGGCGAAGCGCGCCAGCGCCGCCTGCTTGAACGCTTCCATCGGCGCTGGCGTCGGATCGAGCCGGTATTTGAGGACGAAGGCGGCGATGCCGTGATCCGCGAGCCAACGCGCGGGCTTCATCGCCTCCGCCTCCATCGATTCCATGACAAAGCCGCCGCCGGGCGCGATGACGGCCGCGGCGCCCGTCGCCTTGTCCTTCGCGGGTAGCACGGGGAGCAGCGTGGCTGTCGACACGTTGCGCACGGTGGGACGGCCGGCGAGCGTGAACCAGCTTTCCGGTGGCATGCCCGGCACGCCGCCGGTGGCGAGCGGGATCGCGTCCGGTTGCGCCGGCGTCGCCATTGGCGCGACGGGAATGCCCTGTGCGGAGGCGGACATGGGAAAGACGAACGCGATCAAGGCGACGAGGAGGGGCATGCGCGGCATCGGACGGTCCTTTGCGATGAGGGTCAGCGCCACTGGCGCGCCGGGAGGGTTACGGTGACGACCGGGCCCAGGTCGGTGGCAGACCGGCCGAGCGCGAATCCATAGGCACCCGCCGGCATGGTCCAGCGGCCGCCCTTGCTGTCGGCGAGCAGGCGCGGCTCGATCGGGATGGTCGCGGTCACGGCTTCGGCGGTTGGCACGACCACCTTGGCAAATCCGGCGAGGCGCAGCGTACGCCCTGCCGGCGTCGATACGAGGTAAAGCTGGGCCACCTCGCTGCCTGCGCGCATCCCCGTGTTGCGGATCGTCACGCGCGCGCTTGGCCGGGCGCCGCCGGTGACCGTCACCGCGCCATGATCGAACGTCGTGTAACCGAGCCCGAAGCCGAACGGGAACAGCGGCACCGCCCCCTTGCGCGCAAACCAGCGATAGCCGACGTCCGCGCCTTCGATGTCGTAATCGATCGGATAGCTCTTGCCCGCGGCCAGCCCGGCGGCGAAATCGCGGTCGACCATCCCGGCATAGGGCAGCGCCGGGCGCGGCAGCTGGTCGGCCGAGGCGGGGAATGTCACCGGCAACCGACCCGACGGGTTCACGTCGCCGAACAGCGTCGCCGCAATCGCATCACCCCCTTTCGCGCCGCCATACCACGCCTCCAGCACCGCGCCGGTCTTGTCGAGCCAGGGCATCAGCACGGGGCCGCCGGTCTCTAGCACGACGATCGTCTTGGGATTGGCTGCGGCGACCGCGGCGATCGTCGCATCCTGACCCCCGGGCAGCGACAGGTCGGGGACGTCCGCGCCCTCTGTCATCCACTGCGTCGCGAAGACGATCGCGACGTCGGCGCGGCGGGCGGCGGCCGCCGCCTCGGCCGGATAGCGGCCATCGATGCGTACCTCGCCGGGTGCCAACGTCGCGCGATCGTCTGGTTGTTGTATTGGCGAGGGGCCCCTCACCCCCATCGGCAGCGACACGTCGGCCCACCCGCCGGCTGGACCTGCGTCGATCCGCCCCCGACAGCACCCCGGCATCGGCATAGCGCCGATCACAACGATCGACGCGACATCCTTCGACAGCGGCAGCAGCGCGCCGCGGTTGCGCAGCAGCACAATACCCTCGTCCTCGATCGCGCGGGCGACGGCCGCGTTCGCGACAAGTCGATCGGCGCCTTCACCGGCGGGTGCGCATCCAGTCCGACCGCGTAGAGCGATCGCAGGACGCGCCTGTTCATATCGGTGACCCGCGCGGCATAGGCGGCATCGCGGCCGCCGCCTCGGCCAGCGGCGTACGGTACCTGCTTGTCGATCTGCGCGCCCGCCGACAGCGACCGCCGGCGATCGCGTCGCATGAGCCGCCGATCACAACGATCGTCGCGACATCCGCAGCGGCAGCAGCGCGCCGCGTTGCGCAGAGCGCAATACGCTCGCCGTCGATCGCGCGGGCGACGGCGCGTCGCGACAGTCGATCGGCGACCGGCGGCGTGCGCATCCGCCGACCGCGTAAGCGACGCAGGACGCGCCTGTCGATACGGCGACCGCGCGGCATAGCGGCATCGCGGGCCGCCGCCTCGGCCAGCGGCGACCGAAGATACCTGCTTGTCGATCTGCGCGCCGATTGCTGGTCGAGCCCGGCGAGCGCCGTGTCGAGAGCGCCGACCGCACCCCGTCCGACATCACGAAGCCGCGGAGCGCCGTCCCGCCACACCCGATTCGAGCCTGCGCAGGCCGGCGGCGTGACGCGTTGAGCGCCATCACGCGCCGGGCGCCGCGTCGATCGCGATCCGAGCGGCATCGCTCATGCGAAAGCATCGTCGGCGATCCGGCCGTCGACCGCATGCGGCCGTTCCTGCGCGTTAAGCGCGAAATGCTTGACCGTCGATAGCACGTGCTGCGACTGGACGCCGTCGACCGCCGCGCCGCGAGCAGCCCGGATGCACGGATCCTCGCCATACTCGAACGTGCGCCGTTGCGTGGATCGCGCACGGGATGCACGCAGCGACATGAGCCTGGCCCGTGCTCACCGCGATCATCGCGCCGCGCGGCGATCAGGTCGGTGTTCCAGGTCGACCATGCCGTCGCCGAGGCAATGCGCGCACGCATCGCGTTCGACGCGCGCATGTCGACACGCCGATGCCGCATCCGGATATGCGCGCCACGCGGCGCATGCATGGATCCGCGCCGGCCGTCGCGGCATGCACGCGCCGCTTCGCGGATCGCACGCTCGCGTACATGCGTCATGCGCCGCTGATCGGTGACGCATGCGTGCTGGCACCTGGCCGTGCACAGCGAATGCGCACGCACTGCGCGTCGGTGCCCAATGTCGATCCCGTCCTCCAGAAAATGCGCAACTTACATACACGCTGACAGATGTTCAGCAGACGATGCTTGCGTCAAGCGGCATGGCCGCGCCGGTGAGGAAACGACGTGCGCATTGGATGGCTGATGCGGACGAGCGTGCTGGCATGGCCGGCAACGCGCAGGCACAGACGGCGCCTCCCTCAAGCGCCCTCCCGGTCGAAGCCGCGACACCGCAGGCAATGCTACGACGACGACGGCGACATCGTCGTCACCGCGCAGCGGCGCACGGACCTGCGCGACGTGCGATCGCGATCACCGCGCACGGCCAGTCGCTGCGTCCGCACAGCGCGGTCGCGCACCGCCGACTTCACGCCACCGGCGTGCCAATCGCGATCCGCGGCGTCGGCACCAACCGTTCGATTATGGCATCGAATCCGCGGTCGGCATCGCCGTCGACGACGTCAACATTACGCTGCCGCGCTACGTGCCCCTCAATTCGCTGGCGGATGTCGAGCGCGTCGAGGTGCTGCGCGGGCCGCAGGGGCTGCTGTTCGGCAAGAACACCACCGCGGGCCTTATCTCGATCACCACCGCCCGGCCAGAACTCGGCACGTGGAGCAGCAGCGGCCGGGTGCAGGCCGGTAGCCGCGACCAGGTCCAGTCGCAGGCGGTGGTGAACGTGCCGATCGGCGATACCGCGGCGCTGCGCGTCGTCGGTGGCTATCAGTATCAGAAGCCCTCGACGCAGCTTGTCGGCCCCGGCCGGCTCGATCCGGTGCGGCGCTGGTTCGGCACGGGCAAATTGCTATGGAAGCCGACCGATCGGCTCAGCCTGTATGCGATCGTCGACAACCAGAACAATAGCGGGATCGAAGCCTATTCGACGATCCGCAAGTTCGGCGGCAACGATCCGACGCCGATCCCCGCGGCCTTCCGTCCCTTCGCACCCGCCAATTTTGTCTTCGTCCAGAATACGGCACTCGGCGTCGTCGCCTCCCCGACGAACAACAAGACCGCGATCGGCAGCACCGACGTCGTGCGCGACGAAAAGAGCTTCGGCGCCCAGCTTGCGGTCAATTACGACGCGGGTCCGGTGGCGATCACGTCGGTCACCGCCTATCGCAACCTGAAGGCCCGCGCGAACAACGACGTCGACCAGACGCCGGTGGCGTTCTTCGACACCAACATCGCCAATTCGCAATCGTATCAGCTGTCCGAAGAGCTGCGCGTCGCGAACTCGGACCACGGCGCGATCGACTATACCGCAGGCCTCTATTTCTTCCGTCAGCATATCGACGCGCAGATCTTGCAGGACGGCACGTTCGGCGTCTTCCCCGCGAGTTTCCCGGTGCGCCTGTCGCCGGTCAACGGACAATCGAACTTCAACTATACGACGAAAAGCTATGCCGGCTTCGCGCAGCTGACCTTCAACCTGACGTCGCAGCTGCGTCTGATCGCCGGCGGTCGCTACACGCGCGATGAGATCGCATCGACGACCACCGTCACCGCGGTGCCGGGCGTGTGCAACCTCGTCACCTTCCTGCTGAGCGGCGGCCAGCGCTGCATCGGGGCGCTCGCCGCGCCGATCGTCGCGGGCCGGAACGCCGATGGCTTTTCCGGGCGGGCGGGGATCGAATATGCCGTGACGCCGACTGCGAACCTCTACGCCACCTATACGCGCGGCTACAAGGGGCCGGCGATCAGTTCTGCCGCCGGTGTCGCGTTCAACGTCGATCCCGAGACGGTCGACGCCTATGAGATCGGCGGCAAGTTCGACCTGCTCGACCGCAAGCTCAGCCTGAACGTCGCGGGCTTCATCAACAACTTCCGCGATTTCCAGGCGCAGGTATTCGACCCCACGCTGAACGGCGGTCTGGGCTCGTTCCGCACCGGCAATGCGAGCGAACTGAAGACGCGCGGCGTCGAGGCGGAGGCGATCGTCCGCCCTGCGCGCGGTATCAGCTTCAACGGCGGCGTCACCTACCTCGACGCCAAATACGGCAATTACAACGTCGCCTGCTTCACCGGACAGACCGCGGCGCAGGGGTGCACGCTCGCCGGGCCGAGCTTCAACGCCGCGGGCACGCCGCTGGTCGGCGCATCGAAATGGACGACCAGCCTTGCCGCCAATATCGACCAGCCGATCGGCGACGACCTGAAGGTCTTCGTCACCGCCGACTGGCGCTATCGCAGCCGCTTCTATTACGCGATCAACGATCCCAACACGATCCAGCCGGGCTATTCGCTGGTCAACGCGACGGTCGGGATCGGCGACATCGGCGATCATGCCCGCTTTAGCGTCTTCGTGCGCAACCTGTTCGACAAGCGCTATGCGGCGGCAATCTATCCGGGCAATTTCTCGGCGGGTCAGTACGTACAGACGCTGCCCGACAACGCCTTTCGCCGCATCGGCGGGGCGTTCGAGTGGCGCTTCTGATGGATAGGACCTTGTCTCGCGCGTCCGGACGCGCTCAAGCTCGGCACATGTCGAGGGAGCGAGGATGAGCGGGACAAAGATTCAGCGGCGGACGCAGGAGCAGCGCACGGCGGACACGCGCGCAGCGCTGTTCGAGGCGGCGGTCCGGGCGATCAGCCGACTGGGTTATACCCGCGCCAGCAACGCCGTGATCGCCGACGAAGCCGGGGTCAGCCGCGGCGCGATCACCCACCATTTCGCCTCGCGCGCCGCCTTCATCGCGGACGTGGTGCGCTGGGTCTTCGATGCCGAGGTGATCGCCTATCGCGAGCTCCAAAGCGAGAGGCAGATCGGATCGCGTGTCTCGGACTGGCCCCGTATCTCGTGGGAGGTGCTGTCACGGCCTTCGGGGGTCGCGGTGCTCGAGATCTTCGTCGCCTCGCGCAGCGATCCCGACCTCGCCGCGCTCATCAAGCCGGTGCAGACAGCGATCGAGGAGCTTGCCGCCAAGGCTTTCCGCGAGCGCCTTGGCACGAATGTCGCCGACAACTCGGCCATTCGGCTGGTGGTCTGGGCTATGCGGGGCATGTCGCTGGGGCGCGAGTTCATCGACAATCCGGCCGCGATGGAGGAGTCGGTCGACCTCCTCGGCTCACTGCTGGAACGCGCCGCACCGAACGGAACGCTCGAGGAATTGCTTCCCTCGCCCGCACGATCAGAAAACAGATAGGTCGGTAGATCGCATGGATTGACAGTCTCCCGTCCAGGCGCAGTAGATGTCGACGCCCTACTTCGGGCTGAGCGCCGTTGCGGTCAAGTCCTGGTCGATGATGTTCGGCGCAATCGGCCCGCCATATTCGCTATCGGTGGTCCGCTTGAACCGCCGCTTCTGCCGCCGGCGCACGCCATTCTCGCGCATCGGTCGTTCCGCGCGACAAGACCCGATGGCGAAGCCATCATCCGGCAACCCGCGTCATGCGCTGGCTGCAATAGCCACCTCCCGCTGCGTACGACCGCCGGTCGCCAACAACCGCAACGCTTCGTCCTCAAATTCCTTCGGGAACCGCCGCTCTCACCTTAAGGGGACTCCCCACCTTTCCTGAGCAAGCCTACTCTGGCGCTGCTTCGATAACATGCGTGCAAAGCCTTTCTTGGGGCCGCCCAAGCCCACGCCGGTTTGCATCCCGCCCGAGGTCCGGCATGGCATATCGCCATGACCGCCGATCTCGCCATTCTCTACGAACATCCGCAATGGTTTACGCCGCTGTTCGCCGCGCTGGACCGGCGCGGTGTCGCCTATGATACGCTGACCCCGCGCACGGCCTTCGACCCTGCCGAGGCGCAGCCGCCCGCGCCAGTGATCCTCAGCCGGCTGGCGATGTCGGCGTTCCTGCGCGAGGCGGAGCATCCGATCTTCTGGGCGCAGTCGCTGCTTGCGCGCTGGGAGATGTCCGGCGCGCGGGTGCTGAACGGCACCGCGGCGCTCGCGATTGACACGTCGAAGGCGCGCCAGCTAGCGCTGATCGCCTCGCTCGGTCTCGCCATTCCCGCGACCCGCGTCGTCCATCGCGCCGCCGATGTCCCCGCCGCGGCGGCGGCGATCGGCTTTCCGCTGGTGGTGAAGGCCAATATCGGCGGCGCCGGCGCCGGTATCGTACGCTTCGACGACATGGCCGCCCTCAGCGCCGCGGTCGCGGACGGCACGATGCCGACCAGCATCGACGGCGTGCTGCTGGTGCAGGACTATGTCCCCGCGCGAGGCGGCACGATCACGCGGATCGAGACGCTCGACCGCGCCTATCTCTACGCGATCGACGTCGCCGGCGCCGGGGCGTTCGACCTGTGCCCGGCGGACGCCTGCCAGGTTCCCGGCAGCGCGATCACCATGACCGCGACCGAGCCGCCCGCGCACCTGCGTGACGCGGCGGAGCGCATCGCCCGCGCCGCCGCGCTCGATCTCGGCGGGGTCGAGGTGATGATCGACGATCGCGACGGCACGCCCCGCTTCTACGACGTCAACGCGCTGTCGAACTTCGTCGCCAGGCCGCTCGACGTGCTGGGCTGGGACCCGCACGACCGGCTGGTCGACCGGATCGTCGGCTGGATCGGGGAGGCACGCTGATGCGCTACGGGTTCTGGATGCCGGTGTTCGGCGGCTGGCTGCGCAACGTCCCCGACGAAGGCATGGATGCGAGCTGGGCCTATGCCAAGGCGCTGACGCAGGATGCCGAGCGCTGGGGTTACGACCTGACGCTGATCGCCGAGTTGAACCTCAACGACATCAAAGGCATCGACCAGCCCGCGCTCGACGCCTGGTCGACCGCCGCCGCGCTCGCTGCGGTGACCGAGCGGCTGGAGCTGATGGTCGCGGTGCGCCCCAATTTCCACCATCCCGCATTGTTCGCCAAGGCGGCGGCGAACATCGACCGGATCGCCGGCGGCCGCCTGTCGCTCAACGTCGTGTCGAGCTGGTGGGCCGACGAGGCCCGCCAATACGGTCTGCAATTCGACCAGCACGACGATCGCTACGCCCGCACCGCCGAATGGCTCAGCGTCGTCGATGGCCTGTGGACGCAGGAGCGTTTCAGCTTCGCCGGGCAATTCTACACGACCGACGCGGCGATCTGCGCCCCCAAGCCCGTCAAACGCCCCACCATCTATGCCGGTGGCGAGAGCGAGGCGGCCAAGACGATGATCGCCACACAATGCGACGCCTATGTCATGCACGGCGATCCCGTCGCGGCGATCGCGCCGAAGATCGTCGATATGGCCGGCCGCCGCCGCGCCGCCGGCGGTCCGCCGATGCACTACGGCATGGCGGCCTATGCCATCGTCCGCGACAGCGAGGCGGAGGCGAAGCGCGAGCTCGAACGCATTACCACGGTCACCGATCTGCCCGCGGGATATGCCAATTTCGACCAATGGCTGTCGGGCACGCAACTGGAGCGCGAACTCAAGCTCCAGGAATATTCGGTGTCCAACCGGGGGTTGCGCCCCAATCTGGTCGGCACGCCCGAGCAACTGAAGGAACGGATCGCCGAGTATGAGGCGGCGGGCCTCGACCTGCTGCTCTTGCAGATGAGCCCACAGGCGGAGGAGATGGAACGCTTCGCCGCACAGGTGATGGGCACGACCGCCGTGACGAACATCGTCGCAGCATGAAGATTCCTGCCGTTGGACGCATATTGGCGGGTCTGATCGCCGGTCTGACCCTAGGGTATCTGGCGGGGCCGAACAGCGTCGCGCTGCCGACCCTGCAGACGATCGGCGGGGTGTGGCTCGACGCCTTGCGGATGCCGATCATCCCGCTCGTCTTCGCGCTGGTGGTGACCGGCCTGGGCAGTGGATCTGGCTCGGGCGGATCGAGCCGCGTGGCGCGCCGCGCGATCGGCGCGTTCGTTCTGTTCCTCTCCGCCTCGGCCGTGTTCGGCGTCGCACTCGGATCGGCCATGTTCCGCGGGTGGCAGGTGACCGGCCTCGACGCGGTGCGCGCGACCGGCACGAAGCTGCCCGACCTGCCGCCGCTCGGCGAGACGTTGCGCGCGCTGGTGCCGGTCAATCCGATCGCCTCGGCAGCGCAGGGCGCGATCGTGCCCGTCGTGCTGTTCGCGTTGGTCTTCGCCATCGCGCTGCGCCACATCGACCGGTCGCGCGCCGCCGCCATCGCCGACGCCTGCCAGGGCATTGCCGACGCGCTGCTCGTCATCATCGGCTGGGTCCTGCTCGTCGCGCCGATCGGCGTCTTCGCGCTGGCGTTCGACGTCGCCGCACGCAGCGGCTTCGCGGTCGGGGCGCTGCTGCTCTGGTATGTCGTCGCGCGTGTCGTCGGCGGTGTCGTCCTGCTCGCGGCGTTCGTGCTGCTCGTCGCGGTCGCCGCGCGCACGCGGCTGTCGGCGTTCCTGCGCGCTGTGCTGCCCGCGCAATCGGTCGCGTTCAGCACGCAATCCTCGCTCGCCTCGCTGCCTGCCATGCTGGAGGCGACGCGGACGCTCGGCCTGCCCGCGCGGCCGGTGGGCACGGTGCTGCCGCTAGCCGTCGCGCTGTTCCGAATCAGCGCACCCACCGCGATCGGCCTCGCGACGCTCGCGCTGGCGCGTCTCAACAGTATCGAGCTTGGCATCGGCCAGCTCGGCCTCGTCGCGCTGCTCGCCGTGCTCAACAATCTCGTGATCGCCGGGCTGCCGAACCAGATCAGCTTCTTTGCCGCCTACGCCCCCGTGGCGCTGGCCGTCGGCGTCCCGATCGAACTGCTGCCGCTGTTCCTCGCAGTCGATACCATCCCCGACATGTTCGCGACGGCGGCCAACGTCACCGCCGACGTCGCGGTCACGACCATTCTCACCGAGCGCGAGACGGAGGATGCAGACGGGACATTGGCGGCTGGCTGAACGCATCGGCATCATCGTGGGCCAGTGACAAGATCAGCTATCGCATAGGCGATGTTTGCTAGCGTTTAATTCCTATTCGGTTGATGGATTATCTCCGGCGAAGGAGGTCTTCGATGACCTGTACGCTTGGAGATACGGCGCCCCGCAACGGCAGCATCACGATCGAATGGCCGACCGTGGCCGTCGCCATGCTGATCTACGGCGGCTGGCTGGCGCTGACCTGGTGGCATGCGGCGCTGCCGACACCGGTGATCGTCGTCGCGGGCGGCTGGCTCGTCGCCTGGCACGGCTCTCTCCAGCACGAGACGATCCATGGCCATCCGACCCGCTGGCGCGCGGTGAATGCGGCAATCGGCGCCGTGCCGCTGTCGCTCTGGTTGCCCTACGGTCTCTATCGCGACAGCCACGTCGCGCATCACGGCAGCCCGCATATCACTGATCCGCTCGATGACCCGGAATCGCGCTATGTCGCATCGGGCCACGGGGCACGCCATGTCGCAGCGCGGGTGCAGGCGACGCTGCTCGGCCGACTGCTGATCGGACCGGTCCTCGCCGTGCTCGCGCTGGTCGCCGACGAGGTGCGCCGACTGCTCCGCCGGCCCGACAGCGCCGTCCGCGACTGGCTGCCGCACCTCGCGCTCGTCGTGCCGATCGTCGCGTGGCTCGAGTGGACGGGGTTCGGCACGCTGCGCTATCTCCTGCTGGTGGTGTATCCCGGCCTGTCGCTGACGCTGCTGCGCTCCTTCGCCGAGCATCGCGCCGACCTGCCTGGCCCCAGCCGCGCCGCGACCGTCGAGCGCGCCGGGCCACTCGGCCTGCTCTATCTCAACAACCATCTGCACACCGCGCATCACGATCGCCCGGATCTCGCCTGGTATCGCCTGCCCGCCCACCAGCGCCGCCACCATGCGCGCCTGTCCGCGCAAGCGGGGCGCGCCCATCGCAGCTATGGCGAGATCGTCCGCCGCTTCGCGCTGACGCCGCATGACGCCCTGGTGCACCCCGACCGGCGATGAGCACACCCGTCGCCTCGCTCGGCATGTACGACCATCCGGGCCAGCGCGCCGCCAACAACGCGCTGTGGTCCGCGATCGTCCGGCATCTGCGCGGACTCGGCATCGCCGCACCCGACACCCTCGACCGCGACCGGCCGGTCGAGGCGATCTGGCGCGACCCCGACCTGCTGTTCGCCCAATGCTGCGGCTATCCGCTTGTCGCCGATCCGGAGCTCGCGCTGCGCGTGATCGCCATGCCGCATTATGCGCTGCCGGACTGCCCGCCGGACCGCCATTACAGTCGTATCCTCGTGCGCGCCGACGATCCGGCTACCAGCTTGGCGGCGCTCGCCAGCCGTCGGGTGGCGATCAACGCCCCGCTTTCCAACACCGGCGCGAACCTACTGCGCGCCGCCGTGGCGCAAGTCGCTCCACCCGACGGCTTCTTCGGCACGACGATCGTCACCGGATCGCACCGCGCCAGCATCGATGCGGTCGCCAGCGGCCGCGCGGATATCGCCGCGATCGATGCGGTCACCGCGGCGGTGATCGCCCGCGACGATCCGGCGGCGCTGCACGGCCTGCGCGACCTGGCAAGAACACCTCGCGCCCCCAACCTGCCCTTCGTCACCGCCCGCAACACACCACCCGCGGTCGTCGCCGCGTTGCGGGAGGCGCTGCACGCGGTCATTCGCGACCCGGCGTTGGCGCCAGCGCGCGCCGCGCTGCTCCTCAACGACATCGTGCCGGCGTCCATCCATCGCTACCGCCTGCTCACGCGGTTCGGGCGTGGCGCGCCCGCGCGCGCCATCGATCCCTCCGCGACGAAGGTGGCGGCCGCAATACGGTGATCACTGTGTGGACCTGGGCGACGAAGGCCGGTTAGGCCATTCCTCTGCCAAGGCGAACGGCATGCCCAGCGCTTTAGGTGCTGTCTGCATTTAGCGTAGCCAGATCATGTAGCGTAGCCAGATCATGGTGCAGGCGAGGTGGACGAAGCCCATGAAGGCGGGGAGTGTCTTCTCGCAGCGCAAGGCGATGCGGCGGAACCGCTTGAGCTTGTTGAAGAAGCCTTCGACCTGATGGCGTTCCTTGTAGAGGCGCCAGTCGATCGACGGCTTGGTGGTGCGGCTTGGGTTGGTCTTGATCTGCGCAGTGGCCTTGAGGTCGTCGGCGATGAAGGCGCGTAGCGGATCGGCGTCGTAGGCGGCATCGGCGATGACGTGGCCGATGCCTCGAAGGCCGGTCAGGAGAGCTTTGGCGTGCGGGCTGTCACCATGCTGGCCAGGTGTGGGATGGATGCGGATCGGCAGGCCGATCGCGTCGACGGCCGCATGCAGCTTGGTCGTCAGGCCGCCACGGGAGCGACCGATCGCGGCAGCTTCAGCCCCCCCCTTTGCACCGGTCGCATCGGCGTGGACCTTCGAAATCGTGCTGTCGATCAGGACGTACTCGAAGTCCGGTGTGTCGGCCATGGCATGGAACAGTCGCTCCCAAACGCCTGCATGCGACCAGCGGCGGAACCGCGCATGCACCCCGCTCCACTTGCCGAACACCTCCGGTAAGTCGCGCCAGCGCGCCGCATTTCCGGCCATCCACAATATGGCGTCCACGAACAGCCGGTTGTCGACGCCGCTACGGCCCCGCGTCCCCACACGCCCGGGGAGATGACCCTCGATCCGCTCCCATTGCTCGTCCGTCAGCGTGCGTCTGCTCAAGGTCAGGCTGCTTCCCCAACCTTGAATCAGAACAACCGCTCAAATGGAATCCTCCAAATGCAGACAGCGCCTAGAGGGCGGTGTCAAATCAACGTGGCAGGCGGCTGATACCGATCGGTGATGAGCCGCAAATCGAGAGCGCTGCCGCCAAGTCCGTTCCGCCGCTTCAACTCCTCGCCTTAAGTGATCTGGCTGGTGGTGCTGATGTACGTGCGCTTTCCGCTATCCCTGCGCAATGTTGAGGATTTGCTGTTCGAGCGCGGCATCGACGTATGCCACGAGACGGTGCGGCTGTGATGGAGCAGGTTCGGCCCGCTGTTTGCAGGCGACATTCGTCGCCAGCGGGTCAGCCGCATGCGGGGGTTTCGACACTGGCGCTGGCATCTCGATGAGATGTACGTGAAGCTCAACGGCGATATGGTCTACCTGTGGCGAGCCGTTGATCACGAAGACGAGGTGCTGGAGAGTTACGTCACCATAGCCGCGATGAGCCGGTGGCACTGATCTTCATGCGCAAGGCGCTAAAGCGCCATGGCTCACCCGAGGCGATCGCCACCGATGGCGTGCGCAGCTACGTTGCGGCGATGGACGAACTTGGCTGCCGGAAGAAACAGGAGGTTCGTCGCTGTGCCCATAACCGGGCGGAGAACGGCCACCTGCCGTTCCAACGACGGGAGCGGGCGATGCTGCGGTTCCGGCAGATGAAGAGCCTGCAGAAGTTCGCCTCGGTCCACGCCAACATCCACAACCACTTCAGCCTGAAACGCCACCTCACCGACCGAAAGACCTACCGCGAACGACGCTCCGTCGCGCTGGCAAGCTGAGCCGCGGGAGTCAGAGGGCGAAGTGCATCGCGTGGAGAGCGGTTCGCGTTAGACTGACGGCACCCGTTAGACGCATGAATGGCGGAGAGGGAGGGATTCGAACCCTCGGTACCGTTGCCGGCACGCCGCATTTCGAGTGCGGTGCATTCGACCACTCTGCCACCTCTCCGCGAGGACGATCCGGGAGCGAATGCTCCAGCGGGGCCGGTCGAGGGCGCGCCTCTAACGGCTTCGATTGGGGCTGGCAAGCGTCCTCGTGCGCTTGTGCACTGCGCAAACGTCATTAAATTGTCAGCCATGCCGCGTCACGACACCATCATGCCCGCCCCCGCCGACCAGATCGTCGCGCCGCCGGTCGCGCATGCGCGTTTTTCGATCGGCGACGTCGTACGCCATCGCCTGTTCGACTTTCGCGGCGTCATCTTCGATGTCGACCCCGTCTTCGCCAACACCGAGGAATGGTACGAGGCGATTCCGGAAAGCGTGCGGCCGCGCAAGGACCAACCCTTTTACCACCTGCTCGCCGAGAATATCGAATCGAGCTATGTCGCCTATGTCAGCCAGCAGAATCTGGTGCCCGACGACAGCGACGAGCCGGTCGATCACCCCGCGATCTCGGGCCTGTTCACCGATTACGCCGACGGGCGATACGCGCTGCGCCGCGAACATCGCCACTAAAGCGCCTCGTCGCGGCGGCACGCCCGGCAAAATCGTGGTTGCCGGTTGACAGCGACGTCGTTCTTGCCTAGCTGCCGCGCTTCATCCCGCCGGGCCCTGGCTCTGCGCGGGCACATATTTCTTGGGAAGTGATAAGAGCCATGTTCGCAGTCGTGCGCACGGGCGGCAAGCAGTATCGCGTCGCCGCCGGAGACAAGATCGTCGTCGAGAAGCTGGACGGCGAAGCCGGCGCATCGATCACGCTGGGTGATGTCCTGCTCGCGGGCGAAGGCTCCGAGCTGAAGAGCGTCGAGGGTCTGACCGTCGCCGCCGAGATCGTCGCACAGGCGAAGGGCGAGAAGGTCATCGTCTTCAAGAAGCGCCGCCGTCACAATTATCGCCGCCGCAACGGCCATCGCCAGAACCATACGATCCTTAAGATCGTCTCGGTCGGCTGAGCCCGTACGCGCGAACAGGAGTAAAGCAGCATGGCACATAAGAAAGCAGGCGGTTCGTCGCGCAACGGTCGCGATTCGGCCGGTCGTCGCCTCGGCGTGAAGAAGTTCGGCGGTCAGGAAGCGATCGCCGGCAACATCCTCGTGCGTCAGCGCGGCACGAAGTTCTACCCGGGCCGCAACGTCGGCATGGGCAAGGACCATACGCTGTTCGCGCTCGTCGACGGCCGCGTGTCGTTCCACGACGGCAAGCTCGGCCGTAAATTCTGCTCGGTCGAGATTATGGCCGAGGCGGCTGAATAACATCGGGCGACCAACCGGGTTGCCCACCAGGGTGACCCGGTCGCACCGTCCAGGCGGTGCCAACCAGACAAGGGAGGCGGGTCACCCCGGCTCCCTTTTTTCGTGCTCCCTCAACCCCCTGTCGCGCCCGCGTCACAGACGCGTGGCAGCGGCGCGCACGAGGAGAGCGACGGACCATGTTCGCCAGAACACCCAGATTGACGCTGCGGCCCGGCTGGCCGGAGGATGCCCCCGCCCTGGCGCGGGCGATCGCCCACGAACCCGTCGCCCGTATGCTGACCCACGTTCCCTTCCCCTATGGCGAAGCCGATGCCGCGACCTTCCTCGCCCGTCCCTGCACCGCCAGCGAACCGCGGTTCCTGATCTTCGCGCACGACCGCGATGCCACGCCCCTGCTCGTCGGCGGGATCGGCATCACGCCTTACGAAACCGGTCCCGAACTCGGATACTGGCTGACCCCGGACGCCTGGGGCCGCGGTTATGCGACCGAGGCGGGACGCGCGGTAGTCGCGATGGCGCGCGACGCGCTGCCGCTCACGCGGCTGTCGGCGTGGCATTTCGTCGACAATCCGGCATCCGGGCGCGTGTTGCGCAAGCTCGGCTTCCAGCCGACCGGGCGGACGCTCGTCAAGCGTTCGGGCGCCCGGGCCAGCGATGCCGCGTCGATCGAATACGCCCTCGATCTGTCGGACGATGCGCACCATCCCATGCCGATCGCGGCATGACGCGGCCGACACGCGTGCGCGCCTGAGGGCGGCGGAGAGCTTTACCGTCCCCGCCGCCCCCGCTACCCGGCATGGAGTGACCGCCCGCAAACGCCTGTCCCCCGACGAATCGCGCGATCTGGCGCTGGAGGCGGCGCGACGGCTGCTGGTCGAAGAAGGGCCGCAGGCGCTGACGCTGAAGGCCGTCGCCGCCGCGATCGGGCGCACGCACGCCAATCTGCTCCATCATTTTGGATCGGCGGCGGGCCTCCAGCGCGCGCTGATCGCGCGCATGGCGGGGCGCGTCACGGGCACGATCCGCGACGCGGTGCTGCGCAACCGTGGCGGCGATCCCGATCCGGCGCACATCGTCGGCCTGATCTTCGACGCCTTCGATTCGGGCGGCGGCGGGGCGCTGGCCGGGTGGATGATCCTGTCGGGCAATCGCGATGCGCTCGATCCGATCCTGTCCGCGATCCACGCGCTGGTCGACGAGCTCGCCGTCGGCGCCCCCCCGTCGGCGCGGTCGATCCAGGAAGAAACGCTGCAGCTCGTGCTGATGGCGCTGGGCGACGCATTACTCGGCGCGGCGATGGCGCGCGCGCTGGGCCTGCCGCGCGGCCGCGCGCGCGAACTTGCGGTCGCGATGCTGATCGCCGACCGGCAGGATTGCGCAGCCGCGACCGGCTGATTCCTCGCATCGCGCCGCCGGGGGTGGCCGTTCGCGGCCATGACGCTAAAGAGGCGTCATGCATTTCCTCGACCAGGCCAAGATTTTCGTCCGCTCCGGCGCGGGCGGTCCCGGCGCCGTCAGCTTCCGGCGCGAGAAGTTCATCGAATATGGCGGCCCCGACGGCGGCAACGGCGGCAAAGGCGGCGACATCGTGTTCGAAGCGGTCGCCGGCCTCAACACGCTGATCGACTTCCGCTACACGCAGCATTTCCGCGCGCCCCGCGGCCATGGCGGATCGGGCAGCAACCGCACCGGCGGTGGCGGTGACGACCTCGTCATCAAGGTGCCCGTCGGCACGCAGGTCCTGTCGGAGGATAAGGAAGAGGTGCTGATCGACTTCACCCGCGTTGGCCAGCGCGAGGTGTTCCTGCGTGGCGGCGACGGCGGGCGTGGCAATGCCAGCTACAAGACCTCGACGAACCGGGCGCCGCGCCAGCACGGCACCGGCTGGCCCTATCAGGAGGCATGGGTGTGGCTGCGGCTGAAGCTGCTCGCCGATGCCGGGCTCGTCGGCCTGCCCAACGCGGGCAAGTCGACCTTCATCAATGCGGTCACCAATGCGCAGGCGAAGGTCGGCGCATACGCCTTCACGACGACGCGCCCGCAGCTCGGCGTCGTGCGCCATCGCCAGCGCGAGTTCGTCGTCGCCGACATCCCCGGCCTGATCGAAGGCGCAGCGGACGGGGCAGGCATCGGCGACCGGTTCCTGGGGCATATCGAACGATGCCGCGTGCTGCTGCATCTGGTCGACGCCAATGACGCCGACGTCACCGAAAGCTATCGCATCGTGCGCGAGGAGCTGGAAGCCTATGGCGCGGGCCTCGTCGACAAGCCGCACGTCGTCGCGCTCAACAAGATCGACACGCTCGACGACGAATTGATCGATGCGCTGAGCCGCGAACTCGCCGAGGCGAGCGGCGCGGAGGTGATCCCCCTGTCGGGCGCGGCGGGGACGGGCGTCGACTGGGTGCTGGATCGCCTGCTCGACGCGATCGGCCCCGCGGCCGACGCCCCCGTCACCGACGACGGCGAGGAAGATACGGTGGAATGGTCGCCAGTCTGACGCGCATCGGTACGGTATCGGTCCGGGCCTCGACACCAGGTTGATCCGAATCGGATGCGATCGTAGGTCGAAGATATGGGCAAGTCATGCCTTGAAGGCATAAGCCGAGTATCCACCGTGACCGAAATCGACGCCCGCCGCCTTGTGCGCCTCCACCTCGACCAGGCATTGTCGCTCGCGACGATGCTGGAAGAAACCCTGCTCATCGCGCTGATTACGGAGGCATCCGAATATTGCGACGCGCGCGGCTTCGTCATCCCACCCGACACGGCGGTGTCCACCGCCCTGCAATAGGCATCGCCCGCGCGCCATGTCAGCGCGCGTGACAGGAACGCCCCACGCGCGCTAACGCAGCGTCGCGATGCTCTTTCCTGCTGCCTCCTGCCCGCGTCTCGTCGTGAAGGTCGGTTCCGCACTGCTCGTTTCTGCCGACGGCGCGGTGCTGCGCGACTGGCTGATGACGCTGGTCGCCGACATCGCCGCGCGCGTAGCGGCGGGGCAGCAGGTGGCGGTCGTGTCCTCCGGCGCGATCGCGCTCGGCGCGCGGCGGCTCGCGCTGCCGAAGGGTGGACGCGCCAGCCTCGAGGATGCGCAGGCCGCCGCCGCGACCGGACAGATCGTGCTCAGCCAGACCTGGGCCGAACTGCTCGGCGCGCATGGTCTTGCCGCCGCGCAGATGCTGGTGACGCTCGGCGATCTCGAGGATCGCCGCCGGTATCTCAACGCCGCCGCGACACTCGGCCGGCTGCTCGGCCTCGGCGTCGTGCCGGTCATCAACGAGAATGACAGCGTCGCGACCGAGGAAATCCGTTTCGGCGACAACGACCGGCTCGCCGCGCGCATCGCACAGGCGGCGGGGGCAAGCGGCGTCGTGCTGCTGTCCGACGTCGACGGCCTGTACGACGCCAACCCGCACACGCATCCGTCCGCGCGCCATATCGCGCGGGTGGAGCGGATCGACGCGGTCGCTGGCATGGCGGACGGCGGCTCCGCGTCCGGCATGGGATCGGGCGGCATGGTGTCGAAGGTGGCGGCCGCGCGGATCGCTACCGCCGCCGGCGCCGCGCTGGCCATCGCATCGGGCCGCGTCGACCATCCGCTCGACGGCGAAGTGCGCCATACGCTGTTCGTCGCCGAGCGCACCGCGCCGGCACGCAAGGCGTGGCTCGCGGGCGGCCTGACCGCGCAGGGCGCGATCCATGTCGATGCCGGCGCGGCGGCGGCGTTGACGCGTGGCGGCAGCCTGCTCGCCGCAGGCGCGACGCGCGTCGAGGGTCATTTTGCGCGCGGAGACCTGGTGACGATCGAAGGCCCTTCGGGGCGCCTCGCCCGCGGGCTCGCCGAATATGATGCGGACGAGGCGGCACGGTTGCTCGGTCGCCGGACAGAGGAGCAGGCCGAAATCCTCGGCTATGCGCCGCGCGCGGCGCTCGTCCACCGCAACCATCTGGCGCTGTTGTGAGGAGCCGCTGCCCCGTGCCCGTGACGTCATCCCCGGACTGGCGGGGACACGGGCCGGCCGGCTTCGCGCTTCTGGCGCTGCCACCAGAGGAGCTCGCGACCCGCTTACGCGGGGGTGGCCGCATAGCGGGGTGCGGCGCGTGACTACCCTCGCCATCACCGGCGCGACCGGCTTCGTCGGCGCCGCCCTCCTTGCCCGTGCGACCGAAGCCGGCCACCACGTCCGCGCGCTCACCCGCCGCCAGCAACCGCCGCGCGCCGGCGTGATCTGGGTCGAGGGGGCGCTCGACCGACTCGACACGCTCGCCGCGCTGGTGGCGGGCAGCGACGCGGTGGTCCACGTCGCGGGCGTTGTCAACGCGCCCGACCGCGCGGGCTTTATCGCGGGCAACATTGAGGGCACCGCCAATATCCTCGCCGCAGCGCAAGGCGCCGGCGTCACACGTTTCGTTCACGTCTCGTCGCTTTCCGCCCGCGAGCCGCAATTGTCCAACTACGGCTGGTCGAAGCGCGAGAGCGAGGCGCTGGTGGCGGCGTCCCCCCTTGCCTGGACGATCGTGCGGCCGACCGGCGTCTATGGCCCGGGCGACATGGAGATGCGCGACATGTTCCGCCTCGCGCGGTTCGGCCTCGCGCTGCTGCCGCCGCCAGGCCGGGTCTCACTGATCGCGGTCGACGATCTTGCCCGCCTGCTGCTCGCGCTGGCCGGGACCGACGGGCCGCGCGCCGTGCTGGAGGCGGACGACGGCAACGTGCTGACCCATGCCGACCTCGCACGGCAGATCGGCCGGGCGGTCGGGCGGCGTGTGTTGCCGATCCACCTGCCCGCCGCCGCGCTGCGGCTCGGCGCCGTGCTCGACCGGCGGTTTCGTCGCGCGGGCGCAAAGCTGACCGCGGACCGCGTCGGCTATCTGTGCCACGACGACTGGACCGCCGATCCGGCCCGCCGCCCGCCCGCCGCCGTGTGGACGCCCGCTATTCCCACCGCGCAGGGGCTTGCGGACACGGCCCGGTGGTATCGCGCCCATCGCCTGCTATAGCGCCGCAACCCTGCCGCAATTGCCTGTCAACGGAAGCCGCATCATGACCGACCGCACTCAGATTCTCGACACGATCAAGGCGCAGATCGAACCCTTCAACAAGAAGGGCGTCGCGCTGACCGAGGCCACCACCTTTCAGGGCGATCTGGAATGGGACAGCCTGACCGTGATGGATTTCGTCGCTGCGATCGAGGACGAATTCGACATCATCATCACGATGAACATGCAGGCGGAGATCGAGAATATCGGCCAGCTCGCCGATGCGGTCGCCAAGCTGAAGGCCGATCAGGCATGACCGAAACGGGCCTGCAGCCGGAGGCGCCGGCGCTGCCTGTCGCCGATGGCGACCGGGATTTGATGAGCAAGTTCGACGGCCTGATCGCCGAGCGCCAGGCGCTGATCGACACCGGCGTCACCGATCCGTTCGCGATCGTGATGGACGAGGTGAAGTCGCCGACCGAGGCGGTAATCGCCGGTCGCGACACGATTCTGCTCGGCACCTACAATTACATGGGCATGACGTTCGACCCCGACGTCCTCGCCGCCGGCCACGCCGCGCTCGATCAGTTCGGATCGGGCACCAACGGCAGCCGCATGCTCAACGGCACCTTCCGCGATCATATGGCGGTCGAACAGGCGCTGCGCGACTTCTACGACGTGTCGGGCGCGATCGTCTTCTCGACCGGGTACATGGCCAATCTCGGCATGATCTCGACGCTGGCGGGCAAGGGCGACTACGTCATCCTCGACGCCGACAGCCACGCGTCGATCTACGACGGCTGCAAGCAGGGTAGTGCGGAGATCGTCCGCTTCCGCCACAACGACGTCGCTGATCTCGACAAGCGTCTCGGTCGCTTGCCCAAGGAGGCGGGCAAGCTCGTCGTGCTCGAGGGCGTCTATTCGATGCTCGGCGACATCGCGCCACTCAAAGAAATGGTGGCGGTCGCCAAGAAGCACAATGCGATGGTGCTGAGCGACGAAGCGCATTCGATGGGCTTCTTCGGCCCCAACGGCCGCGGCGTCTACGAGGACCAGGGGCTCGAGGGCGACGTCGATTTCGTCGTCGGCACTTTTTCGAAATCGGTCGGTACCGTCGGCGGTTTCTGCGTGTCGAACCATCCCAAGTTCGAAGCGATCCGCCTCGCCTGCCGCCCGTACATCTTCACCGCCAGCCTGCCGCCGTCGGTGGTGGCGACCGCGGAAGCGTCGATCCGCAAGCTGATGACCGCGCATGCCAAGCGCGCGCAGCTGTGGTCCAACGCGCGCCGCCTGCACGGCGGGCTGAAGGCGATGGGCTTCCGCCTCGGCACCGACAATCCGGACAGCGCGATCGTCGCGGTGATCCTCGACGACCAGAACCAGGCGGTCGCGATGTGGCAGGGGCTGCTGGAGGCGGGCGTCTACGTCAACATGGCGCGTCCGCCCGCGACGCCGGCGGGCACGTTCCTGCTGCGCTGCTCGCTGTGCGCCGAGCATCGCGACGCGCAGATCGACACCGTCCTCGCCACGTTCGAGGCGGCGGGCCGGGCCGTGGGCGCCATCGGCTGAACGCCCGGCTTCGACTTCCCAGCGGCCGGCGAACAGGATAGCATCACTGTCGTGACGCGGGACGAGGCCGAACCGCTGGCCCGGGGGGGCCAAGCCGCCTGGCGGACCATCACGCTCGTCGTGATGGGGCTGCTGGGCGCGGCCGTGCTCGTCGCGCTCGTCATCACGCTCGGCAACGCCAACCGCCAGCGCGACCGCGCGCTACGGCTGCAGGCGCACAGCTACGACGTGATGGTGCTCGCCCGCACGCTGGCCGGCTCGATCGCCCAGTCCGAGGCCGCGCTCAGCCGCTACGTGATCAGCGGCGATGCCAAGCTGGGCCAGATCTATTACGACAAATGGCGCCTCGCGGGCACGCAGCTCGACCGGCTCGACGCGCTGGTCGCGCCCAACCGGACGCAGGGCCGCCGCGTCGAGCATCTGCGCGATGCATATGAGGCGCGTGGTAGCGAGCTGTCGCTGATCGCGCTCAGCACCACGTACAAGAAGAACGCGCAGGCACTCGCCCGCTTCTACAAGGCGCGCCAGTCGCCCAGTCTCGACGATATCGACCGCACGCTCGACCGGCTGATTACGGGCGAGCGCGCATTGCTCGACGCACGCACCGCGGAGGCGATGCGTACCGTGCAGCGGTCCAATCGCTACGCCGCGGTGCTGGCGATGTTCGGCGCGCTGATCGTCGTCGGGGCGCTGCTGCTCGGCTGGTTCATCATCCGCGCGATCGGCGAACGCGCCATCGCGCGCGCGGATGCCGATGCGGCGCAGGAGCGCGCGGACGAACTCGCCGCCGCGGTCGCGCGCGCGACCGCCGACCTGCGCGTGCAGGAAGCCAAGCTGCGCCAGGGTCAGAAGATGGAGGCGGTGGGCCAGTTGACCGGCGGCATCGCACACGATTTCAACAATATGCTCGCGGTCGTGCTCGGCGGGCTGGAACTGGCGAAGCGCGCGGTCGGCGGCGATCCGGCGACGTGCGCGCGCCATCTGGACAATGCGACGGAGGGCGCGAACCGCGCCGCCGCCCTCACCCGCCGCCTGCTCGCGTTCAGCCGCGAGGAATCGCTGAAGCCCGAACCGCTCGACGCCGCCGCGCTCGTCGCGGGCATGTCCGAACTACTCGACCGCACGCTGGGCGATGCGATCACCGTCACGACGCGGGACATGGCGCAGGGCTGGCGCGTCCATGCCGACCGGGTGCAGCTCGAAAATGCGGTGCTGAACCTCGCGGTCAATGCGCGCGACGCGATGAACGGGCGCGGCACGCTGACCATCGCCACGGGGACGGCGGTGCTCGCCGCGCAGGAGGTCGGCGAATGCGCGGCGGGCGAGCATGTCTCGATCGCGGTCGCCGACACCGGCTGCGGCATCCCCGCCGCCATCCTCGATCGCGTCTACGAACCCTTTTTCACCACCAAGGAGGCGGGCAAGGGCACCGGCCTCGGCCTCAGCCAGATCTTCGGCCTGGTCCGCCAGCTGGGCGGCGCGATGGCGATCGACAGCGTCGTCGATGCCGGCACGACCGTGACGCTCTACCTGCCGCGCGATACGCGTGCGGCCACCCCCGCGCCCCTGCCCGCGCCCGGCCCGGCACCCGTGCCGGCGGAGCCGCAAAAGCTCGCGGTGCTGGTGGTCGAGGACGACCCGCGCGTGCTGATGGCGACCGTCGGCGCGATCGACGAGCTGGGCCATATGGCGATTCCCTGCGACGCGCCGGACAAGGCCGCCGCGCTGCTCGACGCCAATCCCGGTATCGACCTCATCATCTCCGACGTGCTGATGCCCGGCCAGACGGGGCCGGAAATGATCGCCGCGCTTTCGCCGACCGTGCCGCACGTCGCGGTATTGTTCGTCACCGGCTTCGCGGGCGAGGCGAATGCCGCGGAATTCGGCGACCACCACGTGCTGCGCAAGCCGTTCACGCTTTCCGGTCTCGAACGCGCGATCGCGCAGGCGATGGCGCGCGATCGCCCCGCCCCGCCGCAGCAGATCGCCGCCGAATAGCGGCGGCGGGTCTGCGGGATCAGCGGTAGCGGGCCTTTCCCGTCACGCCGGCTGCCGATACGGCATTGCGCGCGGCCCATGCGAACCGGAGCCCTATTTTTAGCTGGCGCGTCCGGCCAGCGATCCTATACGCCTGCCTTTCCCGTTCCGGCCGAGCAGCCTTCACCGTATGACATCCATCGACCGCTACATGGCCCGGCTGATCGCGTTGCCGTTGTTCTCGACGCTGACGATCGCGGCCATGCTGCTGGTGCTCGACCGCATCCGCCGCCTGTTCGATTTCGTCGCGACGCAAGGCGGGCCGATCAGCGTCGTGTGGCGGATGCTCGCCAACCTGCTGCCCGAATATCTGGGCCTCGGTATCCCGATCGGCCTGCTGCTCGGCATCCTGCTCGCCTTCCGCCGGCTCGCCGCCAATTCGGAACTCGACGTACTGCGCGCGGTGGGCGTCAGCTACACGCGATTGCTGCGCGTCCCCTACATGTACGCGATCGTACTCGCCGCGCTCAACATCGCGATCGTCGGCTTCGTCCAGCCGCAGGCACGCTATTATTACGAACAATTGCGGTTCGAACTGCGCACCGGCGCGCTGGGTGCGTCGATCAAGGTCGGCGAGTTCACGCATTTCGGCAAGCAGATGACGCTGCGGATCGAGCAGAGCCACGACCGCGGCCGCCAGCTCGACGGCATCTTCGTGCATTTCGAAAACAAGGGCACGAGCTATTCGGTGACCGCACAGAGCGGCCAGTTCCTCGCGACCGACGACCCCAACACGATCATCTTCCGTCTGACCAACGGCACGCTGATCCACAAGGCGCCGGAGTTCAAGGTGCCGCGCGTGCTGACCTTCACGTCGCACGATCTGCCGATCCCGCTGCCCAAATACGAAAGCTTCCGCCGCCGCGGCGGCCGCAACCTCGAATTCACGTTGCCCGAGCTCGCAAAACTCGGCCATCGCGCGCCGAGCGAGGAACAGCGCGACAGCAGCCGCAGCGAGTTCCACTTCCGCCTCGTCGAGGTGGCGACGATGTTCCTGCTGCCGCTGCTCGCCATTGCGCTGGGCGTGCCGCCGAAGCGATCTTCGTCCGGCGTCGGCGTGTTCCTCGCGATCGTGATGATCGTCGCCTATCACAAGGTCAACGAATATGCCGCGTCGATCGGCGAGCTCGGCAGGATCGACCCGCTGATCGCCCTGTGGACGCCGTTCCTGCTGTTCGCAGGGATCATCATCTGGATGTACTATACGATCGCCTACGTCCCCGGCGGCCAGCCGATCGGCGCGATCGAGCGCGCGTTCGGCAAGCTCGGCAAGCTGATCGTCCGCTATATCCCCGGCCGTGGCCGCAAGAAGGGCGTCGCATGAAGGCCTTCTTTCCGTCGCGCGTCGTGTCCTGGTACATGGCGCGACTGTTCCTGACGCGGACCTTCGGCCTGCTCGCCGCGCTGGTGCTGATCCTGCAGACGCTCGACCTGCTCGGTGAATCGGGCGCGATCCTTGCGCATCCCGGCAACACGCAGGACCAGGTGTGGACCTACGTCACGCTGCGCGCGCCGCAGATCATCGCGTTCCTGCTGCCGTTTTCGGTGCTGCTCGGCGCGATCGCGACCTTCTTCACGATGAACCAGAACAGCGAGATCATCGCGCTGAAGGCGGCGGGCCTGTCCGCGCATCAGGTGCTCGCACCGCTGTTGGTGGCGAGCTTCGGCGTCGCGGTGGTCAGTTTCGCGTTCAACGAGCGCGTCGTCGCACGCGCTACCGCCACGCTCGACCAATGGAAGGCGGTCGATTACGGCACGTTGCCGATCGATCGCGGCGATCGGTCCAACGTCTGGGTCCGCGACGGCGACGATCTGATCGCGGTCGGTCAGGTACGCGGCAAAGGCAAGGCGGTCGTCTTGGGCGACGTCACCATCTACGATCGCGCGGGCGGCAACCTGGTCGCGATCACCACCGCACCGCGCGGTCGCTATGTCGGCAAGGGCTGGCAGATCGGCCCTGCGACACGGTTCGACGTCGCCACCGCGCGCCAGCAGGCGATTGGCAACGTGGTGGTCGCCCCCGGCGTGCGCCCGGACCAGTTCACGCTCGGCGACGTCAATCCCGATGGTCTTTCCTTTTCCGCGCTGGACGCGGCGATCGGCGACCTGCGCGACGCCGGCCGGCCGACCAAATCGCTCGAAAGCACGCTCTGGCACAAATTGTCGGGGCCGCTGTCGGCGGTGCTGATGCCGCTGCTGGGCGCCGTCGCCGCCTTCGGCATCGCGCGGTCGGGCCAGTTGTTCGTCCGCGCGGTCATCGGCATGGCGCTGGGCTTCGCCTATTTCGTCGCGGACAATTTCGCGTTGGCGATGGGCAATCTGGGCGCCTACCCGCCCTTCCTCGCCGCCTGGGCGCCCTTCCTGCTGTTCCTGCTGATCGGCGAGGCGGTGCTGATCCGTACCGAGGAATAGCCGCTCAGGGCACCGAGACGATGCCCTCGACGGGCTGCGGGTAGCGCAACAGCAACGCCCGCGTCAGCGATAGACCCAGCGCATTCGGTGCGTCGGCCGCGCTGCCGTCGACCTGCGCGGTCAGCGCGCTGCCGGTCCACACGTCATGGCCGTCGGCGCGCGTGACGATCCGCAGCGTCAGCGTCGACAGCATCAGCGCATGGATACCCTCCTTGCGCGTCGGCAGCGTCACGCGCGCGCTCGCCCCCCAGTTGCCGACTCCCGTATCGGTCGATGCGACGCTCGACCCCGGCGCGGCGACCGATCCTTGCGCGCGACGCTGAAGCGTGACGATCGCGGTATAGCGCCCGACGCCCTGGCCGGGGAGGACGAGAAAGGCCCGCTCGGCCAAGGCGTCCCCGACGCCCTCCGCCAGCGCCTGCGCGACCGGGGTGGCGAGGCCGCTGTCCTGCGCAACGGCGACGGTGATCGTTCCCGATCCCGTCGGGGCGGTATCCGGCACCCCCTGCGCTGCCAGCGCCAGGCCGATCCCTATCATCGTCGCCGCCATCGCCGTGTCCCTCGTCGTCCGCCGGCATGGCGGGATCGCGCGATCCTAGGACGGCACGCGGCCCGCGCCTATCGCCGGATGAGGGTACTGCGGAAAATCTTGTTCACCAGCCCCGGCAGCCCCGTATAGCTCGCCTTGTGATAGGGCGAGCCCGCCTCCAGCGCGGCGGTGATGCGGCGGTGGGCCTCGCCCAGCGAGTGATAGGGCAAGGCCGGGATCAGGTGATGCAGCGCGTGGTAGCGCAGGCCGACCGGCGCCCACAGCGCAGGCAGCAGCGCCGGCGGCGGCACGTTTACCGAATCGAGATACTGGCCGGTGACGCTCATCGGCTCGCCGTCATTTTCCCACAGATGCGCGACGAGCGTGCGCACCTGGTTGACCACCGCGACACCGGAGCCGATCGCCAGCGCGATCAACACGCCGCGCAGCGGAAAGACACCGGTCGCGGTGAGCACGACGATCGCGATCGCCCACAGGCTCGCCGCCGCCTCGACCCGGTTCCACAGGACACGCGCCTCGCCCTCCGGCGCGCGACGGCGGAATTGCGGATTGATCGCCAGCGCCGAATAGCGCTCCATGACGATCGCCCGCAGCTTGGGCGACAGCAGCGAGAGCGGCGACAGGACGGCGTAGCGGATCAGCAGGCCGATGGGCGCGAGCGCCGAGATCAGCACGAACGCGGGCAGCGTCCACGGCTTCATCAGCGCGAGCGGCAGATATTCCGGATCCTCCACGGTGCCGTACCGCGTCTTGGCGTGATGCAGATTGTGCACGCCCTCATACATGAAGCTGGGCGTCAGCATCGGCACGCCGACCAGCGCGTTCCAGCCGCCGCGGAACCGCGGCAGCGCGCTGTGCTTCATGTGGCTGACTTCATGGATGAAGCTCAGCGCGCGATACAGGGCGAGCGCGGATATCACCGCGAACAGCACGACCCAACCGGTGCCGCTGACCGTCACCGCCGCGGCGAGCGCGCCGTAGCCGATCGCGGCGGACGCGATCAGGTCGGCCCAATAGATGCGCGGGCTGGGCGCGATCAGGTCGCGCGTCAGTTCCGCCGCGGTGCGCAGCATCGCCTTGTCGTCGGCGATGCGGATCGTCGTCGCGCGCGCGGGCGTCGCCGCCGGCGCGACACCGCGCGAAAGGGAAAGACTGCTGTCCATGACCTTGTCCATTGCCTGCAGATAGTGGCGACAGCGTGGCATTTACAGGCGCGAAACCGGCGGCATCCGCGAGTTTTCCGATCAGTGATGACGCAATAGTCACTCGTCAAATCGGCCTGCGATGCTAGAGGCTGACGCGCCGGAGGGAGGACATAATGGCGAACGACTTCACGATCAGGCCCGTGGTGACGAAGAAGGACCGCAAGGCCTTCGTCGACCTGCCCTTCCGTCTGTACCGCGACGATCCCAACTGGGTGCCGCCGCTGAAGGGCGAGGCGCTCGGCCTAATCACGCCGGAAAAGAACGGCTGGTACAGCCATGCCAAGGCGCAATTGTTCCTCGCCGAGCAGGAGGGCCGCGTCGTCGGGCGCATCTCCGCGCATATCGACACGCTGGCGCTGGCCATGCCCGCCGAACAGGGCTTCGGCCCCGGCACCGGCCAGTGGGGGCTGATGGATGCGGAACGCGAGGACATCTTCGTCGCGCTGCTCGCCAGGGCGGAAGGCTGGCTGCGCGAGCAGGGCATGACGCGCGCGCTCGGCCCGATCTCGCAATCGATCTGGGAAGAGCCGGGCCTGCTTGTGCAGGGGTTCGACCATCCGCCGACGATCATGATGGGCCATGCGCGCCCGGAATATCAGGGGTGGATCGAGCGCGCGGGCTATGCCGCGGCCAAGACGCTCTACACGTACGAGCTGGACATCACGCAGGAGTTCCCGCCGATCGTCAAGCGGATCATCAAGTCGGGCGAAAGCAATCCGCGCATCCGGATCCGCGAGGTCGACAAGACCAAGTTCGAGGAAGAGGCGGCGATCATCCTGTCGATCCTGAACGATGCCTGGGAAGCGAACTGGGGTTTCGTGCCCCTCACCCCGCCGGAGATCAAGGACGTTGGCGTCAAGCTGAAGCCGATCGTGTTCAACGACCTGATCCGCATCGCCGAACTGGACGGCAAGCCGGTCGCGTTCATGATCACGCTGCCCGACCTCAACGAGCCGCTGAAGCCGCTGAACGGCAGCCTTTTGCCCTTCGGCTGGGCGAAGCTGCTTTTGTGGCTGCGCAGGCCCAAGGTGCGCACGATGCGCGTGCCGCTGATGGGCGTGGTCAAGGAGCTGCAATCGTCGCGGATGGCGAGCCAGCTCGCCTTCATGATGATCGAATACATCCGCCGCGCCTCGGTGACGCATTACGGCGCGAGCCGCGGCGAGATCGGCTGGATTCTCGAGGACAATCAGGGGATGCGATCGATCGCCGAGACGATCCAGAGCCGGGTCAACAAGACGTACGTGGTGTACGAGAAGGCGCTGTAGGCCACCCTCACCCTTCCCATCGCCTTCGGCGATGGGCCCCTTTCCTCTCCCAGCGGGAGAGGGAGGGAGGCGCGAAGCGCCGGAAGGGTGAGGGTGAGCGCGCCTAGACCGTAAAGCTCTCCCCGCACCCGCACGCGCCCTTGGCATTGGGGTTGGCGAAGACGAAGCCCGCGGTGAAATCGTCCTCGACCCAGTCCATCGTCGATCCGACGAGATAGAGGATCGACCCGCCGTCGACGTAGAGCGTACCGCCCGGCGTCTCGATCTTCTCGTCGAACGGCTTGGCGTCGGTGACGTAATCGACCGAATAGGCGAGGCCCGAACAGCCGCGGCGCGGGGTCGACAGCTTGACGCCCGTCGCGCCTTCAGGGGCGCGGGCCATCAGCGCGGCGATCCGCGCCTCGGCGTTCGGGGTCAGAATGAGCGGCGCGGGCCGCTGACGTAGCGTGGTCATCTCGTCTCTTCTCCAGGCCCCTTCCTCCGGGGCGCAGCGGGTGGGAAGAGCCTTGCAGAGCATGTCGCTTGCGGCGCCCCCACCCCGACCCCTCCCCTGAAGGGGAGGGGCTTGTTCGTTACAGCATCCCGAGTTCGAGCTTCGCGTCGTCCGACATCTTCTGCGGGTCCCAGGGCGGGTCCCAGACGAGGTTGACGTCCGCGATCGCGATGCCGGGGACCGATCCGACGCGCAACTCGACCTCGCCCGGCATCGATTCGGCGACCGGGCAGTGCGGCGTGGTCAGCGTCATCATCACCGCGGCATGGCCGTCGGCGGTGATTTCGACGCCGTAGATCAGCCCGAGGTCGTAGATGTTGACCGGGATTTCGGGGTCGTAGATTTCCTTCAGCGCGTCGATCACGCTTTCGTACAGCGCGCCGCCGGGCTCGTGCGCCGCGTCGCCCGCGGGCTGCTGCTGGAGGAAGCCGCTCAGGTAATCGCGCTGGCGCGGTTCGCCGGCCGCATCCTCGACGCGCGCGCGCGGCGGCGGCGACACCGCCTCCACCTCTTCGACCCGGATCGTGTCGCTCATTCGTCGTTCCTACCCAAAAATCCGCGTGACGCGTTCGATGCCGCGCACCAATGCCGCGATATCCTGCGGCCCATTGTAGACGCCGAAGCTGGCGCGCGCGGTCGCCTCGACGCCCAGCGTCTCCATCAGCGGCTGCGCGCAATGATGCCCCGCGCGGATCGCCACCCGGCCTTCATCCAATATGGTGCCGACGTCGTGCGGATGCACCCCCTCGACCGTGAAGGAGACGATGCCCGCCGCATCCTCCGGCCCGACCAGGCGGACCGAATTGAGCGACGACAGCGCCGCGCGGGCATCGCGGACCAGCGCCGTTTCGTGCGCGTGGATGCGGGTAAGCCCGATCCCCTCGACATAATCGATCGCGGCGGCGAGGCCGAGCGCACCGACGATATGCGGTGTCCCCGCCTCGAACCGCCCCGGCGGCGGCGCGTAGGTGGTGCGCGCGAAGGTGACGCGGTCGATCATCGACCCGCCGCCCTGCCACGGCGGCATCGCATCGAGCAGTTCGGGCCGCGCCCACAGCACGCCGATGCCGGTCGGGCCGTAGAGCTTGTGGCCGGAAAAGACGTAGAAGTCGCAGCCGATCGCCGCGACGTCGAGCGCGATGCGCGCCGCCGCCTGGCACCCGTCGAGCAGGATTTTCGCGCCGACATCATGCGCCAGCTGCGTCGCGCGCGTCACGTCGAGGACGGAGCCGAGCACGTTGGAGACGTGCGCCAGCGCGACGAGCTTGTGCTGCGGCGTCAGCATGCGCGCCATCGCGTCGAGGTCGATACGATGATCCGTGGTTAGCGGCACGACGTCGATGCCCGCGCCGATGCGCTCGGCCACCATCTGCCACGGCACGATGTTGCTGTGATGCTCCAGCGCGGAAAGCAGGATGCGGTCGCCCGCCTTGAGCTGCGTCGCCGCCCAGCATTGCGCGACGAGGTTGATCCCCTCCGTCGCGCCGCGCACGAAGACGATCTCGTCCGGCGAACCGGCGCCGATGAAGTCCGCGACCTTCCGCCGCGCCGCCTCATAGGCGACCGTCATGTCGGCGGAACGCTGGTACACCCCGCGGTGCACCGTCGCGTAGGTCTCGCCATAGGCGCGCGCGATCGCGTCGACGACGACCTGCGGTTTCTGCGCGGTCGCGGCGGTGTCGAGATACGCCCAGCCCTGCGGGATGGCGGGGAAGTCGGCGAGTGCGTCGAGCGGGGCTTCGGCGGCGGTCATGCGAGGGCTCCGGCACCGCGGAAGTGGACGAAGTGGAAGGTACGTAGCTCTTCAAGCCCCTCCCCTTTAGGGGAGGGGGAAGGGGTGGGGCGTGTCTCACCGAGACCGGCAGCGGCGGCCCCCACCCCTACCCCTCCCCTAAGGGGGAGGGGCTTTGTTGCGCCCACCATCACAACGCCTGCTCCAGCCACGCATCCGCATCCGCCGCGAACACCTCGCGCACCGCCTGGTCCGCAATGCGATCGAGCGCGTCGGCGACGAAGGCGCGCGTCAGCAGCGCCTTGGCGCGGGCTGCTGGGATGCCGCGGCTCTGCATATAAAAGAGCGCGCGGGCGTCGAGTTCGCCGACCGTCGCGCCGTGCGCGCACTTCACGTCGTCGGCGAAAATCTCCAGTTCAGGCTTCAAATTCACCGTCGCCGAGCGTTGCAGCAGCAGGCCGCGCAGGCTCTGCTCGCCATCGGTCTTCTGCGCGTCGCGCGCGACCTCGACCGCGGCGACGAGGCTGGCGGTGGAACGATCCGCCGCGACCGCGCGCCACAGTTGGTGGCTCTGCCCGTTGGGCGCGGCGTGGCGGACGCGCACTGCGCATTCCTGGCGCTGGTCGCCCCGGGTCAGCAGCGCGCCGCCGAGTTCGGCATAGGCGCCGTCGCCGTTGAGCGTCAGCGCCGCGTCGAGCCGCGTGCCCGCCGCCGTGGCGCCGAGCGCGACCGAGACGAAGCTGGCGGCCCGCGCGATCGTCACCTCGTCGCGTGTCGAGACGAAGCCGGCGTCCTGCACGATCCGCACCGCGCGCATCGCGCGTGCGCCCGTGCCCAGATCGAACCGGGTCAGCGTGTTGGTCCAGCCGGCGCCGGTGAACGTCTCGACCAAAGTGAGGACGGCATCCTCGCCGATCGTGATGCTGATGGGCGTATGGCTGTCGCCGCCCGCATTGGCGCGGACGATCTCGATCCGGGTGACGCTGCGGGGAGGAAGCGTGATCGCATAGCCCTGCCCCGCCGCGTGGCGCGCGAGCGGATGATCGCTGGCAAGCGTCGTGGCCGCGATGCCGAGGCCGGCCGGCTCGTCGACCAGAAAACTGTCGACGAAGACCAGCCGGACGGCGTCGGTGAGGATCGGCTCCGGGATCGGTGCGGTCGTCGACGGCAGCGCGCGCGCCGCCTCCAGCGCGGGCATGTCGGCCCAGCGGAACGCCTCGTCACGGGTGGTGGGAAATTCCATCAGGCTCATGCCCCCCGCCCTTCCACCGCACGGCGACGCGCCACCAAATCGCCGACCAGTTCGTCGCGGCGCGGCATCACACAGGCAAGCATCGCCTGCTCGGCGACCGTCATCAGCCGCTTGCGCTCACCGCGCGAAAGGCCCTTCGCAGTGGTTGCTTCGAACGCAGACCGCGACTTAGGAAAGCATTCGGTCATCACGGTGCAGCCGATCGCGTCGATCTCGGCGTCGCCGGTCGATACCTTTGTGACGCAGGTCACGCGCCCCTTCTCGGAGGTTAGCTTCGACCGCCACGCGTCGAGCTTGCGCCCAATGACGACGATGTCGCTCTCAGGCGCGGGTGCGGGCGTCACCGCCTGGATCGCAAGCGCGAGCAAGATCACGCAACGACCCCCGCATAGCCTTCGCGTTCCAATTCGCGCGCCAGGTCGGGGCCGCCCGAGCGGACGATGCGGCCGTCGGCGAGGACGTGGACGAAATCGGGCCGCACGTAGTCGAGCAGGCGCTGATAGTGGGTGATGAGCAGCACCGCCTTGTCGGCTTTGCGCATGATGCGGTTGATGCCGTCGCCGACGATGCGCAGCGCGTCGATGTCGAGGCCGGAATCCGTCTCGTCGAGGATCGCGAACTTGGGGTCGATGATGCCCATCTGGACCATCTCGTTGCGCTTCTTCTCGCCGCCGGAGAAGCCGACGTTGACCGGGCGCTTGAGCATCTCGGCGTCCATCTCCAGGGACGCCGCCTGCGCGCGGGCGAGCTTCAGGAATTCGGCGCCCGACAGCGGCTTTTCGTCGCGGGTCGCGCGCTGGGCGTTGAGCGCCTCGCGCAGGAACTGGACGTTGCTGACGCCGGGGATTTCGACCGGGTATTGGAAGCCGAGGAACAGGCCGGCGGCGGCGCGTTCATTGGGTTCGAGGGCGAGCAGGTCGATCCATTCATCGTCACCCCGGACTTGATCCGGGGTCCCGCTTTCCTCGCCCGCGCCCGAAGAAGCGGGACCCCGGCTCAAGGCCGGGGTGACGGCGGTGGGGCGGAAGAGGATCGAGCCCTCGGTCACCTCATAGCCGGGACGGCCACCGAGGACGTAGCCAAGCGTCGACTTGCCCGCGCCGTTCGGGCCCATGATCGCATGGATCTCGCCCGCGTTGACGGTGAGGCTGAGGCCCTTGAGAATTGGCTTGCCGTCGATCTCGGCGTGGAGGTTTTCAATCTTGAGCATCTTCTTATCCGATGAAGCCCGCGAACAGGCCATATCCAAAAATCACTGCGATCAATGACGTGAGCAAAGCTCCTATCATCATCATCGACGTCGAAAACCAATAAACAATCGGCTCGTCGGACCGAGAGTATCTCGCCCATTTAACAATTGCGATCTTATCCCGGACTGACACGTAGAAGCGCCACCACATAAAGCTCGCCACCGCGGCGAAGAACAAAATGTAGAGAGCAGCCTCAATCACCCAACGCTGCCTTCCAGCGAAATCCCCAACAGCTTCTGCGCTTCCACCGCGAATTCCATCGGGAGCTGTTGCAGCACTTCGCGGGCGAAGCCGTTGACGATCAACGCGACCGCGGCTTCCTGATCCAGACCGCGGCTCATCGCGTAGAACAATTGGTCCTCGCTGATCTTCGACGTCGTCGCCTCGTGCTCGATCTGCGCGCTGGGGTTCCTGACCTCGATGTACGGCACGGTGTGGGCGCCGCACTGGTCGCCCAAAAGCAGGCTGTCGCACTGGGTGAAGTTGCGGACGTTCTCCGCGGTCGGCGCGACGCGCACCAAGCCGCGATAGGTGTTGTCGGAGCGGCCGGCGCTGATCCCCTTCGACACGATGGTCGACTTCGTGTTCTTGCCGAGGTGGATCATCTTGGTGCCGGTGTCGGCCTGCTGGCGGTTGTTGGTGACGGCGACAGAGTAGAATTCGCCGACCGAGCCGTCGCCCGCGAGCACGCAGCTCGGGTATTTCCAGGTGATCGCGCTGCCGGTTTCGACCTGCGTCCACGACACCTTGCTGTTCTTGCCCTGGCACAGCGCACGCTTGGTGACGAAGTTGTAGATGCCGCCCTTGCCGTTCTCGTCGCCGGGGTACCAATTCTGGACGGTCGAGTATTTGATCTCGGCATCGTCGAGCGCGACGAGTTCGACGACCGCGGCGTGCAGCTGGTTCTCGTCGCGCATCGGGGCGGTGCAGCCTTCGAGGTACGAGACGTACGCGCCCTTGTCGGCGACGATCAAAGTCCGTTCGAACTGACCGGTGTTTTCGGCGTTGATGCGGAAATAGGTGCTCAGCTCCATCGGGCAGCGCACGCCCTCCGGAATGTAGACGAAGGTGCCGTCGCTGAAGACCGCGCTGTTCAATGTCGCGAAGTAATTGTCGCGCTGCGGCACGACCTTGCCGAGCCACTTCTTCACGAGGTCGGGATATTCGCGGATCGCCTCGCTGATCGAGCGGAAGATGACCCCCGCGGCTTCCAGCTCCTTGCGGAAGGTGGTGGCGACCGAGACGCTGTCGAACACCGCGTCGACCGCGACGCGGCGCGCGCCCTCGACGCCGGCGAGCACTTCCTGCTCGGCGATCGGGATGCCGAGCTTCTCGTACGTCCGCCGGATTTCCGGATCGAGCTCGTCGAGGCTGGCGATCGTCGCCTTCGCCTTGGGCTCGGCGTAATAATAGGCGTCCTGGTAATCGATCGGCGGGACGTCGAGCTTCGCCCAGTCCGGCGCCTCCAGCGTCTGCCACAGGCGGAACGCCTTCAGCCGCCAGTCGAGCATCCATTCGGGCTCGTTCTTCTTGGCGCTGATGTAGCGGACGGTGTCCTCGCTCAGCCCCTTGGGCGCGAAGTCCTGTTCGATGTCGGTGGCGAAGCCCCACTCGTACTTTTTCGAAACGGCCTCATAGGCCTCGGCATTCTTGGTCGCCATATCACTCATCCGCCCCGGCGAAGGCCGGGGTCCTGTTGGAAGCCGAAGGGGAGGCTGCGCCGCTGAGCGAGGCCAGCGAGACGTTGGCCAATGCGCCGCGCACCGCGGCGTTGACGACGCCCCAATGCGGCTTGACGTGGCACTGATGGTCGATCGCGCAATCCAGCGCGGCGCCGTCAACGCAGGCGGTCATCTGGATCGGGCCCTCCACCGCCTCGACGATGTCGGCAAGGCTGATCGCCGCCGCCGGCCGCGCCAGCGCGACGCCGCCGCCGGTGCCGCGCGCGCTGGCGAGCAGCCCCGCCGCCGACAGCCGGCTGACCAGTTTCTGCGCGGTGGGCAACGGCACCCCCGTCTCCTCCGCCAGGCGCGTCGCGTTGAGCCGCCCCGCGTCCGACAGGCGCGCGGCGGCGGTCATCAACACGACCGCATAATCGGCGAGGCTGGAGAGCCGCATCGTTCCTTTCCAGTTGCGAACGCGTCGCAAATCGGACAAAATCGTTCCGATTGGCCAGATAGGCGTTCGGGGCCACAGGTCAACCGCGGAAAAACCGATCAGCGTGGACGGGATGGCACGTGCGAAACGCTTGAACCGGCCCGGACGCGATGCGAAGGCGCGTGGCCATGACCTATGCCGCTCGCCCGCTGCTGTTCAAGCTCGATCCGGAGCGCGCCCATGGCCTGACGATCGCAGCGCTACGCTTGCGCGGCCGGTTGCCCGGCGGGGTGCGCGCGGACGCCTTTCCGCGGCTGGCGACGCGTGTCGCGGGTCTCGCTTTTCCCAATCCCGTGGGCCTTGCCGCCGGTCTCGACAAGAACGGCGAGGCGATCGACGGTCTCGCCGCGCTCGGCTTCGGCAGCGTCGAGATCGGGACGCTCACCCCCCTGCCGCAGGCGGGCAATCCGCGCCCGCGGCTGTTCCGGCTGGTCGCCGACCGCGGCGTCATCAACCGCATGGGGTTCAACAACGATGGTCTCGCCGCCGGGCTCGCCAACGTCCGGGCGGCGAGGCGGCGGGGGAAGGGGCGGCGGGTCCCGGCGCTGATCGGCATCAACGTCGGCGCGAACAAGGATGCGGGCGACCGCGTCGCCGATTACGTCGCGGGCGTCACCACAGCCGCGCGCCACGCCGACTATGTCACGATCAACGTGTCGAGCCCCAACACGCCGGGCCTGCGCGATCTGCAGCATGGCGCGGCGCTCGCCGAACTGCTGGCCGCCTGCGCGGGTGTGAAGCGCGCGACGCCCTTGTTCCTGAAGGTCGCGCCCGACCTCGATGCCGCGGGCATCGACGGGGTCGCGCGCGCGGCGATCGATCACGGCGTCGATGCGATCATCATCGGCAACACGACGACCGGCCGCCCGCCCCTGTCCTCCCCCGGCAAGGGCGAGACGGGCGGCCTGTCGGGCGCACCGCTCGCACCGCTCGCGAGGGCGCGGCTCGCCGATTTTCGCGCCGCGACGGGGGCGGCGCTGCCGCTGATCGCCGCGGGCGGGATCGACAGCGGGGCGGAGGCCTATGCCCGCATCCGCGCCGGCGCGAGCCTGGTGCAGGTGTATAGCGCGCTGGTCTATGAGGGCCCCGGCCTGCCGGCGCGCATCCTGCGCGACCTCGACGCGTTGCTCGCCCGCGACGGTTTCGCGAGCGCCGCGGCGGCGGTGGGCACGGCCGCCTGATGAAGCCTCATCCGTCATGCCCGCGAAGGCGGGCATCCAGACGCGCAGGTTGCGCGGATCATGCGCCACAGCGTGTATGGATCCCCGCCTTCGCGGGGATGACGGTACCGGAGGGTGGTGACGGCGGCTGGTGAAGACGGCAACTTCCGCCCTTGCCCTCCCCCGTCATGCCGCTACGGTTTGGTGCGATGAAGACGCTCCTGACCGCGCTTGCCGCCTCCGCCGCGCTGCTTCCCGCCGCCTCCCCCGCCAAGTCAACGCCGACCGTACAGGGCATGGTCAGCGCCGCCGATCCCCGCGCCGCGGCGGCGGGGGCGGCGATCCTGAAGGCGGGCGGGACCGCCACCGACGCCGCGATCGCGACGATGCTCGCGCTCGGCGTCGTCGAGCCGCAGAGTTCGGGGCTGGGCGGCGGCAGCTATTGGGTGCGGCACAGCGCGCGTACCGGCAAGGTCGACGCGATCGACGCGCGCGAGACGGCGCCCGCCGCCGCCGGCCCGACCTGGTTCTACGCCGCCGACGGCACCCCGCTGAGCCATGACGCCGCCGTCCCCGGCGGCCGCAGCGTCGGCGTCCCCGGCGCGATCCGCGGCATGGCGCTGGCGCATCGCAGCGGCGGCAAGCTGCCTTGGGCGAAGCTGTTCGAACCGGCGATCCGGCTGGCGCGCGACGGGTTCCAAGCGAGCCCGCGCTACGTCAACGCGGTCGCATCCTATGGCGCGCACCTGGCTCCGGAAAGCCGCGCGCTGGTGACGAAACCCGACGGCAGCGCCTATGCGGTCGGCGATCTGGTGAAGAACCCCGCGCAGGCCGCGCTGCTCGAACGACTCGCCGCCCGCGGCCCCGACAGCTTCTACGTCGGGCCGGAGGCGCAGAGGCTGGTCGCGACCGTCGACACCGCCACGCGCAATCCGTCGAAGATGACGACGGGCGACCTTGCGAGCTACGACGCGAAGCCCCGCCCCCCCGTCTGCCTGACGTATCGCGCCAACCGCATCTGCAGCATGGCGCCATCCTCGTCGGGCGGCATCACCGTGCTGATGATCCTGAAACAGCTCGAGCGTTTCAACCTCACCGCGCTCGGCAAGGACAGTCCGACCGCCTGGCATCTGTTCGCGGAGAGCAGCCGCCTCGCCTATGCCGATCGCAACATGTATGTCGGCGATCCGGATTTCGTGACGGTGCCCGTCGCCGGCATGCTCGACACCGCCTATCTGCGCAGCCGCTCCGCGCTGATCTCTCCGACCACGACGATGGCGAGCGTCGCCGCGGGTACGCCGCCGGGCGCGCCCGCGCGCGTCAAGGCGCCGGTCAGCGAGGTCGCGGGCACCACCGACCTCGCCGTCGCCGATCGCGCTGGCAACGTCGTCGAGGTGACGACCACGGTCGAGGGGCCGTGGGGCAGCGGGCTGGCGATGGACGGCATCGTCCTCAACAATCAGCTCACCGATTTCGATATCGTCCCCCAGGCGCCGGGAAAGAACGGCGACGCCTATCTCGTCGCCAACCGGGTGGAGGGCGGCAAGCGGCCACGCTCGTCGATGTCCCCGACGATCGTCTACGGCCCCGACGGCAGGGTGCGGCTCGCGGTCGGCGCCGCGGGCGGATCGACGATCATCGCGCAGGTCGCAAAGGCGATCGTCGGGGTGATCGACTGGCATCTGTCCGCGCAGGACGCCATCGCGCTCGGGCTCGTCTACGCCCCCGGCCCCGTCGCGACGCTGGAGGCGGGCACGCCGGTCGCCGCGATGCAGCCCGCGCTCGTCGCGCTCGGCGAACGGACCGAGGTCGCGCCGCTCGGCCTCAAGGCCAATGCGCTGGAATGGAAGGACGGCCGGTGGACGGGCGCGGCCGATCCGCGCAGCGAAGGCGTCGCCATCGCCGAGGACGGGACGATAACCAGACCGGACCGGATCGGCCCTGCAGCCAATCGCCCGTCCGAATAGTTCTATCGCACGGGCGGCAGCCACGCAGCGCCCCCGGCGTCAGGAGAGAATGATGCGCACGCTCGAATATTTCCCCAATTTGGTCGCGATGTTCTTCGCCCGCGCGCGCGAGAAGGGCGATGCCCCGTTCCTATGGGCGAAGCAGAACGGCGCCTGGGTATCGACCAGCTGGGCGGACGCCGCGCATCAGGTCGCCAGCCTCGCCGCCGGCCTGAAGGCGATCGGCATCAAGCCGGGCGATCGCGTGATGCTGGTCAGCGAGAACCGGCCGGAATGGTGCATCAGCGACCTTGCCATCATGGCGGCGGGCTGCGTCACCGTGCCGACCTACATCACCAACACCGAACGCGATCATGCGCACATCATCGCTGATTCGGGCGCGTGCGCGATCATTGTGTCGACCGACAAACTGGCCAAGACGTTGCTGCCCGCGGTGCTGCGGTCGAACCAGGGGCAGACGGTGATCGGCATCGACGAGATGCGCGCGCCGTCCGCGAGTATCGACTTCCACAGCTGGCGCCAGTTGATCGCCGACCATCCGACCAGCGCCGACAAGGCCGCCGGGCAGGCGACGTTCGCGCGCGGCGACCTTGCCTGCATCATCTATACCAGCGGCACCGGCGGCGCGCCGCGCGGCGTGATGCAGCATCACGGCGCGATCCTGCACAACGTCAACGGCTGCTGCACCATCATCTCCGAGGATTTCGGCTGGGAGGACGAGGTGTTCCTGTCCTTCCTGCCCCTTTCCCACGCTTACGAACACACCGGCGGCCAGCATTTCCCGATCGGGCTCGGCGGCCAGATCTATTACGCCGAGGGCCTCGACAAGCTGGCGAGCAACATCGAGGAGGTGCGCCCAACGATCATGGTCGTCGTGCCGCGCCTGTTCGAGGTGCTGCGCACGCGGATCAGCAAGGCGATCGAGAAACAGGGGGGCCTGGGGCAGAAGTTGCTCGGCCAGGCGCTCGCGATCGGCGCGCGGCAATATGAGGGCAAGCTGCGGCTGATCGACCGCCCCGCGCAGGTCGCGGTCAACGCCCTGTTCAAGCCCAAGATTTCCAAGAAGTTCGGCGGTCGGCTGAAGGCGATGGTGTCTGGCGGCGCGCCGCTCAACCCGGAAATCGGCATCTTCTTCCAGAGCCTCGGCCTCACTTTCCTGCAGGGCTATGGCCAGACGGAGGCGGCGCCCGTCATCTCCTGCAACCGCCCGTCGGCGGGCCTGCGCATGGATACCGTCGGGCCGCCGCTCGTCGATACCGAGGTGCGCATCGCCGACGACGGCGAGATCCTGGTGCGCGGCGAGCTGGTCATGAACGGTTATTGGCGCAACGAGGCGGAAACCGCGCGCGTGCTGAAGGACGGCTGGCTGCACACCGGCGATATCGGCGAATTCGACGCGGCCGGGCGGATCAAGATCACCGACCGCAAGAAGGACCTGATCATCAACGACAAGGGCGACAATGTCGCGCCGCAGAAGATCGAGGGTATGCTGACGTTGCAGCCGGAGATCGTGCAGGCGATGATCTATGGCGACCGCAAGCCGTATATGGTCGCGCTGATCGTGCCCGATCCCGAATGGACGCAGGAATGGTGCGCGGCGAACGGCGACGCCTGCAACTTCATCCGCCTTGCCGAGAACAGCGAATATCGCACCGCGATCGGCCATGCGATCGAACGGGTGAACAAGGATCTGTCGGTCACCGAGCGCGTGCGCCGCTTCATCCTCGCCGACGGCCCCTTCGCGATCGAGAACGAGCAGCTGACGCCCAGCCTGAAAATCCGCCGCCACATCATCCGTCACGTCTATGGCGAGCGGCTGGACGCGCTGTATCGCAGCTGACGCGCGGCCGGGCGACCGTTTGCCGCGCGAGGGGGCAATTTGACCGTCCGGGCCCGCCCAACCGGCGCATCCGCGTGTCCGGATTGGCAGCCGATCGCGATGGATCGTCTGTCCACAAAACACCCGATCAGCGGAATATTTCAAAGCGAAATTTACTCCATTTTAGTTTCGTTTCGGCCAGTGCGACTCGATGGTTCGCAGCGCGCCTTCGAAACACACGCCCGGCCCGGTGCCGCGGCCTGTCGTCATGCGGGCGTTGGCCCGGGATCGGCGGGGCGTTTCCGTGATCGAATTCGCGTTGATCGCGGCACCGATGATCGCGCTCATCCTCGCCGGACTGCAGACGAGCCTGATCTATTTCGCGCAGCAGGGGCTGGAAACCGCCGTCGAGGCGGCGGCGCGCAGCGTGGTGACCGGCAAGGCGCAGGCGAGCGATGCGCAGGCGACCGGTATGAACCAGCAGCAGCTTGCCGAGCGTTTCCGCCAGGCCGCCTGTGCGCGCGTGCCACGCTTCCTGCGATGCAACCGCCTGTACGTCGAGGTGGCGAGCGCGCCGAACTGGAGCGGGATGAGCACGACCGTGCCGACGCTGACATTCGATTCGAACGGCAATATCTCCAATACCTTCCGCTACGATCTGGGCAGCCAGGGGTCGGTCGTGATGGTCCGCCTGATGTATCTCTGGCCGATCCAGACGGGGCCGCTCGGCCTCAGTTTCAGCAATCTGGGCGCGGGGCGGCAGGGACGGCTGATGGTCGCGACGTCGGTCGCGAAGACGGAAAACTTCTGATGCGCATCAGTCTGCGCCTTCGCCCCGTCGCGCGGCCGGCGATGCTGCGACGCGACCGACGCGGCACGGTGCTGGTCGAATTCGCCGTCATGCTGCCGGTGATGCTCGTCCTGTGGATGGGCAGCCTGCAGATCGAGGACGGGATCGCGTGCAACCGCAAGGTGACGATCGCGACCCGCGCCGTCGCCGATCTCGTCGCGCAGAACGTCAGCGGATCGGTCGCCGCCAGCGATCTCGACAGCAACCTCGCCGCCGCGACGCAGGTGCTCGCCCCCTATCCCGCCGGCGCGGCGAGCATCCGGATCACCGAGGTTACGACCGACGCCACATTGAAGACGACCGTACAATGGAGCCGCGGTTACAATGCCGTCGCCGCCGTACCGGGTCAGGTCGTCACCATCCCAGTGGCGATGCGTATTCCGGGCGCCTATTTCCTCTTCGCCGAGGTTACCTACGCCTACAAACCGCCGATGAATTTCGGCTTCGTCGGGCCGCTGAAGCTGGGCGATTCGCTCTACATGCTGCCGCGCAACTCCAACAAGATCGACTGTACGGGATGCTGACCGTCATGACGCGCCTGGCTTCATTCGTCGCCCGCCTGCGCGCCGACCGGCGCGGCGCGGCCTTCATGATCTTCGCCTTCGCGCTCCTGCCGCTGTCGTTCGCGGTCGGCATGGGCATCGACTATGCCCGCGCGATGAAGGCGCAGACCAAGCTCAACGCGATCGCGGACGCCGCTGCGCTGACGGCGGTCAGCAAGCCCGTCATGGCCGCCCCCGACAGCACGGCGGCCGGCTTTGCGATCACGATGTTCAACACGCAGGCCGCCGCGGTGGTCGCTGGAAACCAGATCCAGATCACCTCGCTCACCGCGGTCGCGCCGACGGATGCGAACGGCCGGCGGACAGCGACGGTCACCTATACCGCGACCTCGCACAATCTGTTCTCGCGCCTGCTCGGCATGGGCGTGCTCAACATCGGCGGGACGTCGCAGACGACGAACGCCACCGCGCCCAACATCAATTTCTACATGCTGCTCGACGTGTCCGGCTCGATGGCGTTGCCGACGACGACCGCCGGCCTCGCGAAGGTCGCGGCGAGCAACGGGCGACAATGCCAGTTCGCCTGTCATTCGGTGAACGACCTGAAGGGGACGGACGCCAACGGCAATCAGGCCGATCTGTACGGGGTCGCCAAATCCTATGGGCTGACCCTCAGGATCGACGAAGAGGGCACGGCGGTGTCGAAGCTCGTCTCCGACGCGGCCAGCACCTCCAGCAAGAATGGCGCAACCTACAAGATGGGCATCGCCAGCTTCCATGGCGCCGGCGGGTTCCAAAGCCTGTACGACATCAACGACTCCCGCGGGCTGCAGGGGGCATCGACCGTCACGACCAATCTGACGCCGTCTTTGTATTGGTCGAACGGCTGCCCGACGCAGGCGTGCAGCACCACCGATGTCGGCTGGAACGACCAGGATACGGGCAGCAGCGATGCGTTTCAGCGGATGAATGCGCTGATCGCGAGCGATCCCGGCACGGGCATCAACGGCGCGCCGCCGCAGGCGACGATGTTCGTCATCACCGACGGCATGCGTGACGAACAGCGTCCGGGCGGGCGGCCGGAAATCGGCTTCGACACGACCAAATGCGATATGATCAAGGCACGCGGCATCCGCATCGCGGTGCTGTACACCGAGTATCTGCCGCAATCGCTCGCCAATGACGGATGGTCGCAAGCGAACGTTGCGCCCTATCTGTATCAGGTCGAGCCCGCGTTGAAGTCGTGCGCGTCGCCGGGGCTGTACACCAAGGTCACATCGGACCAGGACATCTACACCGCGCTCGACGCCCTGTTCCAGAATGCGGTGGCGACCGCGCGCATCGCGGGGTGAACCGCGACGCCGGGCGGCGTCAGATCGCGCGGCGGTACGTGTGCGCGTCGAAGCTTTCACCCGTCCGGCCGCGGTAATAGCCGCGACGTTCGCCGACCTTGGCGAAGCCGTGCGTCTCGTACAGGCGCACCGCGTCGTTGCCCGCGCGCACCTCAAGATGCAGCGTGGCTATGCCCGCGCCCTGCGCCTCTGCGATCACCGCGCGCAGCAAGGCCCCCGCGACGCCGCGCCGGCGATAGGGCGGCGCGACCGCGAGCAGCAGCAATTCCGCCTCGTCCGCGACGCTGCGCACCATCGCGAAGCCGGCGGGGAGGTCGTCGACCTGCGCGATCGTCAGCCTGACGCCCGGCATCGCCATCACGCCCAGGCACTGGCTGCGCGTCCACGCCTCGCCGAAACGCGGGTCGAACGCCGCCGCCATCAGCGCATCCACCACCGCGACGTCGCGCGCATCGCCGGTCCTGAGCGAGATCGCGCGCGTCGCCATCAGATCACGGGTATCGGCGGGGTGAGGCCGCCGGGCAGCTTGGCGTCCGGCGCGCGGCCGTAGAGCGGTTTCGCCGGCAGCGCGCGATACGCCTCCGGCAGGGCGAGCGCGAGCGCCGCCCTCGGCAGCAGCGCCGGCCCGACCTGCACCGGTGGCAGGCCCGCAAGTCGCGCGACGCCGTTGCCGACCACGGGCAGATCGCCGATCCGCGCGATCGCATCCGCCGGCTTCAGCGACACGAAGGCATCCGTCGCGCCGAAATCGGGGGCGCCGGCGAAGCGTTGCACGAACACCTCGCCATGCCCCCCCTCGATCGCGACCGCAAACGGGCCGCGATGCTGCGCGCTCATGAACTGGTCCATCGCGATCAGCGCGAGCGACGAATAGCCGGCAACGCTCGCCCCCCAGCCCAGCGCCAGCGCGCGCGCGGCGGCGATGCCGACGCGGATGCCGGTGAAGCTGCCCGGGCCGACGTCGACCAGGATATGCGCGGCCCGGCCGCCGCCGGGCAGCGCGGCGATCATCGGCAACAGGCGTTCGGCATGGCCGCGGCCGACAACCTCATGCGCCTCGCCGCCCGGACCGCCGGCGGAGTCGATCAGCGCGACCGAGCAGGCGGCGGTGGCGGTGTCGATCACGAGCGTGCGGGCGGCGGTCATTGCTGGCCGCTTTGTCGCAGCCGCGCCGTGCCGACAAGTCCCCGCACCGTCAGACGATGCGATTGAAAAGCTCGAATTCCGGGCGCGGCGAGCGGGGATACAGGCTCGCCGGATCGCCATAGCCCAGCGTCGCGATGAAGTTGGTACGCACGCCCGGCTGGTCGGCGAAGAACGCCTTGTCGACCGCGCCCTGGTCGAAGCCCGACATCGGCCCCGTGTCCAGGCCGAGCGCGCGCGCCGCGATGATGAAATAGGCGCCCTGCAACGACGAATTGCGGAAGGCGGAAGCTTCGCGCAGCGGCAGATTGCCGTCGAACCACGACTTGGCGTCGGCGTGCGGAAACAACGTCGGCAGATGTTCGTGGAATTCGACGTCCATCGCGACGATCGCGGTGACGGGCGCCTTCAGGATCTTGTCCTTGTTGCCGTCGGCGGCGCAGTCGGCGAGCTTCGCCTTCGCCTCCGCGCTGACGCACCAGACTAGCCGCGCGGGCAGCTGGTTGGCGGACGTCGGACCCCATTTCATCAGGTCCCAGATCTGGCGCAGCGTCGCTTCGTCGACCGGCGTGTCGCGATAGGCGTTGTAGCTGCGTGCGTTGCGAAAGATCGTGTCGAGCGCGGCGTCGGACAGCGGTTCGGACATCAGACCGCCCTCACTTCGGTGACTTCGGGGACATAATATTTCAGCAGTTGCTCGATGCCGCTCTTCAGCGTCGCGCTCGACGAGGGGCAGCCGGCGCAGGCGCCCTGCATGCGCAGATAGACCTTGCCCTTGTCGAACCCGCGATAGACGATGTCACCGCCGTCGTTGGCGACGGCCGGACGCACGCGCGTGTCGATCAGTTCGCGGATCTGCGCGACGATGTCGGCGTCGGCGGGATCGTCGACGACATCCTCCTGCGCGGGCGGCACGCTGAACCCGGCGCGCGCCTCGCGGAACAGCGGCATGTTGGCGGAGAAATGATCGAGCAGGATGGCGAGCACGTCGGGCTTCAATCCGATCCAGTCGACGCCCGGCGCGGCGGTCACCGACACGAAGTCGCGGCCGAAGAACACCCCCGTGACGTCGCCGAGCGCGAACAGCGCCTCGGCCAGCGGACTCGCCTCCGCTTCCTCGGGGGTGGCAAAGTCGCGCGTGCCGGCATCCATGACGGTGCGGCCGGGCAGGAACTTGAGCGTCGCCGGGTTGGGCGTGGCTTCGGTTTCGATCAGCATCGCCGTCATGTGGCGCGGCGCGCGCGGCGGATCAAGCGGCGCGGCGGAAAGGCTTTGTTTCCTGGGGGCAACGATGGTGGGGCTCGTAACGCGAGTCGCGACCATCTTCCTCCCCTCCCGCCTGCGGGAGGGGTCGGGGGTGGGCCGTCCTGACGATACGGTGCCTGCAGAACGGACCCATCCGTATCGCCCGGACCGGCCCACCCCTAACCCCTCCCGCCTGCGGGAGGGGGACTGAAGATCCTTAACCCCGCCGCGCCGCCTTCAGCACCGCGTCCGCGAGCCAGCGGCCCGGCTGGCGAAGCGGTCTCCGGAAGCGGACCTCCAGCACCATCCGCATCGCCGCCGCGTCGTTCCAGCTTTCGTGGGCGCAGCTGTCGTCGAACACCAGCGTCTCCCCCTCCGCCCACCGCAAATAGCGGTCGCCGACCCGCATCCGCACATCGCCGTCGCGCGGCACGACCAGCCCCAGGTGGCAGGTCACCAACGCCTTGCTGACGCCGCGCCGCGCCGGGACGTGCGCGCCGGGCGCGAGGATCGCGAAACAGGCGCCGTCCAGTCCGGGGATTGCCGCGATGGCGGCGGCGGTGACGGGACAGCGCACCAGCGTCTCGACGACGCGATCGCCATGTTCCCACAAGGCGACCGACCGCACCGCGCCCTGCGCAGGCGGGACGATCCGCATCGCCTCGTCGCGGATCGCCCGCCAGCGGTCGCGCAGCAGCGCGGTCCAGCCGAAGGTGCGCATGTCGAGCACCGGCGCGGTCGAAACCAGGGACGAGGCGGCGATCGTCCGGTCGATAACCGCCCGCAGCCAGCCGCCGGCGGACACGGGACGGGGCCGATCCGCCGGCGTCCCGCCAAAAATCGGCATGTCAGGACGATGTCGGCGGGCGCACGTCTCGCTGCCGAATTTCTGCCGCAATGCCCCGTCGTGTTCGGGCATGCCGATGTCGCTTGCGCCGGCCGTCATCCTTGCACCATCTCGTCCCTGTCCGGCTCGTCCCTGTCCGGTGCGGTTTTCCGCTGCCCGGCCCCGGGTCGCGCATCGCGTCGCGCTAACCCCAATGACGACGGGGACTATCGCGCGACCGGGGCGAAAACATGGCTTTCGCGCGGTGTCTTCGCGGTCGCCCGGCGATACGGGCGCGCGGCTGGCGAAGCGGAGCGGCGCACGCTACAAGCCTCAGCCATGGCGTTCCTCTCCCGCGCGCTCGCGCCCGTACTGCTTCTCGCTCTCGCCAACCCGCTTGCCGGCCAGACCGGCCCGGCCGCGACGCCGGCCGTAAAGGTCGACACCGGCGCGTGGCTGTACAAGGGCAGCGACCTGCCGCCCGACCCGGCGTGGAGCTTCGGCACGCTGCCCAACGGCCTGCGCTACGCGGTGCGCAAGAACGGCGTCCCGCCGGGGCAGGTGTCGATCCGCGTGCGCATCGACGCAGGCTCGCTCAACGAGTCGGACAGCCAGCGCGGCTATGCCCATTTCATCGAGCATCTGTCATTCCGCGGGTCGGAATACGTTCCCGACGGCGAGGCGAAGCGTGTGTGGCAAAGGTTCGGCGCGACCTTCGGCTCCGATTCAAACGCTTCGACGACGCCGACGCAGACGCTCTACAAGCTCGATCTTCCCGCCGCGACGCCGCAGACGCTGGACGAGAGCCTGAAGATCCTGTCGGGCATGATGGAAAAGCCGACGCTGACCGACGCCGCGGTCGCCGCCGAGCGCCCGATCGTCCTCGCCGAGCGGCGCGAACAGCCGGGGCCGCAGGTGCGCCTCGCCGATGCGATGAACGCGCTGTTCTTCGCCGGCCAACCGCTCGCCGACCGATCGCCGATTGGCACGCTGAAGACGCTGGAGGCGGCGACCGGCGCGAGCATCAAGGCGTTTCACGACCGCTGGTACCGGCCCGAACGCGCCGTCGTCATCATCTCCGGCGACGTCGATGCCGCAACGCTCGGCCAGCTCGTCGTCAAGCATTTCGCCGACTGGAAGGGCAATGGCCCTGCCCCCGCCGACCCCGATTTCGGCCAGCCCGATCCGAAGCAGCCGACCAGCGCGACCCTGGTCGAACCGGGCCTGCCGCCGCTCGTCATGATGGGCGTCGTGCGCCCGTGGCACTTCAACAACGACACCAAGGCGTTCAACCAGAACCGGATGGTCGACACGATCGCCGCCAAGGTGCTGAGCCGCCGACTGGAGCGCCGCGCGCGTGCCGGCGCCAGTTTCGTGCAGGCGAACGTCGACCTCGACGACCGGTCGCGATCGGCGAACATGACGACCGTCCTGATCCTGCCCGTCGGCGACAAATGGGAACAGGCGCTGAAGGATGTGCGCGCGGAGATCGCCGATGCGGAAAAGACCCCGCCGACGCAGGCCGAGATCGACCGCGAATATGCCGATTACGAGGTCGCGATCCGCAATGCGGTGGAGACGGCGCGCGTCGAGGCGAGCGCGAAACAGGCGGACGACATGGCCGGCGCGCTCGACATCCGCGAAACCGTGACCGCGCCGCAGAACCAGTATGACATCCTGGCCGATGCGAAAAAGGCCGGGATGTTCAACCCCGCCGCCGTGCTTGCGTCCACGAAGAAGATCTTCACCGGCGTCGCGACGCGCGCGCTGGTCAACACGCGTACCGCGGAAAAAGGCACGGCGGAAAAGCTCGCTGCCGCGCTCAAGGCCGACGTGTCGCAGCTGACCGTGAAACGCGCGGCGCAGGGGTCGGTCGACTTCGCGAAGCTGCCCGCGCTCGGTGCGCCGGGCAAGGTCGTCTCCCGCCAGCAGGCGCAGGGCCTGCCGCTGGAAACGGTCAGCTTCGCCAACGGCGTGCGCCTGCTGCTCTTCCCCAACCCCGACGATACGGGGCGCGTCTTCGTGCGCGTGCGCTTCGGGCGCGGCTACAACGCGCTGCCTGCGGATCGCCAGTCGCTTGGCTGGTCGGGGGACCTTGCGCTGATGGAAAGCGGGATCGGCAATCTCGGCCAGAACGACCTGGACCAGCTGACCGCGGGGCGCCAGCTCGGCCTCGATTTCGACATCGACGACGACGCTTTCTCGATCGCCGCGCTGTCGAGCCCGAAGGATTATGCCGACGAGCTGACGCTGATCGCCGCCAAGCTCGCCGCGCCGCGCTGGGACGCCGCGCCCGTGCTGCGTGCCAAGGAAGCGGCGCTGACCGCGATTCCCGGTTATCAGTCGTCTGCCGACGGCGTGCTGTCGCGCGATCTCGAGGGGCTGCTCCACGACGGCGACCCGCGCTGGCGCACCCCCGATGCCAAGGCGATCGACGCGTTGACCCCGGCCGCGTTCAAGGCGTTCTGGGCGCCGATGCTCGCCAGCGGCCCGATCGAGGTCGACGTCTTCGGCCAGGTCGACGCCGATGCCGCGATCGCCGCGGTGGCGAAGAGCTTCGGCGCGCTGCCGCCGCGCAGCGCCGCCACGCCGCCGCCGCCGCCCGTCCGCTTCCCCGCGCACGTCGCGACGCCGATCGTGCGCCTACACGATGGGCCGGAAACGCAGGCGGCGGCGGTGATCGCGTGGCCGACCGGCGCCGGCATGGCGGACAGCGGCACATCGCGGCAGCTGGAGGTGCTGGCGCAGGTGTTCAGCGACCGGTTGTTCGAAAAGATGCGCCAGGCGGCGGGTGCCAGCTACAGCCCCGGCGTGGCGAGCACATGGCCCAAGGGGCTACCGGGCGGCGGGCGCCTGATGGCGATGAGCCAGGTCGCGCCGGCCAACGTGCCGCTGTTCTTCCGCCTGTCGCGCGAGATCGCCGCCGACCTCGCCGCGAATCCGGTCAGCGACGACGAGCTGGCGCGCGTAAAGGGGCCGCTGCAACAGCTGTATCAGCGCGCCGCGACGAGCAGCCTGTTCTGGATGCGCGAGCTGTCGGGGAGCGCCTTCGACCCGACGCGGCTGGAGGCGACGCAGCACATCGGCCGCGATTTCGGCGCCGTGACGCCCGCCTCGCTGCAACAGACCGCCGCGAAATACCTCGTCCCGTCGAGGGACTGGACGCTGGCAGTCGTGCCCCGCAAGACGGCGGGCAAATAACTCGCCCCACAAACGGACTGTTACACCCCTTGCTCCCCCTCCCGCATTTGGGAGAGGGAGACGCTGTTGCGAGTCGGTTTCGCTTTTCGCAACAAGAGCATCGCGGTAGGGATGGGCGCATGCCTCGCAAGATCGACCTCGAAGCCCTTTGCGCCCAGAAGGGCCTGCGTATCACCGAACAGCGCCGCGTCATCGCGCGCGTCCTGTCCGAGGCGGAGGACCATCCGGACGTCGAGAAGGTGTACGAGCGCGCGTCGGCGATCGATCCGGGCATCTCGATCGCCACCGTCTACCGCACGGTGCGCCTGTTCGAGGAAGCGGGTATCCTCGACCGTCACGATTTCGGCGACGGCCGCGCGCGCTACGAGCCTGCGCCGGAAGCGCATCACGACCATCTGATCGATGTCGAGACGGGCCGCGTCATCGAATTCGTCGATCCCGAGGTCGAGCAGTTGCAAAAGGCGATCGCCGAGCGGCTGGGCTTCCGCCTCGTCGACCATCGCATGGAATTGTACGGCGTCAGCCTCGACCGCAAGAGCTGAGCGGCGCGTCGTGGGCGGCAACTTGCGTCTCGCCGCCCGCCTTACGGCACTGATCGTCGCGCTGCTCGCGGCGCTGGCGCTTCACGGCTTGTGGCGGCTGGTCCGCCTGCCCTCGCCCTGGCCGCGACTGTTCCTGGGCAATGTCGCGCGCATCGTCGGCGCGCGTATCCACGTCGTCGGTACGCCGCTGCGCCGCGACGTCGTCTTCCTCGCCAATCACCTCAGCTGGATCGACATCCTGCTCATCGCCGGCGCGACGGGCAGCGCCTTCGTCGCCAAGGGCGAGCTGGCGCGCGTGCCGCTGATCGGCTGGCTGTGTACGCTCAACCGCACGATCTTCGTCTCGCGCGAGGATCGGCTGGGCATCGCGGAGCAGATCGCCCGGTTGCGCGCGGCGATCGGCGAAGGCTGGGCGGTGACGATCTTTCCGGAAGGCACGACGGGCGACGGGGTGACGCTGCTGCCATTCAAGGCATCGCTGCTCGCCGCGCTCGATCCGCCGCCGCCTGCGACACAGGTCCAACCAATCCGGATCGATTACGGCGACGCAACCACCGAACTCGCCTGGGTCGGCGACGAACCCGGACAGTCCCATGCGTTACGCGTCCTGCGGCGGCGCGGCCGGTTCGACGCCACCCTCCGCTGTCTCACGCCTTTCGACCCGGCGAGCTGCGGCGGACGCAAGGCGGTCGCGGCGACGGCGCGCGACCGCATCGCACTGGCAATACTGTAAAAAAAAGGTGAAGCGGCACCGAAAAACTAATCCGTTCCGGTCGGATTTTACCAAACGCTAACGCGCGATCACTAAATAATAACACCATGCAGGCCTCTTTCTCGATCCACGTCGATGTCGCGAACGATCTCGTCCGCATCGGCATGAACGGCTTCTTCGAACCGCAGGACATAATGGCCTTTCGGGCCCAGCGCGACGTGTCGTTCCAGCAACTTACCTGCGCGCCCAACCAGCATCTGACCCTTGTCGATATCCGGGGCATGAATATCCAGTCGCAGGAAACGGTCGCGCTCTTCACCGACCTGTTGACCTATCCCGTCACGATATCGCGGCGGATCGCCTTCGTCGTCGGCACATCGCTCGCCCGCTCGCAGATCCTGCGCGCCGCCGCGGGACGCGGCCGGCTGTTTCCCGATCTCGCCCAGGCGGAAGAGTGGCTGTTCCAGCCCGAGGCGGCCGCCGCCTGAACCTTCGCTCGGCGCATGCCTGCCGTATAGCGGAGGTCGATGCCGCCCGACGGCCGGCTGCGCGCGCCGAAGCGGCGCATCGTCATCGCCGCCGCTCGCGTTGCACAATGCTGGCGAGGCAGAGGCAAAACCGCTATGCGCGCGGCGATGCATGCCCCCGCCGATACCCTGTCGCCTGCCCGCCCCGCGTCATCCGTCGACGCCGCGACCGCCAAGCCTGCTCCACGCACCTTCCACGTCAAGTCGTTCGGCTGCCAGATGAACGTCTACGACGGGGAACGCATGGCCGAACTGATGGCGAAGGACGGGCTCGTCGCCACGGACGATGCGAATGCCGCCGACCTCATCGTGCTCAACACCTGCCACATCCGCGAGAAGGCGACCGAAAAGGTCTATTCGGACATCGGCCGCCTGCGCAAGGTGGCGGGCGAACAGGGCCGGTCGCCGATGATCGCGGTCGCCGGCTGCGTCGCGCAGGCGGAAGGCGAGGAGATCGTGCGCCGCGCCAAGGTGGATGTCGTCGTCGGCCCGCAGGCGTATCACAATCTGCCCGACCTGGTGGCGAAGGCGGCGGCGGGCGCGCCCGCGCTCGACACCGACATGCCCGCGCTGTCGAAGTTCGGCGCGCTGCCTGCCAGACGCCGCGTCGGCCCGTCGGCCTTCCTGACCGTGCAGGAAGGGTGCGACAAATTCTGCACCTATTGCGTCGTTCCCTATACGCGCGGTGCGGAGATCAGCCGGCCGTTCGCAGCAATCGTCGACGAGGCGAAGGCGCTGGTCGACGCCGGCGCGCGCGAGATCACGCTGCTGGGCCAGAACGTCAACGCCTGGGCAGAGGACGGGCAGGACCTCGGCAGCCTTATCCGCACGCTCGATCGTATCCCCGGCCTCGCGCGGATCCGCTATACCACCAGCCATCCCAACGACATGACGCAGGGACTGATCGACGCGCATCGCGACGTCGAAAGCCTGATGCCGTTCCTCCACCTGCCGGTGCAGGCGGGCAACGATCGCGTGCTGAAGGCGATGAACCGCAGCCACGACCGCACCTCCTACCTGCGTCTGATCGACCACATCCGCGCCGCGCGTCCCGACATCGCGCTGTCGGGCGACTTCATCGTCGGCTTCCCCGGCGAGACGGAGGCAGAGTTTTCCGATACGCTCAGCCTGATCGACGCGGTCGGCTACGCCCAGGCGTTCTCGTTCAAATACAGCCCGCGTCCCGGCACGCCCGCCGCGACGATGGCGGACGCGGTTCCGGCGGCGGTGATGGACCATCGCCTCCAGCGGCTGCAAGCGCACGTCAACCGCGACCAGCATGCGTTCAACACCGCCACCGTCGGGCGCACGTGCCAGGTGCTGGTCGAACGCCGCGGCAAACTGCCCGGCCAGATGCTGGGCAAATCGCCATGGCTGCAATCGGTGCATCTGATGGCGGATGCCGCGATCGGCGACCTCGTCGACGTCGAACTCGTCGCCGCCGGCCCCAATTCGCTGTCGGGCGTCGTCAGGGTGCGGCAGGCGGCGTGACCGCGCTGGGCGATTTCGTCACGATCGTCGGCCCGGCCGGCGTCATCGGCGGGATCGTCAGCGGCAGCGTCAACCACGTGCTGAAAAGCTGGGGAGAGCGTCGTACGACGCAGGCGCAGGCGCGCTATCTCGCGCTGCGCGTCGCCATCGCGCTCGAGCGGTTCGCGGGTGATTGCCTCGACCTCATCGCCGAGATCGACATGGGCACGGAGCTTCGGCGCGACCCATCGAGCCAACCAACCAACCTGCCGACGCTTGCCGAATATCCAGCCGACGACCTCGGCTGACGGGCGATGCGGCCCGCGCTCGCCAATGCAGCGCTCGGCATGCATGTCGAGCGGGCAAGCGCGCAGGGACAGGTGCAGGCGGAATGGACCTATGGCGGCCCGACGGCGGCGCCGTTCGAATGCGCGCGGCTCGCGGCGCGGCTCGGCGTCAGGGCCTGGACGGTCGCCGCCGACGTACGGACGGAATACGACCTGCCTCCCTTCGCGCCGGAACATCCGTTCATCGATACGCTGCGCCGCCGCGTCGCCGAGGACGAAGTGCGACGGTGGGAGAGCATCGCACGTACGAGGGCGATGTTCGGGACATCGCAATCGTGACGCGCGCGTGATTCGGGGGCTGTCCCCGCGCGAGATGCGCTGCCAGACTGGCGGGCGGGGGCCGATGCTCCCACATTGTCGCTACGCCTGGTTGCGCCGCAGTCCCGCGGGTTGCCAGGCCCCTGTTACGACCGAAAGGACCGCATGAGCCGCAAGCCTGTCCCCGCCCAGTCCGGTGAACGCAGCCGGGTGGAAGTGCTGTTCGACAAGCCCCAGCTGCTCAGCCTGTTGTTCGGACAATATGACCAGAATCTCGTCGCGCTGGAAAACCGGCTGGGCGTTTACATCACCGCGCGCGGCAATCGCGTCGGGCTGGAGGGAACGGCGGAGCAGGTCGCGCTGGCGCGCGACGTGCTGAACGATCTGTACCAGCGCATCCAGCGCGGCGAGGAGGTGGACACCGGCCTCGTCGACGCATCGATCGCGATGGCGGCGGAGCCGACGCTCGACGGCATCGTCAGCGCCGAACGCGGCGCGGCGCCGTCGGTGATGATCCGCACGCGCAAGAAGACGATCGTGCCGCGCACGCCCGCGCAGGCGCATTACATGCGCGAGCTGACCCACCACGACATGATCTTCGCGCTGGGGCCGGCGGGCACGGGCAAGACCTATATCGCCGTCGCGCAGGCGGTGGCGCAGCTCATCACCGGGTCCGTCCAGCGGCTGATCCTGTCGCGCCCCGCGGTGGAGGCGGGCGAGAAGCTCGGCTTCCTGCCCGGCGACATGAAGGAGAAGGTCGACCCCTATCTGCGCCCGCTCTACGACGCGCTCCACGACTGCCTGCCCGCCGAGCAGGTGGAGCGGCGCATCGCGTCGGGCGAGATCGAGATCGCGCCGATCGCCTTCATGCGCGGCCGCACGCTCGCCGACGCCTTCGTCATCCTCGACGAGGCGCAGAACACGACGCCCGCGCAGATGAAGATGTTCCTCACCCGCTTCGGCCAGAACAGCCGCATGGTGATCTGCGGCGATCCGAATCAGACCGACCTGCCCGGCGGCGTCGCATCCTCGGGTCTCGCCGATGCGACTTATCGGCTGGAGGGCGTCGAGGGCATTTCGATGTGCCGCTTCACCGCCGCCGACGTCGTGCGCCACCCGATTGTCGGCCGGATCGTCGAAGCGTATGAGGGGCCGACCGGTTGACGAAGCGGTATATCCTTTTTACCTATCAGGATATACGGAAGGATCGGCCATGTCGTCCCTGTACGTCAAAGACGAGGAAGCAAACGCGCTGGCGGATCGCTTGGCGCGGCGTCGGGGTATCTCCAAGACCGCGGCAGTCAAGCTTGCCCTGCAACACGAACTTGATCGCGACACCGTGCTCCTGCCACTGCGCGAGCGGCTGCGCCTTTGGCGGGACGAACATCCGCTGGGCGAACCGACGGGCCTGAAAGCGGACAAGGCTTTCTATGATTCGTTAAACGACGAGGACGACGATTGACCATCTTCGTCGATGCATCGGCCCTTGTTGCGATCATGGAGGGAGAAGCGGAGGCAGACGAATTCGCCGACGCGATCGAGCAACACAACGACCGCTGCTATTGCGCGGTTGGCGCGTGGGAAGCGATGCGTGCGATCGTCCGCTTGCGCAAAACAACCGTCGAAAAGGCGACCAGCGCTCTGGATAGCGTCGTCCGTACAACCGGGCTGCGCCTGGTGGAGATCGGCGAGGAGGAGTCGCGACGTGCCATCGAGGCCTATGCCCGCTATGGCAAGGGTCGCCACCGGGCCGGGCTCAACATGGGCGATTGCTTCGCTTACGCCTGTGCCAAGACGAACGATGCGCGCCTCCTCTACAAAGGCGACGATTTCAGCCACACGGACCTTGCCTGATGATCCAGATCGAACTGACCCGCGAAGACCCGTGGCCCGAGGGCACCGACTGGGACGCGATCGCCGACCGCGCGGCGCGCGCGGCGATCGAGCGGACGCCGCACGGCGACCTGTTGGACACCGCCGCCGCGGTCGAGATCTCGGTGCGCCTGACGTCGGACGACGAAGTGCACGCGCTCAACCGCCAGTATCGCGGCAAGGACAAACCGACCAACGTCCTGTCCTTTCCGATGGTGCAGCCCGATCTGATCGACACGGTCAGCCAGAATTCGGACGATGGGGAACTTCTGCTGGGCGACATCGTCCTCGCGCATGGCGTCTGCGTCGCGGAGGCTGCCGAGCGGGGGATCAGCGTCGCCGACCATGCCACCCATTTGATGGTGCACGGCGTCCTGCATCTGCTAGGCTACGACCATATCGAGGACGACGAGGCGGAGGGCATGGAGGAGATCGAGCGACAGGCGCTCGCCGCGCTCGGCATCGCCGACCCCTATCTGATCCAAGAGGACTGACACGAACACCGATGGCCGAGGACCGAAGTAGCGCCGCGCACGGCGGCGAGCAGGACAGCAGCATCTGGCGGGTGCTGAAGGGATTCATGTCCGGCGGCCGGGTGGAGGATTCGCTCCGCGCGCAGCTGGAAGAAGCGATCGACCGGCACGAGGGCGATCCCACCCCCGACGTCAAGGGCGACCTGACCCAGCTCGAGCGCCAGATGGTGCGCAACCTGTTGCACTTCGGCGAGCGCGACGCGGGCGACGTCGGCGTGCCGCGCGCGGACATCATCGCGGTCGAGGAGAAGACCAGCTTTGCCGATCTGGTGCGCATCTTCGCCGAGGCCGGCCACAGCCGCCTGCCCGTCTATCGCGGCGAGCTCGATACGATCATCGGCATGGTCCACATCAAGGACGTGTTCAACATCCTGGCGACCGACGCGCCGCGGCCGGACAGCCTTGCCCCGCTGATCCGCGAGCCGCTTTACGTGCCCATGTCGCGCGGCGCGCTCGACCTGCTCGCCGACATGCGCGCGAGCCACGTCCACCTTGCAGTGGTGCTCGACGAATATTCGGGGACCGAAGGTCTCGTCACGATCGAGGATCTGATCGAGGAGATCGTCGGCGACATCGCCGACGAGCATGACGAGGCGCCAGAACAATTGCTCGTGCCGATCGACGGCGGCGCCTGGGACGTCGACGCCCGCGCCGAGCTGGAGGATGTCGCCGCGGCGATCGATGCGCGGCTGGGCGAGGCGGACAGCGATGTCGACACCGTCGGCGGCCTCGCCGCGGTGCTTGCCGGCCACGTCCCGAACGTCGGCGACTGCGTCGATCATCCCAGCGGCTGGAAGCTCGAGGTGCTCGACGCCGACGAGCGCCGCATCCACCGCCTGCGCCTGCATCCGCCGGTGACGCGCGAGGTCGAGGACGCCTGACCACCGCCGCGATCCGGCGGGTCGCGGCGCCGAACATCCCCGCTGATCGCAAAAAGCGATCATGACGTTCGCGATTCCGCGTTTCCGCGATGGTTGGGGCTGCGCTACCACCTCGTCCATGCCGCTGGCCGTGCGCGATGACGTGCACGCCGACGATGTTCGAGGAGAGATGCGACATGGACGCGATTACCGAAGGCAGCCCGCTCAGCGACCCGAAGAAGACCCCCGCCGCGCTGCGCAGCCTCTTGGGCCGCACCTCGCGCGACTGGTGGCCGGAGGCGCTGTCGGTCGACATCCTTCATCAGAAGGGCGTCAGCGGCAATCCGATGGGCGACGATTTCGACTATCGCTCCGAATTCCTGACGCTCGACTATGACCAGCTGAAGGCCGATCTCACCGCGCTGATGACCGACAGCCAGCCGTGGTGGCCGGCGGATTACGGGCATTACGGCCCCTTCTTCATCCGCATGGCCTGGCATTCGGCCGGCACGTATCGCACCGGCGACGGCCGCGGCGGCTCGTCGGCGGGCCAGCAGCGGTTCGCGCCGCTCAACTCGTGGCCGGATAACGGCAACCTCGACAAGGCACGCCGCCTGCTGTGGCCGATCAAGCAGAAGTACGGCCGCAAGCTCAGCTGGGCCGACCTGTTCATCCTGGCCGGCAACGTCGCGATCGAATCGATGGGCGGGCCGACGTTCGGCTTCTCCGGCGGGCGCGAGGACGTGTTCGAGCCCGAGAAGGACGTCTATTGGGGCACCGAGGAGGAATGGCTGGGCCAGACCCGGATCGAGGAGCAGGAGGGCCGCGCGCTCGAAAACCCGCTCGCCGCGATCCAGATGGGCCTCATCTACGTCAATCCCGAAGGCCCGGGCGGCTGCCCGATGCCGCAGGGGTCGGCGCGCGACATGCGCGAGACGTTCGCCCGCATGGGGATGAACGACGAGGAGACGGTCGCACTGACCGCCGGCGGCCACACCTTCGGCAAGGCGCATGGCGCGGGCGATCCCAAGCTCGTCGGTCGCGAACCGGAGGGTGCGGACATCGCGGCGCAGGGCCTCGGCTGGGCATCGACGCACGAGAGCGGCATGGGCGATCATACGATCACCAGCGGCATCGAGGGCGCGTGGACGCCGACGCCGACGACGTGGGACATGAGCTATTTCGACATGCTCTTCGATCACGAATATGAGCTGACGAAGAGCCCCGCCGGTGCGCACCAGTGGCACCCGGTCGGCGATCCCGACGACACGCTTGCCCCCGCCGCGCACACCGCGGGCAAGCGCGTGCCGACGATGATGACCACCGCGGATATGGCGCTGAAGGTCGACCCTGCGTACAATGCGATCTGCCAGAAGTTCCGCGCCGACCCCGCGTATTTCGCCGACGTCTGGGCGCGTGCCTGGTACAAGCTGACGCACCGCGACATGGGGCCGAAGAGCCGCCTGATCGGCCCCGAAGTGCCGCAGGAAGAGCTGATCTGGCAGGACCCGATCCCGGTCGCCGACTATCCGCAGATCGACGCCGGCGACATTGCCGACCTTAAGTCGGCGATCGCCAATTCCGGCCTGTCGGTCGCCGAGCTGGTCACCACTGCCTGGGCGTCGGCCTCGACATGGCGCGGGTCGGACCATCGCGGCGGCGCCAATGGTGGTCGCATCCGCCTCGCCCCACAAAAGGATTGGGAGGTCAACAATCCCGAACAGCTCGCCAAGGTGCTCGGCGTCTACGAAGGCATCAAGGCCGACTTCGACGGCAAGGGCGCGAAGAAGGTGTCGATCGCCGATCTGATCGTGCTCGGCGGTTCGGTGGGGATCGAGCAGGCGGCAAAGGCCGCCGGTCACGCGATCGAGGTGCCCTTTACTCCAGGCCGCACCGACGCCTCCGCCGAGCAGACCGATGCGGAAAGCTTCGATGTGCTGGAGCCGAAGGCGGATGCCTTCCGCAACTATCTGCAGGTCAAGTACAACGTGCCGACCGAAGAGCTGATGATCGACCGCGCGCAGTTGCTCGGCCTGTCGGCGCCGGAGATGGCGGTGCTGGTCGGTGGCTTGCGCGTACTCGGCACCAACCATCCGAAGGCGGGCAACCACGGCGTGTTCACCGACCGGCCGGGGCAGCTGACCAACGACTTCTTCGTGAACCTGCTCGACATGGGCACGGCGTGGAAGCAGGTGAGCGACGACAGCGACGAGGAATTCGTCGGCACCGACCGCCACACGCACGAACAGAAGTGGACCGCGTCGCGCACAGACCTGGTGTTCGGCTCCAATTCGCAGCTGCGCGCGATCGCCGAAGTCTATGCGTGCGACGATGCGAAGGACATGTTCGCGCGGCATTTCGTCCAGGCCTGGACGAAGGTGATGAACGCGGACCGTTACGACCTCAGGGTCTAACGGCCCGCCGGGGCGGCCTGCGCCCCGGTTCGCAACCGGTTCCCGCCTGTGCTCCCCTCCGGGCGGGTCAGGAAGGCCGCCGACACCGTCGGCGGCCTTTTTGCGTGACCCCTGGCGTCAGGGTTCGCGCGACAGCAGGTCGGCATCGATCGCGCAGTAATCGCCGCCCGCGGGCCGCGCGCCGTCGCGACTCGCTCCTCGCCGACGACCCGCGTGGCGAATAGCCCCGGCCCCCTGTCATATCGCCACGTCGGCAGCGTGAAGCGCGCGCCCCGCCCCGCTCCCCCACGACCGCGGTAGCGTTGCGAAGGTCGTACCCCACAGATTGCCTTTTCCGCGTGACCGGCGAGCGCCGCGTCCATTGGCAGTGTTTCGAGAGGCGAGTATTACACGCAAAAGCTATTGCGACCTACTCTCATTATTAGTAGAGCGCAGGGCGAAAGGGTTTCAACCATATGTCCTCCGTTTTCCTGACCGCGCTGCTGCTCGGCACCGCGCTTCCCGTCGCGACTGACGATGACGTGCAGATGCAGCGCAGCCGTGCCGCCGACCAGTCCGACATCGTCGTCACCGGTCAGCAGGAAGCGGACCGCGCCTCGTCCGCCACCAAATCCGCGACGCCGATCGCCGAGACGCCCCAGTCGATCAGCGTCGTGACGGGCGAGGATATCGCCGAGCTGGGACTGCAAAACCTCAACCAGGCGCTGCGCTTCGTCGCCGGCATCACGCCCGAGACGCGTGGATCGAGCGCGGAGGTGTACGACCAGTTCAAGTTGCGCGGCTTCGACGCCCCCGCGTTCCTCGACGGATTGAAGATGTTCCAGAGTCCGACGGGATACGCCGTGCCGCAGGTCGACGTCTCGCGGCTGGACCGGGTCGAGATACTGAAGGGCCCGGCATCGGTCCTCTACGGCCAGTCGAGCCCCGGCGGCCTCGTCGCGCAGAGCAGCAAGCTGCCGATCGATACGCCGCTGTATGGCGCGATCGCCGGCAGGTACGGCACCTACGATCTGTACCGCGTCGATGCGGACATCGGCGGCCGGGCGGGCGGCGACGTGCTGTGGCGGCTGTATGGCAGCGCGAATGGCGCCTCGACGCAGCAGCGCTTCGGCAAGCGCGAGCGCGAGACGGTGTCCGCCGCGGTCACCGCGGGCGCCGGCCGCGCGACCAGCTTCACGCTGCTGGGCGCGTGGTCGCACGATCCGTACAACGGGACCTATGGCGTGTTCCCGACGCTCGGCACGCTGATCGCCAATCCTAACGGACGGCTGCCGACGCGCTTCGACGCGGGCGAGCCGGGCAATCGCTTCCGGCGCGAGCAGGCGGCGCTGACCTATATCTTCCGTCACGATTTCGGCGATGGCTGGGCGTTGCGGTCGTCGGGCCGATACCAGCATGTCACCGCTCGGCTCGGCCTCGTCTACACGACGGGCACGCCGCTCGACGCAGGCCTGCGCCGCTTCGGCCGCGCCTCCTATGCGACCGACGAACAGCTGGACAATTGGACGTACGACAATCAGCTGACCGGCAGCGTCCGGACCGGGCCGGCGGTGCACACTCTCTTGTTCGGCACCGACCGGCAGGTGGCGCATGCCCGCGAAGCCTTCGCCTTCGGCTCCGCGACGCCGATCGACGTCTACGCGCCCGTCTATGGCACGATGGCCGTGCCGCAGACGCCGGCCGCGGTGCCCGATCCGTTCGCGGGCAATTATGCGGTCCGCCAGCGGCAGCAGGGTGTCTATGCGCAGGACCAGATCGCGGTCGGCGCGCTGCGCGTCACGCTGAGCGGCCGGCACGACTGGACGCATGCCGAACAGGCCGGGCTGGGCGCGAAGGACGACCGCAAGTTCACCTGGCGCGCGGGCGCGCTCTACACGCTGCCGTTCGGCCTTGCCCCATACGTCAGCTATGCGACGTCCTTCGAGCCGCAGACCGCGCTGGTCCGTCGCGGCGACGGCAGCACGGGGATCGCTGACCCGTCGCTGGGCAAGCAGATCGAGGCGGGCGCGAAATTCACCGTGCCGGGCACGCCGATCCTGTTGACCGGCGCGTGGTTCCGCATCGACCAGACCAACGTGCTGACCTCCACCCCGGATTTCACCGTGTCGCGCCAGACCGGGCAGGTGCGATCGACCGGCGTCGAATTCGAAGGCACCGCGCCGTTGCCGCACGGCTTTGCGGTGCGCGCGGCGTACAGTCGGCAGAGCGTGCGGGTGACCGCGGATGCCGAGGATCCGTCCCGCGTCGGCCGCCGGCTGGAGACGGTCGGACGTGGCGGCGCGTCGCTCAACCTCGACTGGGCACCGACCACGGGGCCGCTCGCCGGGCTGACATTGGGCGGCGCGGTGCGCCACGTCGACCGCATCTATGCCGGCATTTCGCCGATCGACGGCATCGCGCGCGACACGCCCGCCTATACGGTGTTCGACGCCCTCGCCCGCTACGACCTGGCGCAGGCGGCGCCGTCGCTGAAGGGCATGACGCTGGCGGTCAACGCGACCAACCTGTTCGACAAGCGCTATCTGACCAGCTGCTTCGCCAATTACAATTGGTGCTGGTACGGCAACCGGCGCACGGTGCAGGCGACGATCGGTTATCGGTTCTAGGCCCGCTTTTGCGCGGACATCGCCGCTGTTGACGACATAGGGTCCCTTCTCGTCATCCCGGATCAAGTCCGGGGTGACGGAACAGGCTTGGCCGTGGTCAACCAAACGGGTGTGGGCCCGTTCCATGGCATCCGCCTCCGGGCCGGTTTGGGCCGGGAACGGTCATTGTCTCCGCCCCGCCCCTCCCCTAGCGTGGCGGCATGAAGCATCTGCTGCGCATCGCGCTGATCGTCCTCGTCGTCGGTATCGCCGTCGTCGTCTATCTCGGCTGGCCCGACACGGCGCGCGTGCCCTTCGCGCAGGTGACCGGCAAGCGCCCGACGATCACCGACCCGCGCGACCAGACGATCCCGACGTTCAAGATCGCCGATGCGATCGGCTGGCAGGGCGGCAGGACGCCGATCCCCGCGCCGGGGCTGAAGGTGCAGGCATTCGCGCAGGGGCTCGATCACCCGCGCTGGCTGTATCAGCTGCCCAACGGCGACATCCTGGTCGCCGAGACGAACAGCCCGGCGCGAAACGGCGGCGGCATCGAGGGCATGGTGATGCGCTGGATGATGGGCAAGGCGGGCGCGGGCGCGCCGTCGGCGAACCGCATCACCTTGCTGCGCGACGCCAATGGCGACGGCATCGCGGAGGAGCGCCACGTCTTCATGACCGGCCTCAATTCGCCGACGGGCATGGTGCTGTTCGAAGGCCAGCTCTACGTCGCCAACACCGATGCGATCGTGCGCGTCCCCTATCGCGACGGCGCGACGCGGATCGCGGCGAAGCCGGAGCTGGTGGTCAAGCTTCCCGGCGGCGGCAACCACTGGGCGCGCACGCTGATCGCCGCGCCCGACGGCCGCACACTGTACACCGGCGTAGGCTCTTCGTCGAACATCGCCGACAACGGTATGGCGGCGGAGAAATTCCGCGCCAACATCCTGCAGGTCTGGCCGAAGGAAAAGACGTTCCGCATCTTCGCCTCGGGCCTGCGCAATCCGCAGGGGATGGCGATCAACCCGACGAACGAGCAATTGTGGACCGTCGTCAACGAACGCGACATGCTGGGCAGCGACCTTGCGCCCGACTATCTGACGCAGGTGAGCCTGGGCGATCAGTTCGGATGGCCGTGGTATTATTGGGGCGGCTATCCGGACCGGCGCGTCCAGCCGGCGAACCCCGACCTTCAGCAATATTCGAAACGGCCCGACTATGCGCTGGGACCGCATGTCGCCGCGCTCGGGCTGACCTTTTCGAACGGGCTGAAGCTGGGCGACCGCTTCGCCAACGGCGCGTTCATCGGCGAGCATGGATCGTGGAACCGAAAGCCGGTGTCGGGCTACAAGGTCGTGTTCGTGCCGTTCGGCGCGCGCGGCTTTCCCGCCGACGGTGCGAAGCCCGTCGACGTGCTGACGGGCTTCCTCGACTCGGACGGCAAGGCGCAGGGCCGACCCGTCGGCGTGATCGGCGACAAGAGCGGCGCCCTGCTGGTCGCGGACGATGTCGGCAACACGATCTGGCGTGTGTCCGCGCGGTAACCCGCGCGCATCAGTTCTGCGGCGCGAGACCGGAGGCGACCTGCCGCCGGACGAGTTCGGTGACGGTGCCGAAGACAAGGTGCGACGCGACGCCGTAAGCGTGGGTCGACAGCGGCGTCTGCCACGGCGCTGTGCCCAGCCCGACCGCCGGTACCGCCACCTCGTCGAGCAGCGTCGCGGTGGTCAGGCCGAATGCCGCGCCATGGCCCGCGGTGACGCCCGGCCGCACCGCGGCGGCCATGCCATAAGCGACGCCAAGCGCCGCCCCGAGCGCATAGTGCACCGCCTGGCCCGCCAGCGGCTTGTCCGTCGCGGCCAGCTTGTGTCCCACGGTCGCTTGGGCCAGCGCATCGGCGGCCTTCACCGTTGCGGGATCGCCGTCGGACCCGTCCGCAGGACGGAGCGCCGCGACACCCGCCTGGAACGCGTCCATCGCCGCGGAGGCGGCGAGCCCGGCGACGACGCCGGCGAGCGCACCGCCCAACAGGCGGGTGGTCGTGGATTGCTGCGGATCGGCGGGCATCGATGCTCCTCGGGCTCTCTTGCCAAGGGGCAACCAACGCAAGGGGCCGACGATCCCCTTGTGGAGATCGCCGGCGCTTTGGGTACGTCAGCGGACCGTCGGCCCGTGGTTCAACGCTGGCTCAGGCGAGCGTCAGGCCGACATCGACGTTGCCGCGCGTCGCGTTCGAATAGGGGCAGATCTGGTGCGCGGCGTCGACCAGTTGCTCTGCCTGCGCGCGGTCCAGCCCCGGCAGGTCGACCGTCAGGTCGGCGGTGATGCCGAAGCCGCCGGCGGCACGCGGGCCGATGCCGACCTTGGCCGTCACCGCGACGTCGTCGGGCACCTTCACCTTCATTTGCTGGCCGGCGACCTTCAGCGCGCCGATGAAGCAGGCGGAATAGCCCGCCGCGAACAGCTGTTCGGGATTGGTGCCCTCGCCGCCCGCACCGCCCAGTTCGCGGGGCGTCGACAGCTGGACATCGACGCGGCCGTCCTCCGAACGCGCGTGGCCGTCGCGGCCACCGGTGGCGGTGGCATTGGTGCTGTATTTGACGTCAATCGACATGGCTGGGCTCCTGAAGTGAATTTCGTTATCGCGATAAATTATTTAGGCGAGATCGATACGACTGTCCAGATAAAAGTTATCTCGATAGGCATTACATGCTAGAGCCGTGCCTATGGCCGGCGAACCCACTCCCTCCCCACTCCCATTGCCGCTCGACGCGCAACTGTGCTTCTCGCTCTACACCGCGACGATCGCGATCAATCGTGCGTACAAGCCGGTGCTCGACCGGCTTGGCATCACCTACCCGCAATTCCTCGTGTTGCAGGCGCTGCGCGAGCATCCGGACCGCACGATCGGCCAGATCGCCGAACGGCTGTCGCTCGAATCGAGCACGATCACGCCGCTGGTGAAGCGGCTGGAGGCGGCGGGGCTGGTGTCGCGGACACGCGATCCGAAGGACGAACGGCAGGTGCGCGTCCGCCTCACCGACCTCGGCGAAGCGCGCTGGCGGGAGACGGGCTGTCTTGCCCCGCTGATGATAGCGCGCAGCGGGCTCGACGTGGCGGAGGTGCGCGCGCTGAACGAGCGGCTGCATGTGCTCAACGCCGCGCTTGCCGCCCCCCGCGAGGACGCGGCCTAGGCGCGTTGCGCGTCACGCCTCCATCGGTTCGTGATAGGGGCAGCCGTTAAAACGGGCACGGAAATCGGCGGAGTGACGATAGGCCGCGCGCCGCGCGCGGTTGATGTTGCCAAGCGGCCGGTGCGCCGCCAGGCCGGTCCACACGCTGAAGCGCAGGCGCTCGTCGACCTCCTCGACTCGCGCCGGGTCCCAGCTGTCCTGCCGCCCCGCGCGGATCGTGGCGACGCGGACGAAGGGCGCGTCGGCCGCGTTCCACGCGACGGTCGGGTCCTCGACCGGCTGCTTTTCCAGATCGCGGCACAGCTGCACGCGAAATTCCCAGACCGCATCCGGATCGCGCATTTCCGCCCGCACCTCTTCGCGGATCGCATCCTCGCGCCCGGCGATGTCGATGACCTTGCCGGTCAGCGCGACCTGGGCCGGCGCGACGGGGACCAGCGCGAATTTGGCGATATGCTCACCGTAGCGGAACGGCGTGGCGCTGTGGAAGGTCTCGCCGAGCGGCTCGACATTGGGAGCGCCGCCCAGCGAGTCGACCGCGGTAATGCGCGTGCCGATCGCGTCGAGCGCATTGTGGACGCCGCGGAGCACCGCGGAGACGACCTTCTTGCCGCCCTCCATCCGATCGGTGGTCCTGGCGAGCAGCTTGAGATTGCCAAGGAATTTTTCGGCCGTCTTCGCCTGGAAGACCGGGCCGTTGACCATCACGAAATCCTGCGTGCGCCCTTCCGCGCCCGGCAACCGCTCGCCGTCGACACCATAGACCTTCATCGCGAGGCCGCGCGGCAGGCTGATCGCATCGGGCAGGATGTCGCCCGCATTCGTCGACAGGCGGATCATCACCCGGTGCGTGCCCGGCGTCGCGAACAGCCCCTGCGCCAGATGCGGCGGCAGGTCCGCATCGATCGTCATTTCGCCTTCGAGGATGCCGTGCGACTTGGCGTGGACCGACCGGACGGCGTGGCCGTAATCCTCTGCGGTCCGCTCCAGGATCATGTCGAACGCGTCGTTGAGCGCGCGATGCGTCTGCTCTTCCTCCGGATCGATGACCTCGACGGACGGGGCGTAACGGACGGGTGGCTGCATCATGGACACGATCATCCTGGCTGGGAAAGCGAACCGACCCAACGATCCGGACGCGTAAACGGGTGCGACGCGGTCGACCATCGCTGATACGCAACACCTGCTCGCCAGAGGCGATCAACTTGCGCCGCAGCACTGAAGGTCATCATCACTGCCCATTGAAGCGTTGCCGACGGAAATGCACCGCATTAGCAAATTCTTGCCAACGGCCCGCATCGTCCCAACATTGCAGCGACCGGCGGATTGTCTGTACGAAACCGTGCAGAAAATGCGCGGGCTGGACCAGGCAATGGGGGCTATTCTAGGCAGCGTTCGATGACAGCCGATATGACCGATCCGCGCGAGGGCCAATTCCGCATTCCCGTCGCCGTAACTGGCGATGGAATCCGCAACTCCTTCCTCGCCAACCTCGACCCGGACGACTTCGCCCTGCTGGCGCCGCATCTGGAACGGGTGCCGTTCGCGATCGGCGACGAACTGGCGCAGACGGGTGATCCGATCGAATCGCTGCATTTCCCGGAGGGCGCCGTCGCGGCGTTTCTCGACTCGCAATCGGATGGCCGCCGGCTCGCGGTGGGGTTGATCGGGCTGGAAGGGTTCAGCGGCTGGCCGTTGCTGCTCGGCGAGACGCACTGGCCGCACGACGTGGTGATGCGTGCGGAAAGCGGCACCGCGCTGCGGATCGCGCGCGACGCCTTCCTTGCCTGCATCGCGGCGAGCGACAGCCTGCGCGATGCGGCGCTGCGCTTCGTCGGCGTCATCAACATCCAGATGGCGAGCACGATCGTGTCGTCGCTGGTCCACCCCGTCGAGCGCCGGATGGCACGCTGGATCCTGCTGTATCATGACCGGGTGAGCGGCGAGGACATCTGCCTGACGCATGAGGAATTCCGGCTGATGCTGGGCGTGCGCCGGTCGAGCATCACCGAGGCGCTGCATCGACTGGAGGCGGAACAGGCGGTGCGCGGCCTGCGCGGGCGTGTCGTCGTGCGCGACCGCGCGAAGCTGATGGACATCGCCGGCGACACCTACGGTCCGGCGGAACGCGCCTATGCGCGGCTGATCGCCACCGCGCGCCGTGGTGACGCGATCGGCGATCGGCGGATGGGCGGCTGACGTAAATTAGTTCTCGATCGCAACGGAACACGCACCCTGATCCGATCGTTCACTGTCCACGTTGCGTTGCGTCCTGCTTTCCCGGGCCAACATCCATCGCCATCATCGCGCCTGCGTCCGCAGGTGGACAGGGAGCATGCACTATGTCCTTCGGGGACGAGACTCAGGTGTCGCGCCGCGGCGTGATCGTCGGCGGCGCGGCGTCCTGCGCACTGGCCGGCGTGTCGCAGGCCGAGGCGCAGGCCCCGGTCGCCACGCCACCGGCGACGATGCCGGTGACGCTGACCGTCAACGGCCGCAAGCAGACGCTGGACCTCGATACGCGCACGACGTTGCTCGACGCCTTGCGCGAGCATCTGCACCTGACCGGCACCAAGAAGGGCTGCGACCACGGCCAATGCGGCGCGTGCACCGTCATCGTCGAGGGCAAGAGGATCAACAGCTGCCTCAGCCTGGCGGTGCAGCACCAGGGCGACCGGGTCACGACGATCGAGGGGCTGGGCACGCCCGACAAACTGCACCCGATGCAGGCCGCCTTCATCCGCCACGACGGTTATCAATGCGGCTATTGCACGCCGGGCCAGATCTGTTCCGCGGTCGCGGTGCTCGACGAGATCAAGGCCGGCGTGCCCAGCCACGTGCAGGGCGACATCACCGCCGCCCCGCGGCCAAGTAACATGGAATTGCGCGAACGGATGAGCGGCAACATCTGCCGCTGTGGCGCCTATTCGAACATCGCCGAGGCGATCGCCGACGTTGCGGGAGCACGCGCATGAGGCCCTTCACTTACACCCGCGCCAAGACCCCGGCAGAGGCTGCTGCCGCGGTCGCCGCGACGCCGGGCGCGAAGTTCATCGCGGGCGGCACCAACCTGCTTGACCTGATGAAGCTGGAGATCGAGACGCCAGCGCATCTCGTCGATGTCCAGGACCTGAAGCTCGACCGGATCGAGCCGACCGACAACGGCGGCCTTCGCATCGGTGCGCTCGTCACCAACACGTCGTTGGCCAGCGACGCGCGCGTGCGCCGCGATTATGGCGTACTGACCCGCGCGATCGTCGCGGGCGCGAGCGGCCAGCTGCGCAACAAGGCGACGACCGCGGGCAACCTGCTGCAACGCACGCGCTGCCCGTATTTCTACGACACCAACCAGGCATGCAACAAGCGCAAGCCCGGGTCGGGCTGCGCCGCGATCGGCGGCTATTCGCGGCAGCTGGGCATCATCGGCACGTCCGATGCGTGCATCGCCACCTATCCCGGCGACATGGCGGTCGCGATGCGCGTGCTCGACGCGACGATCGAGACGATCGACGGGGCGGGTGCGACGCGGCGGATCGCGATCGGCGATTTCCACCGTCTGCCCGGCGATGCGCCGCACATCGATACCAACCTGAAGCCCGGCGAACTCATCACCGCCGTCACCCTGCCCCGCCCGCTGGGCGGCACGCATGTCTACCGCAAGGTGCGCGATCGCGCGTCCTATGCCTATGCGCTCGTCTCGGTCGCGGCGGTGATCCAGAAGGACGGCACCGGCCGCGCCGCGATCGGCGGCATCGCGCCGCGCCCGTGGCGCAGCGAGGCGGCGGAAGCCGCGATGCCGCAGGGGGCGAAGGCGGTGGCCGACCGCCTGCTCGCCGATGCCCGCCCGACGCGCGACAATGCCTTCAAGGTGCCGCTGGTCGCGCGCACGCTCAGCGCGGCGATCCATGAGGCCACGGGCACGACACAGCAACCGGTGACGCAGGAGCAGGGCGCATGAAGTTCGACACGCCCGCGGGCGCGAACCCGATCGACCGCATGCAGGTGGTCGGCAAGCCGACCGATCGCATCGACGGCAAGTACAAGACGACGGGAACCGCGCCCTACGCCTACGAACAGCATGCGGCCGCACCCAACGCGGCCTATGGCTATGTCGTCGGCGCCGGCATCGCCAAGGGGCGGATCGCGTCGATGGACCTTGCCGCGGCGAAGGCCGCGCCCGGCGTTCTCGCGATCGTTACCGCCGACACGGCCGGCCCGCTCGGCAAGGGCAAGATGAATACCGCCAAGCTGCTCGGCGGTCCCGCGATCGACCATTATCACCAGGCCGTCGCCGTCGTCGTCGCGGAAACGTTCGAACAGGCGCGCGCCGCCGCCGCGCTCGTCCGCATCGATTATGCGCGCGACAAGGGACGCTTCGATCTTGCGGCGCAGAAGGACAGCGCGCCGCTGAAGGGCGACGGCGGGCCGAAGGCGCCGCCGGTCGACCGGGTCGGCGATTTCGACAAGGCCTTCGCCGCCGCGCCGGTGACGCTGGATCAACGCTACACCACGCCCGACCAGAGCCATGCGATGATGGAACCGCACGCCTCGATCGCCGCGTGGAACGGCGACGAGCTGACGCTGTGGACGTCGAACCAGATGATCAACTGGGGCAAGGGCGATGTCGCGCGCACGCTCGGCATCCCGGCGGACAAGGTGCGACTGATCTCACCCTATATCGGCGGCGGGTTCGGCGGGAAGCTGTTCGTCCGCACCGATGCGATCATGGCGGCGCTCGGCGCGCGTGCGGCGGGGCGGCCGGTCAAGGTGGCGCTGCAGCGCCCGCTGATCGCCAACAACACCACGCACCGGCCCGCGACGATCCAGCGCATCCGCCTGGGCTGCGAGAAGGATGGCCGCATCACCGCGATCGCGCATGAAAGCGTATCCGGCGATCTGCCCGACGGCGGCCCGGAGACTGCGGTGGCGCAGACCAAGCTGCTCTACGCCGGCGCCAACCGGCTGACGTCGATGCGCCTCGCGGTGCTCGATCTGCCCGAAGGCAATGCGATGCGCGCGCCGGGCGAGGCGCCGGGCCTGATGGCACTCGAGATCGCGATGGACGAAATGGCGGAGAAACTGGGCATGGACCCGGTGCAGTTCCGCATCGTCAACGACACGCAGGTCGATCCCGCCAAGCCGGAACGCAAATTCTCGCAGCGCAACCTCGTCGGCTGCCTGCGGCAGGGCGCGGATCGGTTCGGCTGGTCGCGGCGAAGCGCCACGCCGGGCGCAGTGCGCGACGGGCGCTGGCTGGTCGGCATGGGCGTCGCCTCGGGCTTTCGCAACAATCTGGTGATGAAGTCCGCGGCGCGGGTCGGCATCGATCGCAAGGGTGTCGTCACCGTCGCGACCGACATGACCGACATCGGTACGGGCAGCTATACCGTTATCGCGCAGACCGCGGCGGAAATGCTCGGCGTGCCGCTCGACAAGGTCGTCGTGCTGCTGGGCGATTCGTCCTTCCCCGTGTCGTCCGGGTCGGGCGGCCAGTGGGGCGGCAACAGCGCGACCGCGGGCGTCTACGCCGCCTGCGCCAAGCTGCGCGACAGCATCGCGCAGAAACTCGGCTTCAATTCCGCCGACGTGACGTTCGAGGGCGGCAAGGTCCGCTCGGGCAACCGCAGCGTCAGCCTGGCCGAGGCAGCGGGCGACGCCGGTCTCTCCGCCGAAGAGGCGATGGAATATGGCGACCTCGCCAAACAATATCAGCAATCGACCTTCGCCGGCCATTTCGTCGAGGTGGGCGTCGATGCCTGGACGGGCGAGGTGCGCGTGCGCCGCATGCTCGCGGTCTGCGCGGCGGGGCGCATCCTCAACCCGACCACCGCGCGCAGCCAGGTGATCGGCGCGATGACGATGGGGGTCGGCGCGGCGTTGATGGAGGAACTGGCGGTCGACAAAAGATTCGGCTTTTTCGTCAACCACGACCTTGCCGGCTACGAGGTGCCCGTCCACGCCGACATCCCGCACCAGGAGGTCGTCTTCCTCGACGAAGCGGATCCGATGTCGTCACCGATGAAGGCGAAGGGCGTCGGCGAGCTCGGCCTGTGCGGCGTCGGCGCGGCGATCGCCAATGCGATCTACAATGCGACCGGCGTGCGCGTGCGCGATTATCCGATCACGCTCGACAAGCATCTGGAGAAGCTGCCGCAGGTGGTGTGAAGGCCGGAAGGCAAGGGGGGCGGCGCTGACGCCCCCCCTTATTCTGCCCGGGCGTCAGCGCAGGTCGAGCATCACCACCGACTTGGGCGGCAAGGTGACGGACAGCGTCCCCGCCGACAGCGTCGCGCCGGTGAACGCGGCCGGTTTCACGGTATCCGGCGCATCGAAGGTATTGTGCGCGTCCATCGCCGCCGCGGTCAGGATGCGGCCTGACACGGCGTTGCCCGTCACGCCGTCCAGCTTGACGGTGATCGTCGCCGGCCGGTTCGGATCGACGTTGGTCAATCCCATATGCACGACGCCGTCCGCGCCGCGCACCGCGCTCGCGCTCACCGCCTTCAGCGTCCACTCGTTCTTGTTGTACCAGTGCGACTGCACGTCGACCGGCAGGACGGTGCCGTCCTGATAGTCCTTGTACAGGTCGAACACCCAATAGGTCGGCGTCTTCACCATGCGGTTGCCGTCGGTCAGCAGCATCGATTGCAGCACGTTGACCATCTGCGCGATGTTGGCGCCGCGCAGCCGGTCCGTGTGCTTGGCGAAGATGTCGAAGTTCAGGCTGGTGACGAGCGCGTCGCGCAGCGAATTCTGCTGGTAGAGGAAGCCCGGGTTGGTGCCAGGCTCGACATCGTACCACGTTCCCCATTCGTCGACGAGCAGCGCGACGCGCTTCTTCGGATCGTATTTGTCCATGATCGCGGCATGGCGCGTGACGATGTCGTCCATCTTCACCGTCTTGGCCAGCGTCCGCGCCCAGCCGTCCTCGTCGAATCCCGTCGCAGCCCCCTTGCGATCCCAGTCGTAGGGGATGGTGTAGTAATGGACGCCGATCCCGTCGAAATGCCCGCTGGCATCGCGCATCATCACGTCGGTCCAGGTGTAATCCTCGGAATTGGCGCCGCTGGCGATCTTCATCACGCGCTGCCCCTCGGGCATCTTGATGAAGGTGGAATAGCGGCGCGTGACGTCCGCGGCATATTCGGGCTTCATGTTGCCGCCGCAGCCCCACAATTCGTTGCCCAGACCGAACATCGTCAGCTTCCACGGCGCCTTGCGGCCGTTGGCGGCGCGCTCCTTGGCCAGGCTCGATCCGGTCGGCGAGGTCATATATTCGACCCATTCCGCCATTTCGTACGGCGGCGCGGAACCGACGTTGCCCGACACATAGGGTTCGGCGCCGACCAGCTCGGAATAGTTCATGAACTCGGTGGTGCCGAAGCTGTTGTCCTCGGTCACGCCGCCCCAGTTGGTGTTGATCTTCACCTTGCGCTTCGCCTGCGGGCCTATCCCTTCGCGCCAGTGATATTCGTCGGCGAAACAGCCGCCCGGCCAGCGGATGACGGGCACGCGGATCGCCTTCAGCGCGTCGATCACGTCGCGGCGATAACCCTCGACGTTGGGCACCTTGCTGCCCTTGCCGACCCAGATGCCGCCATAGATGCCGGTGCCCAGATGCTCGGCGAACTGGCCGAAGATGCGCTTGTCGAACCGGGGCGCCGGCCGGTCGCCGTGCACGACCACCGTGTCGGGCGCGCCGTCCGCCGGCGCGGACCCCTGTTGCGCGAGCGCGGGCGCAGCGAGGACGAGCGCGAGCGCGCTCAGCAGGGTACGCATGGGTCGGTTCTCCGTCGTGCCGGCATCGGCCGCGCACCATTGGCTGGGAATACGGGAAGGAGCGGCAGCGGAACGGACGCGCGACGCGATCGGCCCGAAGCGACGCGTGCGATGCGGATCGCGGTTTATCGGCCTTCGGCTCGCCATGGCGATGCGCATGCCCCTCCCTCTTGAGCGGCATTCTTGTCAGACAAGTATCGCGCAAGTCAAGCGCGCCATTCCACGCTGAGACATCCGGCAGGAAGCGCTTGCGGCGAAGGTTGATCGCCGCTTAGGGTCCGCATTTGAGAGGAATTGGGCGGCGATGGACGAGGCACCCCGGCGGCAACCCGCCCACACGCTGCTGGCGCATCGCCTGGGCGTCGCGATCGCGACCGGCACGCATGCGCCCGGATCGGTGTTGCCCGGCGAACTGGAATTGGCCGAACAATTCGGCGTCTCGCGCAGCGTCGTGCGCGAATCGTTGCGCATGCTCGCGGCCAAGGGACTGGTGGAAAGCCGGCCCAAGGCGGGAACGCGCGTGCGCGACCGCAATCGCTGGGCGATGCTCGACCCCGATCTGCTCGCCTGGATGTTCGAAGGATCGCCGCCGCTCGAGTTCGTGCGTAACCTGTTCGAACTGCGCATGATCGTCGAACCCGCCGCGGCGGAACTGGCGGCGGCGCGGCGCGACGCGCGTCACCTGTCGCGGATGGGCCATGCGCTGGAATCGATGGGCAAGCACGGCCTGGCGACGAGCGAAGGGCAGACGGCGGACCAGTTGTTCCACGCCGCGATCCTAGAGGCGGCGGGCAACGAACTGCTCGCGGGTCTTTCGGGCAGCATCACCGCGGCCGTCCGCTGGACGACGTTCTTCAAGTACAAGCAAAGCCGCCAGCCGCGCGACCCGATGCCGCAGCACCGCATCCTGTTCGAAGCGATCGCCAATGCCGATCCCACCGGCGCGCGCGATGCGACGCTCGCGCTGCTGCGTCAGGCGCAGCAGGATACCGAAGTGGCGCTGGAAGGCTGACCGACGCATCGCGCCGGATGACGCGTCGCGACACGCGCTGGCGGCATGCTTCACGGCAGAACGGCGATGTCAGGGCAAGGGACGAAATGGTGGAGCCGAGGGGGATCGAACCCCTGACCTTCGCAATGCCATTGCGACGCTCTCCCAGCTGAGCTACGGCCCCATCCGTCCGGGAGGCGCCCCACTAGCGGGGGCGCCGGGGCATGGCAAGCGGTGTTTTCACCGCCGGCCACACCTTTTTTCACATCACGCGATTCCCGCCGCACGACGCTGCGACGGGAGAGCGATCAATGCTCGTCGTCTTCGTTGGACGTTTCGACGCCCAGGTCGTCGTCGCCGCCCAGATCGACCTCGTCGTCGGCCGACGGCTCTTCGTCCTCGGCGCTCAGCGCCTCCAGATCCTCATCGCCACCTTCCAGATCGGAATCGGCTTCCTTGCCCTCGGGCTTGACCTGCTCGAACGGCAACGGCTGCTTGGATTTGAGGATCGGTTCCGGCACCCACTGCGTGTTGCAGTTGATGCAGGTGACGGGATCGTCCTTCTCGAGGTCGTAGAAGCGCGTGGCGCATTTCGGGCACGTACGCTTCGTGCCCCATTCCGGCTTGATCATGCCGCCAGTGTGCCTTTCGGAAAAATGGGTCGTCGCGGCCGAAGGTTGCCCCCCGTCCGGTCCGATGCCCGTAACGTGGCGGGCGCCTTGCCATAGCGCAAGGGGACTGTCAAAGCCCGCGGCCAGCCATGTCCAACGTCCCTGCCCACTCGTTCGCCCCCCGCCCGCTCAGTGTCGCCGCGGCCGGTCCGCTCGTCGGCACCGTCACCGTTCCGGGCGACAAGTCGATCAGCCACCGTGCCTTGATGTTCGCGAGTCTTGCCGTCGGCACCAGCCGCATCCGCGGCCTGCTGGAGGGCGAGGACGTGCTCGCCACCGCGGCGGCGATGCGCGCGATGGGCGCGACGATCACGCGCGGCGACGACGGCAGCTGGACGGTCGAAGGCGTCGGCGTCGGCGGTCTGCTGCAGCCCGAGACCGCGCTCGACATGGGCAATTCGGGCACGTCGACGCGGCTGTTGATGGGACTGGTCGCCAGCCATGCGATCACCGCGACCTTCGTCGGCGACGCCAGCCTGTCGAAGCGGCCGATGGCGCGCGTCACCGATCCGCTCGCACGGATGGGCGCGGACTTCACAACCAGCCCTGGCCCTGACGGATCGGGCGGCCGCCTGCCGCTGACGATGCGCGGCCTCTGCCCGGCGGTGCCGATCACCTATACGCTGCCCGTCGCATCGGCGCAGGTGAAGTCTGCGATCCTGCTCGCCGGGCTGAACACCCCCGGCATCACGCGCGTCATCGAGGCCGTGCCCACGCGCGACCATACCGAGCGGATGCTGCGCGGCTTCGGCGCGGACCTGACCGTGGAGGAGACGGCGGAGGGCCGCGTCATCGCGATCGCGGGCGAGGCGGAGTTGGCGCCGCAGGAGATCGACGTACCGGGCGATCCGTCGTCCGCCGGATTCTGGATGGTCGCCGCGTCGATCGTGCCGGGGTCGGACGTGACGATCCGCAACGTGCTGATGAACCCGACGCGCACCGGTCTCGTCACCGCGCTGCGGATGATGGGCGCGTCGATCGAGGAACGGGACCCGCGCGACGTCGGCGGCGAGACCGTCGCCGACCTGCGCGTGCGCCACGCGCCGCTGTCGGCGATCGAGGTGCCCGCCGCTCTCGCGCCGAGCATGATCGACGAATATCCCGTGCTGTTCGTCGCCGCCGCCTTCGCCCATGGCACGACGGTGGCGCGCGGCGCGCACGAACTGCGCGTCAAGGAATCGGACCGGATCGCGGCGATGGCGGCGGCGCTCGGGCTCGCCGGCGTGGCGGTCACCGAGCACGAGGACGGCCTGTCGATCGAGGGTCGCGACGGCGAACCCCTGCCCGGCACCGGCGATGTTGCGGTCGCCTCGCTGCTCGACCATCGCATTGCGATGAGCATGGCGGTCGCAGGGATGCACAGCGCGTCACCGGTGCGGATCGACGATGCCGCACCGATCGCGACCAGCTATCCCGCGTTCGTCGACACCGCCCGCGCGCTCGGCGCCACCCCGCAATGGGTGACGGCATGATCATCGCGGTCGACGGCCCCGCGGCGAGCGGCAAGGGCACGATCGCCAAGGCGCTGGCGCGGCACTACAACCTGCCGCACCTCGACACCGGCCTGCTCTATCGCGCGGTCGCGCTGACGGTCAGGCGGCTGGAGCTCGATGCCGAAAAGGAAGCGGACGCGGTTGCGGCCTGCGGCTTCGACGAGCTGACGCTGGCCGACCCCGCGCTGCGCACCGACGAGATCGGGCAGCTCGCCTCGGTCGTCTCCGCGCATCCGCTGGTGCGTGCGGCGCTGCTCCAGCGGCAGAAACGGTTCGCGCATCAGGACGGCGGCGCGGTGCTGGACGGACGCGACATCGGCACCGTCATCGCGCCCGATGCGACGGCGAAGCTGTTCGTCAAGGCGACGCCGCAGGTGCGCGCGCAGCGCCGCCACGCGGAATTGAAGAGCCACGGGTCGAGCGTCAGTTTCGACAAGGTGCTCGCCGACATCCGCGCCCGCGACGCGCGCGACAGCGGCCGGTCGGCAGCGCCGCTGGTGCAGGCGACCGATGCGGTGACGCTCGACACCAGCTTCCTGTCGATCGAGGCGAGCGTGCAGAAGGCGATCGCGATCGTCGAGGCGGCGCGGACGCGTTAGTCGTTTGCCCAGTCGGCGCGGCCGTGGGGAATGCGCAGGATGACAACGGTGTCGTCTGGCTCGACGTCGTAGACGATCATATGCGCACCGACCGGCAACGCCCGAACGGGTGGATCGAACTCGTAGCGCATCCGCGCCGCCCGAGGATGATCCGCGAGAAACGCGAAACTCTCGTCAAGTCGGTCGGCATAGGCTTCCGCCTGCGCGCGGCCGAACCGTTCTACGCCATGGGCATAGATGGCGTAATAATCCTCGTCCGCCCGCGGCGTGACCCTAAAAGACATCGACACCTGCGCGTCGACGCGCTTCGGCACGCCGCTCGTCCGGCGTCAGCGTGGAAATACCGCTCGCCCGGCCTTCGTCGACCATCTTCTGCATCGCTGCGATCTTTTCGGCGCGCACTTGCTCGCGGCGAATGAGGTCGCGAACGACGTCGCTGGAATTGGCGTAACGGCCGGTTTCGGCCTGTGCCTCGACCCATTCCTTCATGGCGTCTGGCAGCGAGATGTTCATGGTGGCCATGCCCGACACCCTGCGCCTTATGGCAAGGATTGTCAAACTTGTCCCGCCCGCCCCTTTCGTGTATTGCGCCGCGGTCCGCCGGACCTGGGGTTCGCGGCATGGCGTGGCGCGCAGGGATTCCTTCGCGCCTTTTCGCATATCCGCGATTGCCCGCCTGTCGCGACCACCGGGTCGATGGATGCCGCGACCGGCATGGGGTCGCCGCGGCGTTTTCAGCCAAGACCAGCGGAGCCAACCGCTTGGCCGGAAACAGATAAACCTGAGGAACCTCTAACCCTATGGCTACCCAGCCCCAACCTACCCGCGACGATTTCGCCGCGATGCTCGATGACATGTTCGGCGGCGCCGACAGCTTCGAGGGTCGCGTGGTGCACGGCACCGTCACCGCGATCGAAAACGACATGGCCGTCATCGACGTCGGTCTGAAGTCCGAAGGCCGCGTGCCGCTGCGCGAGTTCGCCGCGCCGGGCCAGAAGGCCGAGCTGAAGGTCGGCGACGAAGTCGAAGTCTATGTCGACCGCGTCGAGAACATGCATGGCGAAGCGATGCTGTCGCGCGACCGCGCGCGCCGCGAGGCCGCATGGGACAAGCTCGAGCTCGAATTCAGCCAGGGCAACCGCGTCGAAGGCGTGATCTTCGGCCGCGTCAAGGGCGGCTTCACCGTCGACCTGTCGGGCGCCGTCGCGTTCCTGCCGGGCAGCCAGGTCGACATCCGCCCCGTGCGCGACGTCACCCCGCTGATGGACATCCCGCAGCCGTTCCAGATCCTGAAGATGGACCGCAAGCGCGGCAACATCGTCGTCAGCCGCCGCGCCGTTCTGGAAGAGACCCGCGCCGAGCAGCGTTCGGGCCTGATCCAGTCGCTGCACGAGGGCCAGATCATCGAGGGCGTCGTCAAGAACATCACCGATTACGGTGCGTTCGTCGACCTGGGCGGCATAGACGGCCTGCTGCACGTCACCGACCTCAGCTACAAGCGCGTCAATCATCCGTCCGAGATGATCAACATCGGCGACACGGTGCGCGTCCAGATCATCCGCATCAACAAGGACACGCAGCGCATCAGCCTCGGCATGAAGCAGCTCGAGAGCGATCCGTGGGACGGCGCATCCGCCAAGTATCCGGTCGGCGCGAAGCTGTCGGGCCGCGTCACGAACATCACCGAATATGGTGCCTTCGTCGAGCTGGAAGCCGGCATCGAGGGCTTGGTCCACGTGTCCGAAATGTCCTGGACCAAGAAGAACGTCCATCCGGGCAAGATCGTATCGACCAGCCAGGAAGTCGATGTCGTCGTGCTCGAGGTCGACGAGGACAAGCGTCGCATCAGCCTGGGCCTCAAGCAGGCGCAGAACAATCCGTGGGAAGCGTTCGCCGCCGCCCATCCGGTGGGTTCGACCGTCGAGGGCGAAGTCAAGAACGCGACCGAGTTCGGCCTGTTCATCGGCCTGGACAACGACGTCGACGGCATGGTCCACATGTCGGACATCGCCTGGGGCGTGTCGGGTGAGGACGCGCTGGCGCTGCACCGCAAGGGCGAGACCGTCCAGGCAGTCGTGCTCGACATCGATCCCGAGAAGGAGCGCATCAGCCTCGGCATGAAGCAGCTCGAGCGCGGCGGCCCCGTCGCGGCGGGCGCGGGCGATCGCCTGGGCAAGAACCAGGTCGTCACCGTCACCGTTCTCGAAGTCCGCGATGCGGGCCTCGAAGTGCAGGCGGGCGACGATGGCGCGACCGGCTTCATCAAGCGCACCGACCTCGGCCGCGACCGCGACGAGCAGCGTCCGGAGCGTTTCCAGGTCGGCCAGAAGTTCGATGCGATGGTGACCGGCTTCGACCGGTCGAAGAAGCCGACCTTCTCGGTCAAGGCGATGCAGATCGCCGAAGAGAAGCAGGCGGTCGCCCAGTATGGCTCGTCCGATTCGGGCGCGACGCTCGGCAACATCCTCGGCGAGGCGCTCAAGGCGCGCGGCGAGGCCGACAAGAAGTAACATAGGTTGGGGCCGGGACGCGAAACGTCCCGGCCTCGCTCTTTTTTTGTCGGATGAAATCCGATTCGGACCTATGCGTGACGCATGTTGATGCGTATCAATCGCTCAACCAAGTCCGCGGGAAGCCTGCCATGATCCGTTCCGAACTCATCCAGAACCTGGCCAGCCAGAACCCGGAGCTGACCACGCAGGATATCGAGACGATCGTCACAACCTTTTTCGACGAGATCACGCGCCGCCTCGCGGCGGATGGCCGTGTCGAACTGCGTGGCTTCGGCGCCTTTTCCACCCGCGCGCGCGACGCGCGTCAGGGTCGCAACCCGCGCACCGGCGAAATGGTCGCCGTCGATGCCAAGCGGGTGCCGTATTTCAAGCCCGGCAAGGAAATGCGCGCGCGACTCAACGTCTGACGCGCAAGCGCCGGGCATCGCGACGGGTTGACGCCCGCGCCAAGCTGCGCTTCGGCATCCGGCGTGCGGACGTGGCGGAATCGGTAGACGCTGCCGACTTAAAATCGGTTTCCTTCGGGAGTGCGGGTTCGAGTCCCGCCGCCCGCACCAGCCAGCTTCGCAACGATCGACGACGCGGCGGCTGCCCGCCACGCCGCACTCAGTGAAGATGCGATGGCGATCGATCGTCCGATGCCGCCGCGCACCCCCGGATCATCTTTTCCCATTCGGCCTCGCGCACCGCGCGCCGCTGCCGATGCTGCGCGCGGATGCGGCGTTCGACCGTACGACGCCAGACGAACAGGGCCGCGGCGATCACCATCAGCAGCAGGAAAATCCCCGTCTCGATCAACACGCCCTCCTTTGGACCGAGCCGGCCGTAAATTTACTTCGAAATGAAAGTTTCGGTCAACCATACCGCCCGTCCCGCTTCGGTACGGCGACGGTCCCGGTCGCGTTTGCCCGCGTGAGGCGATACAGCGTCGATCGGATCGCAAGCGGGCAGGATGGAAAGGATCGGGCGACACGATGATAGGACGCAACGCCCCCTCGCCGCATCGTCAGCCCCACATGATATGGCGGTTGGCGCCGCCTGCCCTGCTCGTCCTCGCACTTGCAGCGTGCAACCAGCGCCCCGACACCGGCGCCGTCGTGGTCAGCGCGATCGGGGCGCCGCCCCGCGCCGCCGATCCCGCGCGCAAATCGCTCGACACGCCCGCGCGGTTGCTGATGGACGCGACCGCGGAAGGCCTGGTGCGGTTCGACGCATCCGGTCAGATCGAACCGGGCCTCGCCGAACGCTGGATCGTGATCGACGACGGGATGAGCTACATCTTCCGGCTGCGCAATGCGCAATGGAGCGATGGCAGCGGCGTGACCGCGGATCAGGTCGTCGCGCTGCTCCGTCACCAGTTGCATCCCGGTTCACGCAATCCGCTTGCCCCCTTCCTCACCGCGGTCGACGAAATCGTCGTGATGACACCGCAGGTGATCGAGGTGCGGCTGCGCCGTCCACGCCCCGACCTGCTCAAACTGTTCGCGCAACCCGAACTCGCGCTCTGGCGCCCACGTAGCGGCGGTGCGGGGCCGCTGCGCATCGTCCGCGCGACCGCCAGCCCGCTGCTGCGCCCCGCGCTCGACCCCGGTCGCGCCGATCCCGACGACCAGCGCCAGTCCCGGCCGGAGGACGACGTGCGCCTGATCGGGGAACGCGCCGCGCGCGCGATCGTGCGCTTCGCCGCGCACGAATCGGATCTGGTCAGCGGCGGCACCTTCGCCGACTGGCCGCTCGTCGCGATCGGCGGCGTCGCGCCCGCCAATATCCGCATCGATCCTGCCGCGGGGCTGTTCGGCCTCGCCATCGAGCGGCGCGCGGGCTTCCTGGCCGATCCCGCGAACCGCGCCGCGCTCGCCGGCGCGATCGATCGCACGGCGCTGACCGGCGCGGTGATGGCCGGGTGGGAGCCGATCGAGCGCGTGCTGCCCGACCAGCTCGATTCGGCCGCCCCCCCGGCCGTGCCAGGCTGGTCGCTGCTCACCCCTGACCAGCGGCGCGACGCCCTGCGCGGCCGCGTCGCCGCCTTTTCCGGCGGGCCGGTGACCATGACCGTCGCGCTGCCTCGCGGCCCCGGCGGGACGCTCGTCTACGCGCAGGTCGCGGCAACGCTGTTGTCGGCCGGGATCACCGCGCGCCGGGTCGATGCGGATGCGTCCGCCGACCTTCGCCTGATCGACATCGTCGCGCCCTACGACAGCGCGCGCTGGTACCTCGCGCAGGCATGCCGGCCGTGCAGCGCGGACGCCGCCGCCGCGATCGCCGCCGCACGCGACGCGCCGACGCTGGCGGACCGGTCTCGGCTGATCGCGGCGGCGGACGTCGCCCTGACCGGCGATGCCGCCTTCATCCCGCTCGCCCGTCCCTTGCGCTGGTCGCTCGTCGCGATCCGGCTGCGCCAGTGGCAGGCGAATGCGCGCGCGTGGCACCCGTTGAACCGGCTGCGCGCCGACACCAATTAAGGCGGCATGACTGACCGCGTTCGCCCGATCGACGCCCGTGCTATTCTCAACGCCATGCCCGTCGGCCGCGACGCCGCATCCGTGCGCCGGCGGATCGAGGCGATGGAGCGCCTGCTAGAGGGGTTGTTCGTCATCCCCGGCACCAACCGGCGCGTCGGCCTCGACGTGCTGCTCGATCTGGTCCCCGTCGTCGGCACGACGATCGCGGCGGCGATCGGATCGTATCTGGTGTGGGAAGCGCGCAACCTCGGCATGTCGAAGCTGCAGATGGCGCGCATGTTCGGCAACGTCGGCATCGACTGGGCGCTGGGCATGATCCCCTGGGTCGGCGCGGTGCCGGATTTCTTCTTCCGATCGAACACGCGCAACCTGAAGATCATCCGGCGCCACCTCGACCGGCATTTCCCCGGCACGGTGACGCTGCAGGGCTGATCGCTCGCGCGCGCATACCCCCCGGCGCGCGCGCACTGGCATTGCCCGGCGGTGGCGGCTATCCGCCCCGTTATCGACACAAACGTGATCGACCGAGGCGATCATCGATAAAGGCGACCCATGGCCGCGACCTACCTGCCGACGCTCAAACAGCTGCAATATCTGGTGGCGCTGAAGGACAACGGCCATTTCGGCCGCGCCGCCGAGGCATGCTTCGTCACGCAGTCGACGCTGTCGGCGGGCCTGCGCGAGCTGGAGACGCTGATCGGCGTCGTGCTGGTCGAGCGGACGCGGCGCGTCGTGCGCTTCACCCCGCTCGGCGACCGGATCGCGGACAAGGCGCGCCGCGTGCTGCGCGAGGCGGAGGAGCTGGGCGACATCGCGCGCGCCGCCGGCCGGCCGCTGTCGGGCGACATGCGGATGAGCGTCATCCCAACGATCGCGCCGTTCATGCTGCCGCGCATTCTGCCGCGGCTGCGCGCCGATTACCCCGACCTCAAGCTGTTCCTGCGCGAGGAGCCGAGCGGCGCGGCGTGCGAGGGGCTGCACAACGGACGCACCGATTGCGTCCTCCTCGCCTTGCCCTTCGCCTGCGGCGAGGTCGCGTCGCAGACCTTGTTCGACGACCGGCTCTACGTCGCCTATCAGGCGGGCGACATGCCGAGCGATCCGCCGTCGATCCCGGCATCCGCGATCGACGAGAACCGGCTGCTGCTGCTCGAGGACGGGCATTGCCTGAAGGATCACGCGCTCGCCGCCTGCAACCGACCCGAACTGCGCGCCGAAGCGACGATGCTCGGCACCTCGCTCCACACCATCGTGCAGATGGTCGACAATGGTCTCGGCATGACGATGCTGCCCGAAATGGCGATCAAGGCAGGCATCCTCGAGCATACCGGCATCGTCGCGCGGCCGCTGGCGGCCGAAAATGCGGTCCGCCGCATCGCACTGGTCTGGCGCCGCGCCTCACCGCGCGAGCGCGATTTCCAGCTGCTCGCCGAAACGCTCGCGCAGGTCCAGTAATGCCGCTTTCCCGCAACTCCACGCGCCGTTCGGGCGTAGCCCCCGTCATGCATCCCTCGTTCCGCCACTATCTGCCGCGCCGCAGCGCCGCGATCCTGCTGCTTGCCGCGCTGCCCGGCTGCGTGCCCCCCGCCACGATCGCGCCGGGCGTCGCGCCGCCGCCGGTCACGGCGACGACGGGTCCGGTCGCGGTCGATCCCGCCGCGATCGGCCCGGATGCGACGATCGCGCAATCGGTCGCGGCGACGCCCGGTTTCTCGACGCTGGCGGCCGAACTGCGCGCGAGCGGCCTGGCGCCGACGCTGGCGGCGCAGGGTCCCTATACGGTGTTCGCGCCCAGCGACGCCGCCTATGCGCGGCTGGCACCCGGCGTCGCGCGCGACCTGCTCGCCCCCGACAATCGCCCGACGCTGGCGCTGCTGCTGCGCAACCATGTCGTCCCGGGCGAGATCGACGTCGCCACGCTGGCGCAGCGGATCGCCGCGGGCGGCGGGCGGACGACGCTGATGACGCTGGCGGGGCAGCCGATCGTGGCGACGCTGACCGACGGCGTCGTCACGCTGACCAGCAGCAGCGGCGAAAAGGCCTATGTCGAGGCGGGCGACCTGCGCCAGGCGAACGGCCTGCTCCACGTCGTCAATGGCGTGCTGACGCCGACGCTGCCTTGACGATGGCGGGCGGCTATTCCCATCGCGCCGCCGCGGCATCGTCGGCGGCGCGCGCCTCGACCCAGCGGGCGACGCCGTCGCGCATTTCGCGCTTCCAGAAGGGCGCGTCGGTCTTCAGCCGGTCGATCAGATAGGCGCACGCTGCCAGCGCGGCGGCGCGATGCGGCGCCGCGGCGGCGACGAAGACGATGCGCTCCCCCGGCGCCATCGGCCCGACGCGGTGGACGATCGTTGCCGCCCCCAGTTGCCAGCGGTCCAGCGACTGCTCGGCAAGCCGGGTCAGCGCCGCCTCGGTCGCGCCGGGATAATGTTCCAGTTCCAGTGTGCCGACCGCCCCCGTCGCATCGGCATCGCGCCGAACCAGGCCGGTGAAGGTCGCGACCGCGCCGGCGCCCGCCGCCGCCTCGATGCGGCCCATCTCCGCGACGAGGTCGATCGGGTCGCGGGACACGAGGACGCGGATCATCCGCCGGTCACCGGCGGGAACAGCGCGATCTCGCGCGCGCCCGCGATCGGCGCGTCGAGGCCGACGAACATCTGGTCCACCGCCGCGCGCAACCGCCCGCGATCGGCCAGCGCTGCGGCCGCGGCGGGATCGCGCGCGGCCAGCCAGTCGACGAGGTCGGCAATGCTCGCCACGGACGCTGGCGGCGACACGCGCTCCGCCGCGCGGCCCATCGCCTCGCGCACCCAGGCGAAATAGAGGATGTCGACCGCCATGCGCGCTCAGTCCATGTGCTTCAGGCCGACGCGCAGGTAATCCCAGCCCGTCACCAGCGTCAGCGCGGCCGCGCTCCACAGGCAGCCGAGCCCGACCGTTTTGATCCACGCCTGCGCCGGCAACGCGCCGGCGAGGATCAGCGCGCCGAACGCGACGAGTTGCAGCGTCGTCTTCCACTTGGCGAGCTTCGACACGGGCAGCGACACCTGCAGCCCCGCCAGGAATTCGCGCAGGCCCGACACCGCAATCTCGCGCAGCAGGATGACGAGCGCGGCGATCAGGTGGACGCCGGTGATCAGCGCGGCATCGTCATGGCGCGTGCCGACCAGCATCAGGATGACCGCCGCGACCATGATCTTGTCCGCGATCGGATCGAGGAAGATGCCCAGCTTCGACACCGCCCCCTTCGCCCGGGCGAGATAGCCGTCGAAATAATCGGTGATGCCCATCAGGCAGTAGAGCGCGAAGGCGATCGCGAACCCCGCCTCCCACCGCGGCCACCACAGGAACGCGACGAGCAGCGGCACCGCGACGATCCGCGACAGGGTCAACAGGTTGGGCAGCGTCAGCATGGCTCTTCCTATCGCCGCTCGCGGGCGGGCGGAACCCATCGCGCGGGGGTGCCGAGGTAAAACTTGCGATTGAGCCCGCCCGCCCCGCCGCGCGCTGCATTGCCCGAAACGCTAAGTCGTTGGCGATGCTCGCCGGCTCGGCTATGCCGATGACACGTCCGTCACCATCCGGGGTCTGCGTCCGTCATGTTGAATGCCTTGGGGTTGCTGAAGCAACGCCGCTTCCTGCCCCTGTTCACCACGCAGTTCCTCGGCGCGTTCAACGACAATCTGTTCAAGACGTCGATGGTGCTGTTTGCGACCTACGCGATCTTCGACGATCCGCGGATGGAGGCGAATTTCAACGCGCTGGCGACGGGCATCGCGATCCTGCCCTTCTTCCTCTTCTCCGCGCTGGCGGGGCAGTTGGCGGACAGCCACGACAAGGCGCGCATCATCCGCATCGTGAAGACTGCGGAAATCTTCATCATGCTGCTGGGCGCGGCGGGTCTGCTCGTCGCGCGGGCGGGGCTGCCGACGCTGGGCATCGGCCTGATGCTGGGGGCGGTGCTGTTCCTGGGCGTCCATTCCACATTCTTCGGGCCGATCAAATACGCGATCCTGCCGCAGCACCTGCCGCCGCACGACGTGCTGGGCGGGACCGGGCTGGTCGAGGCGGGGACGTATCTGGCGATCCTGCTCGGCACCGTCGTCGCCGGCTGGATCCCGATCGAGGGCGCAGCGATCGCGGTACTCGGCGTCGCGGCGGTCGGCTGGATCACCGCGCGCCAGGTGCCGCCCGCGCCGCGCGAAGGGCCGAAACTCGCGATCAACTACAATCCCTTCACCTCGTCATGGCGGCTGATCCGCGCGACGCTGCACATCCCGCGCCTGTTCCTGTCGATCTGCGCGATCAGTTTCTTCTGGACGATCGGCGCGGTGCTGATCGTCATCTTCCCGCCGCTGGTGAAGAACGTGCTGACCGCGGACGAACGTGTGGCGAGCGGCGCGATCGCGGTCTTCTCGGTCGGGGTCGCGATCGGATCGGTCGTCATCAACACGATGCTGCGCGGCCGGATCAGCGCGCGTTATTCCCCGGTGTCGGTGATCGCGATGGGCGCGTTCGTCATCCTCTTCTCGTTCCTGTGCCACGGCTGGACGCCGGCGCCGGACGGCACATTGTACCATTGGGGCGCGTTCGTCGCGCAGCCGCGCGCGGTCGCGATCATGCTGTGCCTGCTCGCCATCGCGACGACTGGGGGCATGTTCGTCGTGCCGCTCTACGCGTTCCTGACCACGACGGTGGAAAAGGACCAGACGGCGCGCACCGTCGCGGCGAACAACGTCGTCAATTCGGGCGCGATGACGCTGGGGTCGGCAGCGGTGATGGGTCTGAGCGCGGCGGGGGTGCAACCGCTGGAGATGCTGTTCCTGGTCGCCGCCATGTGCCTCGTCGCGGCGTGGCTGGCGCAGAAGCTGCACCGCGCCTGCGACTGAGGCCGACACCGCGTCGAAACGCGCCCTGCCGCGCGTTTCCTAGAACCCCGTCAGAAGATCAGCGTGTAGAAACAGATGAAAAAGGCCGCGAAGCTGAGGCAGAACAGCTTCCAGTCCTGATCGTCACCCTGCGGGCGCGCGATGCGCGTCACGGACGGTGGCAGATTCCGCCGGAAAGGATGGCGGGCGGCTTCGTTGGTGAGGACGAGGCGTCTGGTCATGGCGAAGGCGTTAACGCGCCGTTTACGATTTGGACCAGCGGTAAAGGTGGTTAAGTCCGCGCCGTCCCACGCCGGGACAGCGCGGCGGAGAGGATGGACATGAGCGTAGCCTTCCGTCGCGAGAGCGACGACGAGCCTCTGGAACCCAGGTTCGAAATCCCCCTGCCCCCCGGCCCCAACCGGGTGACGCGCGCAGGTGTGGCGCTCATCGCCGCGCGGATCGCCGAACTGGAGGAAAGGCTCGCCGCCATCGCCGCGGACGACGAGGCGGCGGTGCAGGCGACGCGGCGCGACCTGCGCTACTGGCAGACGCGGCGTGCAACCGCGGAGCCGACCTTCGCGCCCGAAGACGGCACCGTGGGCTTTGGCACCTATGTCGATGTCGCGATGGGCGGGCGGACGCGGCGGCTGGCGATCGTCGGCGATGACGAGGCAGACCCGCACGCCGATCGCATCGCCTTTTCGGCACCGCTCGCCCGCGCGCTGGCGGGGGCGGAGCCGGGCGACGTACTGCCCTTCAACGGTCGTGAAGGCGCGATTCGCGTACTGGCGGTGGCACCGATCGACGATCCGGCGGCCTGACCGGGCTGCAAGGACCACGAGGTCCTCACAGCCCGGAAGGGCCGGGCACCGGGGAGCGCCCAGACCTGTCGATGATGTCGAACGGGAGAGAACCACACCGACACCCCCCCGCTAGCGCGGCGATGTGTCCCGGATATTTCCGCGCACGGGACGGCGGGACATTCGCGTGCAAGGCACCGGGCGCAGAAACGGCGCCTTCGAAGGAGGTGCTTTTCTCGCCATGGCCTCGACCACGCCGTCCTGCAGCCGCAGCCGCCATCGGCCCGGTCGCACGCAATGGGAGGCGGGCGGCATCGCCCGCGCCCGCTGCCGCAGCTGCGGGCTCAACCTGATGCGCTTGGCGCTCAGCCGCCGCTGGATCATCGCCGACGAACTCGGCGCGCAGGGCCCCGCGCCCGCGCGTCCCGATCAGACCGGCAGCCACACGCTGGCGAGCGCGCCGCCGTCGGGGTGATTCGCCATCGTCGCATCGCCGCCGTGCGCGCGCGCGATGCCACGCACGCTCGCCAGCCCCAGCCCGATCCCGCCCGTGTCGCGGTTGCGCGAGCGTTCGCCGCGAAAGAAGGGTTCGAACACGCGGTCGAGGTCGTCGGGGTCGATCCCCGGCCCATGATCGCGCACGTCGATACGCGCGTGATCGCCCTCGCGCGTCAGCGTCACCGCGGCATCCCCCGCATATTTTAGCGCGTTGCCGACGAGATTGCCGATGATCGCCTTGATCCCGGTCGCATCGCCGGTCACCACCAGCGGGTCGCCGTCCGCCAGCGTCACCGCCGCACCGCGATCGGCGAGATCGTCGACGATGCTTTCGGTCAGCGAACGCAGGTCGAGCGCGCGGCGTTCGACCGTCTGCGTCGCATCGCGGAAAAAGGCCAGACCCGCGGCGATCATCGCCTGCATGTCGTGGATGTCCGCCTCGCTCGCCGCGCGGATCGATTCGGGTGCCTGTTCCAGCCTGAGCGACAGGCGCATCAGCGGCGTGCGCAGGTCGTGCGCGATCGCCGCGATCATCGTCGTGCGATCCTCGACGTAGCGGTTGAGCCGCGTCTGCATCCGGTTGAACGCCATCGCCGCCTCGGCAATCTCGGTCGGGCCGTCCAGCGGCACGGGCGCGGCGCGCGGGTCGCGTCCCAGTCGCTCCGCGGCGGCGGCGAACAGGCGCACCGGCGCGGTCGATCGCCGCGCCAACACCCAGGCGAAGGGCGCGACCGCGACCAGCGCAGCGAACAGCCACAACAACGCGCGCCACCGCCAGCTTTCGAGGCCGGTGCGCGCCGCACGCGCGATGATCCAGTCGCCATCGGGCTCGCGCACCGCGACGGTGAAGCCGCCGAACAGTATTTGCGCGCGCGCGTCGGGACGCGGATGGCGACGCGCGCTCAGCTCCGGCCCGATCGGACGGAGGAACGCGGGCGGGCCGCCGAAATGGACGCGCACGCGCTGGATCGGCACGCCCAGCTGCGCGGCGAGGGCCTGTTCGAGGTGCAGCGTGCGCGGGCCCCGCCCCGCCGGCGCATCATCCTCACGATCGAGCACGATCTCGCCGCTGGCGTCGCGCCCGTGGCGCAGCGCGCTCGCCACCTGCGCGACGGAAAAGATATGCGGCGTCGGCGGCGTGACGAAGACGACCAGCGCCAGGTTCACCAGCTGCACGCTCGCCACGCTGGCGAGCATGACGAGGAATATCCGCCAGAACAGCGACAGGCCAATCCGCCGCAGCACGGGGATCGGCGCGGGCTCCTCCCCCGCCCCGCTCATGCGCGCACGGCGCTCATACCCGCGCGACGGCGGGGACGAACAGATAGCCTTCGTTGCGGATCGTGCGGATCATCTCGTCGCCGCCGCAGCGCAGCTTGCGGCGCAGGCGGCTGATCTGCACGTCGATCGCACGGTCGAACGCGTCGGAATTGGGGCCGCGCGCCGCCTCCAGCAGTATTTCGCGCGACAATACACGACGCGGCCGCTCGACGAAGGCGCGCAACAGTGCGAATTCACCGTCGGTCAGGCCGACGAGCACGTTCTGGGGATCGAAGAGTTCGTGCGCGACGAGGTCCATCATCCAGCCATCGAAGCCCAGGCAGACGCGGTCCCCCGCCGTCGCCTGGCGCCGCATGCGCAGCGCCGCGCGCACCGTCGCCAGCACCTCGCGCGCGCTGCACGGCTTGGGCAGGTAATGCGTCGCGCCCATTTCCAGCCCGACGATGCGATCGCGCTCCTCGCCGAGCGCGCTGAGGAAGATGACCGCGGGCCCGTCGTCGCGCGCGATCCGGCGGCATGCGGCGATGCCGTCCTCGCCCGGCATCATCACGTCAAGCAGGATCGCATCGACCCGCTCGCGTTCCAGCACCGCGTCCATCTCGCGCGTGTTCGCCGCCGCCTGCACCCGGTATCCACGCGCGCCGAGGCTCTGCGTCAGCAGGGTGCGGATCTCGCGATCATCGTCGACGACGAGGATCGATGCGGGCTGGTCGGAAATCTGGGTCTGCATGGTCATCGCCCCATGGTCTTGCCAAGCGATTGTTGCGGGGAAATCTCTGTATGGCCACCCTATCATCGCCGCGACGAATCCGGCCGACATTTCGCCGCAACATCGCAATGGTTGGGCTATCGTCGGCTTTTCATCGGGGAGTTTCCATGCGCCGTCTCGCTCGAATCGCGTTAGCCCTGCCGCTGCTGGCAATCGTCACCGCCGCGTCCGGCGCCGCGGCGGAAGGGTCGCGCCGCATCTTCATCAGCCCGATGGGCGAGCCGTTCCGCGGTACGGAGGCGGCGCCCGACCCCGAACGGACGTGGTTCGACGGAGCCGACACCAATCACGACGGTGCGCTGTCCTTCGCCGAATTCAACGCCGACGCCACCCGTTTCTTCAAGATCCTCGACCGCAAGAACGACGGCGAGATCGATCCCGACGACATCGATTATTACGAGAACGTCCTCGCCCCCGAAGTCCGATCGGGCAATGCGGGGGGCAGCGGCATCATCGCGCGGCGCCAGGACGGCGAAGGCGGCGCGGACGTGCAGGGCACGCGCGGGGTACTCTACGATCCCAGCAAGCTCGGCGCGGCGCGCTTCAGCTATTTCGACCTGCCCGAACCGGTGACGCCCGCGGACCGCAACTTCAATCGCGGCGTCGACCCGATGGAATTCGCCCGCGCCGCGCGCCAGCGGTTCGATGCGCTCGACACCAATCACGACGGCAAGCTGATGTGGGACGAACTGCCCCACGTCCGCGTCCGGGCAGAGGTGCGCGGCGGCGGTAATAGCGGCGGGGAACGCAAGGGCGGCCGGCGGCGCGGCGGTTATGGCGGGATGTCGGGCGGCGGCAGCCGGACCCCGATGGGTGGCGGCATGATGGGCGGGGGCATGATGCCGGGCGGCAATCCCTGACCGCCCGCCCATGATTTTCTGGCCGATCGGAGGCGATCGATGCGCGATCGCCTCCGTATGGATCGGCTCAGTCGAGCCGGCGCGCCAGTTCCTTGTTGAGGCCGAGCGCGATCAGCGTGCCGAGCGCGCCCGACAGCAGATAGCCGCCCGCCGCGATCAGTCCGAAACTGCTGGCGAGCAATAGTGCGGCAAGCGGCGCGAAGCCAGCGCCGAACAGCCACGCGAGGTCGCTGGTCAGCGCCGCGCCAGTATAGCGTGCGCGCTTCGGGAAATTGCTCGTCACCGCGCCCGACGACTGGCCGAACGACAGGCCGAGCAGGATGAAGCCGGCGATCATGAACACCAGCTCGCCCGCCGTGCCGCCGCGCAGCAGTTGCGGCGCGAAGCCGCTGAACACCGCGATGCCGACGGCGGTATAGCCGAGCAGCGAGCGCCGGCCGATCCGGTCCGCCAGCAGGCCCGACGCGACGAGCGCGCCCAGGCCAAACACCGCGCCGACGATCTCGATGCCCAGGAACCAGGCGATGTTGACGTTGGTGTAGAGGAAAATCCACGACAGCGGGAACACCGTGACCATGTGGAACAGCGCGAAGCTCGCCAGCGGGGCGAAGGCGCCGATGATGATGTTGCGCCACTGCGCCTTGATCGTCGGCAGCACCGGCGACGGCGTCAGTTCGCGACTGTGGAACAGCTCGGTATATTCCGGCGTCACGACGATGCGCAGCCGCGCAAACAGCGCGACGACGTTGAGCGCGAAGGCGACGAAGAACGGATAGCGCCAGCCCCACGACAGGAAGTCGACCGGCTCCATGTTCGACAGGAAGAAGGCGAACAACCCGCTCGCCACGATCAGGCCGAGCGGCGCGCCGATCTGCGGCACCATCGCATACCAGCCGCGCTTGTTCTCGGGCGCGTTGAGCGCGAGCAGCGAGGCAAGCCCGTCCCAGGCGCCGCCGAGCGCGAGGCCCTGGCCGATGCGGAACAGCGCGAGCAGCACTCCCGAGGCGCTGCCGACCTCGGCATAGCCGGGCAGGAAGGCGAGCGACACGGTCGACGTGCCGAGCAGCAGCAGCGCGATCGTCAGCTTGGTGCCGCGCCCGTGCTGGCGGTCCACCCACATGAAGATCTGCGTGCCGATCGGCCGCACGATCCACGCGAGCGGAAACAGCGCGAACGACCAGAGCGTGCCGCTCAGCCGGTCGAGATAGGGGAAGACCACCTGCGGAAAGACGAGCACCGAGGCGATCGCGTAGACGAAGAAATCGAAGAATTCCGACGTCCGGCCGATGATCACGCCGATCGCGATCTCGCCGGGACGGACCTGATGCTCGCCCTGCGTGTTGACGGCACGCGCGTCGCGTTCGAGCGGGGCGGAATGGGCGGAAGCAACGGCCATGTATCACTATCCTGTCTTCGCGAAGAGGTCGCCCGACCTCCCCGTCACAACGCGCCGGACCCTAACATGGTCCCGATGCAAGCGTCCCCCCTTAACGCTGCATGCTGCACCGCGGGATAGGACAAAATGTCCTATTTTGCGGTGCAGCGCGCAGGCCTAGGCGCACGGCCATGCGACCATCCCCGCTTTTCTCCCCGCATCCCTCCTCTCCGGTCAAACGGCTGCGCGCGCTCGCTGCCGCGGTGGCCGCGCCCGCCCTACTCGGCGGGTGCGATTGGGTGGTGATGAACCCGTCCGGCGACGTCGCCCGGCAACAGGCCGATCTGGTGCTGTGGTCGACGGGGCTGATGCTGCTCATCATCGTGCCCGTCATCGTGCTGACGCTGGTCTTCGCGTGGAAATACCGCGCGAGCAACGAGACGGCGGACTATGCGCCCGACTGGGATCATTCGACGGGGCTCGAACTCGTCATCTGGTCGGCGCCGCTGCTGATCGTCATCGCGCTCGGCGCGCTCACCTGGATCAGCACGCACACGCTCGATCCCTATCGCCCGCTCTCGCGGATCGCGCCGGGCCGGCCGCTGGCGAAGTCGGCGAAGCCACTGGAGATCCAGGTCGTCTCGCTCGACTGGAAATGGCTGTTCATCTATCCCGAACAGGGGATCGCGACGGTCAACGAACTCGTCCTGCCGCAGGACCGGCAGGTGCGCTTCCGCCTGACCTCGTCGTCGGTGATGAACGCCTTCTACGTCCCCGCGATGGCCGGCATGGTCTATACGATGCCGGGCATGGAGACGAAGCTGCACGCGGTGATGAACCGCCCCGGCCGGTTCGAGGGACAGTCCGCCAATTACAGTGGCGCAGGCTTCTCCTACATGCACTTCCCCGTCGACAGCGTCGACGATGCAGGCTTCGCGCGCTGGGTGTCGGAAGCGAAGACGTCGGGCCGTACGCTCGACCCGGCGACTTACATGCAGCTCGAAAAGCCGAGTGAACGCGTGCCTTCGATGCGCTTCGCCGCGGTGACGCCGCAGCTGTTCGACCGCGCGGTCGGCATGTGCGTCCAGCCGGGTCTATCGTGCATGCAGGACACGATGACGAAGGACATGCAGGCCGGCGGCGGCCACGGCGCCGTCGTCAACGACACGCCCGACCAGCGCGGCAGCGAGGCGAAGGGTGCGCTCCTGAAGGCGCCGGAGGAAAAGGGCGACAGCCCTCACCGCAATGCCCCACGCCAACAGGCGCCCGGCACCAACGATCGCGGTTCCGAAGCGAACCGCTCCATGACCTCGGCCGATCCGTTGCCGCAGCCGTTCGCCGGCCGCGCCGCGATCGCCCGTTCGTAGGACGACGACGATGTCCGATACCCTGCTCAAGACCATCTTCGGGCGCCTGACGCTCGACAGCTTCCCGATCCACGAGCCGATCCTGGTTGCGACCTTCATCATGGTCGCGATCGGCGGCGCCGCGGTGCTCGGCGCGCTCACCTATTTCAAGGTGTGGGGCTATCTGTGGAAGGAGTGGTTCACGTCGGTCGACCACAAGAAGATCGGCATCATGTACATGGTGCTCGGCATCGTCATGCTGCTGCGCGGCTTTGCCGACGCGCTGATGATGCGCGCGCAGCAGGCGATGGCGTTCGGCCCGAACGAGGGCTTCCTGCCCGCGCACCATTACGACCAAGTGTTCACCGCGCACGGCGTCATCATGATCTTCTTCGTCGCGATGCCGTTCGTCACCGGCCTGATGAACTATGTCGTGCCGCTGCAGATCGGCGCGCGCGACGTCAGCTTCCCCTTCCTCAACAACTTCAGCTTCTGGATGACCGTCGCGGGCGCGATGATCGTCATGGCCAGCCTGTTCGTCGGCGAGTTCGCGCGCACCGGCTGGCTGGCGATGGCGCCGCTGTCGGGGCTCGACTACAGCCCCGACGTCGGCGTCGATTATTACGTCTGGGCGTTGCAGATCGCGGGCGTCGGCACGTTGCTGTCGGGCGTCAACCTGCTGACGACGATCATCAAGATGCGCGCACCGGGCATGAGCCTGATGAAGATGCCGATCTTCACCTGGTCGGCGCTGGCGACCAACACGCTGATCGTCGCCGCCTTCCCGATCCTGACCGCGGTGCTCGCGCTCCTCAGCCTCGATCGCTATCTCGGCACGCACTTCTTCACCAACACCATGGGCGGCAACCCCATGATGTACGTGAACATGATCTGGATCTGGGGCCACCCGGAAGTGTACATCCTGATCCTGCCGATCTTCGGCGTGTTCAGCGAAGTGACCGCGGCCTTCTGCGGCAAGCGCCTGTTCGGCTATACGTCGATGGTCTACGCGCTGCTGGTCATCACCATCCTCGCCTACCTCGTCTGGCTGCACCACTTCTTCACCATGGGGTCGGGGGCGAGCGTCAACTCGTTCTTCGGCATCACCACGATGATCATCTCCATCCCGACGGGGGCCAAGATCTTCAACTGGCTTTTCACCATGTACAAGGGGCGCATCCGCTTCGAACTGCCGATGATGTGGACGGTCGCGTTCATGATCACCTTCGTCATCGGTGGCATGACCGGCGTGCTGCTCGCGGTACCGCCCGCGGATTTCGTGCTGCACAATTCGCTGTTCCTGATCGCCCACTTCCACAACGTGATCATCGGCGGCGTCATCTTCGGCACGTTCGCGGCGATCAACTACTGGTTCCCCAAGGCCTTCGGCTACAAGCTGGACCGGTTCTGGGGCACGATCAGCTTCTGGTGCTGGACGATCGGCTTCTACGTCGCTTTCATGCCGCTCTACGTGCTCGGCCTGATGGGCGTGACGCGTCGCCTGCGCCACTTCGACGATCCGTCGTTGCAGATCTGGTTCATCATCGCGGCGATCGGCGCGGCGATCATCGCGGCGGGCATCGGCGCCTTCCTCGTCCAGCTTTACGTCAGCTTCCGCAAGCGGCACGAGCTGGCCGACACGACGGGGGACCCGTGGAACGCGCGCAGCCTGGAATGGGCGACCTCGTCGCCGCCGCCGGCGTACAACTTCGCGTTCACGCCCGTCGTCCATGATCTCGACGCCTGGTACGACATGAGGAGCCGCAACGCCGCGCGTCCGACCACCGGCTTCCGCCCGATCCACATGCCCAGCAACACCGGCTCGGGCGTGATCCTGGCGGGCCTGTCGATGGTCTTCGGCCTCGCGATGATCTGGTACATCTGGTGGCTGGCGGCGCTGAGCTTCGTCGCCATCCTCGCGGTCGCGATCGGCCACACCTTCATCTACGACCGCGATTACTACATTCCCGCCGAAGAGGTGACCGCGACGGAAGACGCGCGCACCACGGCCCTGGCCATCGCGGGAGCCTGAGGACCCATGAGCACAGCCACCATCCCCCCCGGCGCCGAGGCGCCGATCTTCTACGAGCTCGACGAACACGAGCACGCGGCCGGCGGCAGCACGATGCTGGGCTTCTGGCTCTATCTGATGAGCGACTGCCTCATCTTCGCGATGCTGTTCGCGGCCTATGGCGTCTACGGCGGCAATTACGCCGGCGGGCCGCAGCCACACGAGATTTTCGAACTGCCGCTCGTCGCGCTCAACACATCGATGCTGCTGCTCTCGTCGATCACCTACGGTTTTGCCATGCTGGCGATGAACCAGGGCAAGGCGCGCGCGGTGCAGGGCTGGCTGGCGGTGACCGGCCTGTTCGGCGCGGCGTTCGTCGGTATCGAACTCTACGAATTCGCCAACCTGATCCACGAAGGCGCGACGCCGCAGCGCAGCGCCTTCCTGTCGTCCTTCTTCACCCTGGTGTCGACGCACGGCCTCCACGTCACCTTCGGGCTGATCTGGCTGGTGACGCTGATGGTGCAGGTCGGGCGCAAGGGCCTGATCCCCGCCAACCAGCGCCGGCTGCAGTGCCTGTCGCTGTTCTGGCACTTCCTCGACGTCATCTGGATCGGCGTCTTCACCTTCGTCTATCTGCTGGGAGTGCTGCGATGAGCGCCGGTAACCATGCGCACGGCCATGACCACGGCGATCACGGGCACGGCGATCACGCGCACGGCCACGACGGCGCGCCGCACGGGTCGATGCGCGATTATGTGATCGGCTTCGTCCTGTCGGTGATCCTCACCGCCATCCCCTTCGCCTTGGTGATGACCAACGCCTTCGCCGACCACCGCGTCACGGCGGGTCTCTGCATGGCGTTCGCGCTGGTGCAGATCATCGTCCACATGATCTACTTCCTGCACATGAACACCCGGTCGGAAAATGGCTGGACGCTGATGGCGCTGCTGTTCACCGTCGTCATCGTCGCCATCTGCCTGTCGGGGTCGCTGTGGGTCATGTATCACATGAACCTCAACATGATGCCGGGCAGCGGCGCGATGGCGGGCATGTAGGCGCGCGCGGGGCGATGGCTTCCCGTTCGCCCCGCCGCCTGGCCGCCACGGCAATCGTGGCGGCCGCCGTCGTGCTGCTGATCGGCCTTGGCATCTGGCAGGTCGAGCGGCTGCAGTGGAAGCGCGCGCTGATCGCGCAGACCGAGCGGCAACTCCGCCTGCCCCCCGTCCCCGTCCCCGGTCCCGATCGCTGGGCGACGATCGGCAAGGCCGACGCCTATCGCCCGATCGTCGCGCGCGGCACCTATCGCCCCGGCCGCGACACCTATGTCCAGGCGGTGACCGAGTTCGGCGGCGGCTTCTGGGTCGTCACTCCGCTCGATACCGACGCGGGCTTCACCCTGCTCGTCAACCGCGGCTTCTTGCCGGCGACGCTACGCGGCCGCACGCCGCCGCCCGTTGGGCCGCAGCGCATCACCGGCCTGCTCCGCCTCACCGAGCCGCGCGGCGCCTTCCTGCGCCACAACGATCCTGCCGCGGACCGCTGGTATTCGCGCGACGTCACCGCGATCGCCACTGCGCGCGGGCTCGCCCGCACCGCCCCCTATTTCATCGACGCGCGCGAACCGACCAGCGGCTGGCCGCGCGGCGGGCTCACCGTGGTGCGCTTCCCCAACAACCACCTCGTCTACGCCATCACCTGGTTCGGCCTCGCCGCGCTCGTCGCCTTCATGGCTTGGCGCGCGCGGCGGCGCAGCTAGCGCGGTCCTCGTCACCCTGTGACAGGCCGACGGTAACGGAGGCGTATACAGCCACGTGCCAACCCGCCGCCCCGGCGTTATAGCTGAACACCATGGCTCCCTCCCCCGCCCGCGCCGATGCCGCCAGCCAGCGCAATATGCGCCAGCTCGTGCTGCTGCGCTGGCTGGCGGTCGGCGGACAGCTCGCGGCGATCGTCGTCGTCCATTATTGGCTGGGCATCCGCCTGCCGCTCATCCCGATGGTGTCGGTGCTCGGCGGCCTCGTCTTCCTCAATCTCGTCACGCTGCTGCGGCTCGCGCGCTGGCCGGTGACGCACGCGGAGCTGTTCGGCAGCCTGCTCGTCGATGTCACCGCGCTGACCGTGCAGCTCTACCTCAGCGGCGGCGCCACCAATCCGTTCGTGCTGCTCTACCTTCTGCAGGTCGTGATGGGCGCGGTGCTGCTCGAAGTCTGGGCAAGCTGGGCGCTCGTCGCCATCACCGGCGCGGCGTTCGCGCTTCTCGCGATCGAGCATCGCCCGCTGCTGCTCCCCGCCGACCTCGCGACCAGCCTGTCGCCCGTCTATATCCTGGGCAGCTGGTTCGCCTTCGTCCTTGCCGCGGTGCTGCTCGTCCTGTTCGTGACGCGCATCGCCGCCAACCTGCGCAGCCGCGACGCGCACCTCGCCGAAATGCGCCGGCGCGCGGCGGAGGAGGAACAGATCGTGCGCATGGGCCTGCTCGCCAGCGGCGCGGCGCACGAACTCGGCACGCCTTTGTCCTCGATCTCGGTGCTGCTCGGCGATTGGAAGACGGAAAGCGCGATCCGCGCCGATCCGCGCCTCGCCGCCGAGGTCGACGAGATGCAGGCGGAGGTGAAGCGCTGCAAGGCGATCGTGTCGGGCATCCTGTTCGCCGCCGGCGAGGTGACCGGCGAGGCGCCCGCACGCACGACGCTGCGCCGCTTCCTGACCGGCATCGTCGACACCTGGCCGGGCGACGTCACGTTCGAGGATCGTCTGGGCCACGATCGCCCGATCGTCGCCGACCGCGCGCTGGCGCAGGCGCTGACCGCCTTGCTCGACAATGCGGCGGAGGCATCCGCTACCCGCATCGCCTTCGTCGCGGCGACCGATGCCGACGACCTGATCCTGTCGGTGCAGGACGACGGCATCGGCTATCCTGCGCAGGTGCTCGAAAGCCTGGGGCGCCCCTATAACAGCAGCAAGCCGCGGCAGGGCGCGGGGCTCGGCCTGTTCCTCGCCACCAACGTGCTGCGCACGCTCGGCGGCACGCTGGAGGCGCAGAATCTGCCCGGCGGCGGCGCGGAGACGCGGCTGACGCTGCCGCTCGCCAGCCTCGCGCTCGAGGAGGATGCATGACCGATACCGCCGCCGCCGACGCACGCCGCCTGCTCGTCGTCGAGGATGACGCCAGTTTCGCCCGCACGCTGGCGCGCAGCTTCGAACGGCGCGGCTATCGCGTCCAAATGCTGCCGGGGCCCGACGGGCTCGAAGAAACGGCACGGCAGTTCCGGCCGACGCATGCGGTCGTCGACCTGCGCCTGGGCGGCGCCTCCGGCCTGACCTGCGTCGCGGCGCTGCATGGCATCGATGCGGCGCTGAAGATCGTCGTGCTCACCGGTTTCGCCAGCATCGCGACCGCGGTCGAGGCGATCAAGCTCGGCGCGACCAATTACCTCACCAAGCCCGCCAACACCGACGATATCGAGGCCGCCTTCGCGCGCGAGGGCGGCGATGCGGAGGTCGACATCTCCGCCGCGCCGACGTCGATCAAGACACTGGAATGGGAGCATATCCACCAGACGCTGGCGGACGCGGACTTCAACATCTCCGAAGCCGCACGGCGGCTCGGCATGCACCGCCGCACGCTCGCGCGAAAGCTCGACAAGCGGCATATGGGGTGAGAACGGAACGGTAAAACCTTTGATGCGGTCATCCCCGCGCAGGCGGGGATCCAGACAGGCGACCGTCACGATCCAGCCGAACCGTCAGCGACTCTGGATTCCCGCCTGCGCGGGAATGACGGTTTTTGCCGTCTACCGCAGCAGCTTCGGCGCCTCCTGCTGCAACACCTCGCGGATCTTGCCCGAGAACATCGCGAGGAACATCGGCACGTCGACGACCATATGGACATTGTCCGCGCTCACCGTCGCGCGGGTGGCGAGCGCCTGGCCCATCGCCTCGACCTTGAAATGCAGCGTGTCGCCGTCCCAGCGCTGCTCGGTGATCGCGCCGCCAGGGATCACCTTGCCGATCTTGCCGATCCCGCCGTCGAGCCGCGCCTTCGCGCCCTCCAGGCCGAGCTGATGGGGGATGTTGACGTCGATCTGGCTCATGCCGGTTCCTTTTCCCGTGTATCCGTCGCGAACAGCATCGCGTCGTCCGCGAACGCCTTGAACTCCAGCGCGTTGCCCGACGGGTCGTGGAAAAACATCGTCGCCTGCTCGCCTATCTGGCCCGCGAAGCGGATATGCGGCGCGATCCCGAAGGTCACGCCTGCCTCTGCCAGCCGGTCGGCAAGCGCCCGCCAGTCCGCCATCGTCAGCACCACGCCGAAATGCGGCACCGGGACGTGATGGCCGTCGACCGCATTGGCCACCGCCACCGGCTGCGCCGCCGGGTCGAGATGCGCGACGATCTGGTGGCCGTACAAGTCGAAATCGATCCACTGGTCGCTCGAACGCCCCTCGGCGCAACCGAGCAGTCCCCCGTAAAAGGCGCGCGCGGCGCCAAGGTCGTGGACCGGGAAGGCGAGATGGAACGGGCGCAGGGTCATGGAAATGTGATACGCCGGGGTTACGCACGCGTCACCTATCAACGTCATGCCGGGCTTGTTCCGCCATCCACCGTGCCGCAGAGAGCAGCGCGTTTCGACTTGCGGCGCGATGGATGCCGGAACAAGTCCGGCATGACGAAAGACGACGAGAACCGATGACCCGCCGCCCCGCCCCTTTCGCGATCCTGTTCGGGGCGCTCGCCGCCTGTGGTTTCGCGCCGCTGCAGCTCTGGCCGCTGACCCTCATCGGCCTCGCCGCGATCGCCTGGCTCGTCCATGCCGCGCCGACGGTGAAGCGCGCCGCCTGGATCGGATGGTGCTGGGGCGTCGGCCATTTCACCGTCAACGACAATTGGTTCCAGCACGCCTTCGACTTCCAGGACAAGATGCCGCCCGCGCTCGGCTATTTCGCCGCGGTCGGGCTGGCGCTGTACCTTGCGATCTTTCCCGCGCTCGCGGCGTTGGCGGCATGGCGGCTGGGGCGGCGCGGACGGCCCGACGCGGCATACGCCTTCGTCTTCGCCGCCGCGTGGATCGGCAGCGAATATCTGCGCAGCGTGCTGTTCACCGGCTACGCTTGGGACCCGATCGGCGTCGTCTGGCTGCCCGTCATCGGCGTCGCGCGCCTCGCTGCGCTGATCGGCACCTACGCGCTGTCCGGCGTGACGATGCTCGCCGCCGCCGCGTTGCTGCTACTGCCACAGCGGCGCTGGGCGCTGCCCGCAGGCGTCTTCGCGCTCCTTGCGATCGCCGCGCTTGCCGCACCCCTCTCCCGCGCGCCCGACGCCGCGCCGGACGCGCCGCTGCTGCGCACTGTCCAGCCGAATATCGGCCAGGACCAGCGCAGCGCGGACGATGGCGAGCGCGTGCTCGACGCGCTCGCCGCATTGTCGGGCAAACCGGGCCCGCGCCCGCGGCTGATCCTGTGGCCGGAAGGCGTCGTGCGCGATTTCATCGAAACCGGCTACCCGCGCTGGGCCTACGGGCTCTCCAGCCCCTATTACACGCGCTGGCGGATGGCGCGGCTGCTCGGCCCGCGCGACGTGCTGCTCACCGGCGGCACCGCGCTGAAATTCGATACGGCGGGCGACGTCAGCGGCGCCGCCAACACGATCTTCGCGATCGATTCGCGCGCGCGCATCCTCTACCGCTACGACAAGGCGCATCTCGTCCCCTATGGCGAGTATCTGCCGCTGCCCTGGCTGCTCAAGCCGCTGGGCCTCGCGCGCCTCGTCCCCGGCGACATCGATTTCGACGAAGGCCCCGGCCCGCGCACCTTCACCGTCCCCGGTTTCGGACCGATCGGTTTCCAGATCTGCTACGAGATCATCTTCTCGGGCCAGGTCGTCGACGAAGCGCGTCGGCCGCGGCTGATCTTCAATCCGTCGAACGATGCCTGGTTCGGCCGCTGGGGCCCGCCGCAGCATCTGGCGCAGGCGCGGATGCGCGCGATCGAGGAAGGGCTGCCGATCGTCCGCTCGACGCCCACCGGCATTTCCGCGGTGATTGCCGCGGACGGCCGCCTGCTCGCCGCCGTCGCGCACCAGCGCGCCGGCGCCGCCGAAGTGCCGATGCCGCCCGCGCTGCCGCCGACCCCGTTCAGCCGGCTGGGCAATTGGACGGCGCTGCTCGTCGGCCTGCTCTTTGCCGCGGCAGCGATTGCCATCCGCCGCCGCGCGCGATAGGGCACATATAACGACATCTTTATATCGTTATGAGGCTGTGATGCGCGGTTCCTATATCTTCACCTCCGAGTCCGTTTCCGAAGGGCATCCCGACAAGGTCGCCGACCAGATCAGCGACGCGATCGTCGATCTGTTCCTGTCGAAGGACCCCGAGGCGCGCATCGCCTGCGAGACGCTGACCACCACCAACAAGGTCGTGCTGGCCGGCGAGATTCGCTGCAAGGGCGTGTTCGAGAACGATCAATGGGCCGATGGCGCGCTCGACGAGATCGAAAATGCCGTGCGCGAAACGGTCAAGCGCATCGGCTACGAACAGTCGGGCTTCCACTGGCAGACGTTCGACTTCTCGAACAACCTGCACGCCCAGTCCGCACATATCGCGATGGGCGTGGACGAGAGCGGCAACAAGGACGAGGGCGCCGGCGACCAGGGCATCATGTTCGGCTATGCGACCGACGAGACGCCCGGCCTGATGCCCGCGACGCTCTATTATAGCCACAAGATCCTCGAGAAGATGGCCGCGGACCGTCACTCGGGCGCCGCCCCCTTCCTCGAGCCCGACGCCAAGAGCCAGGTGACGCTGCAATATGAGAATGGCGTGCCGGTCAAGGCGACCGCGCTCGTCGTTTCGACGCAGCACAATGCCGATCATTCGAACCCCGAAGGCCAGGCGCGCCTGCGCGACTACGTCAAGGGCGTGTTCGCTGAGATCCTGCCCGACGGCTGGCTGCCCGAGGACGACAAGATCTACGTCAATCCGACCGGCCTGTTCGAGATCGGCGGCCCCGACGGCGACGCCGGCCTGACGGGGCGCAAGATCATCGTCGACACCTACGGCGGCGCGGCCCCGCACGGTGGCGGCGCGTTCAGCGGCAAGGATCCGACCAAGGTCGACCGTTCGGCCGCCTATGTCGCGCGCTATCTCGCCAAGAACGTCGTCGCGGCGGGCCTCGCCAAGCGCTGCACGATCCAGCTGAGCTATGCGATCGGCATCGCCGAACCGCTGTCGGTCTATGTCGACACGCACGGCACCGGCACGGTCGCGGAAGAGACGCTGGAAGCGGTGCTGCCGCAGCTCGTCCGCCTGACGCCCAAGGGCATCCGCGAGCATCTGAAGCTCAATGCGCCGATCTATGCGAAGACCGCCGCCTACGGTCACTTCGGCCGCGAGCCCGACGGCGCGCTGTTCACCTGGGAAAAGACCGATCTGGTCGACCGGCTGAAGCAGGCGGTCGCGGCGTAACGTCGCGGCCCCCGCCGGCACCGCCGATACGAAAAAAACCCCGGGGCGACCCGGGGTTTTTTCTGTGCGTCGTCGTGAAAACCTGCTTGCGGTTCAGCGGCGATAGGCGTGGCGGATGTCGCTCATCCAGCCGACCTGTACCCCGCCGATCTCGGTGACCCCCGCGGTGCGCGGCTTGCGCGCCTCGTCCAGGTTGACCGGCTGTTCGAAGCGTAGCCCGGCAAGCCGCTCGGTGACCCACATCACCGTGCCGTCCAGCTCGCGCAGCGTGCCCATGTCGAGCTTCAGCCCCATGCCTGGCGTCAGTTCGCCGGTATGTTCGATGCACGCACCGGTCAGCGACAGATTGCGCACGCGACGCTCGATCTGCCGGTCGCTGCCCGGGATGGTCACCATCGCACGAACGATGACGGTGCTGCGCTTCTGCCTCGGGTTTTCGGTCAGGTCGTCCATAAGGGTCCTCTTGGCGCCGTTATGCCCGAGCCGTAGTAACCAGAAGGTAAATGTAACGGCCCGATCAGCGCTTTCGACCGGGGTGCCGGCCTTCGCGGACCGCACGCACTGCCCAGTCGATCGCGACGCCTGCCGCCATGTCGGCCAGCGGGTGCGCGGGTGTTCCCTTGCCATCCCCGCTCGACAGCAATCGCGTACGCGCCGTCGCCCCGACCGCCGCGACCAGTTGCGCGGCGAGCATGCGGCCGCCGCCGCCGACCAGCTTCGGCCGGCGGGCGACGACACCGATCGCGACGGTGCCCAACGCCACCGCCAGCATCGCGGGATGCCGCTTCAGCTCGCGCACGACATCGCCGACCGCCTCCGCAGCGGCGGCGACGACGCCGTCGCCCGCGGGCGTTGCCGTGTCCTCGTCCCGGTCCTTGATCACGGTGGCGGGCAAAGTCGTCGTCGCGGTCATGCAAGCTCCTCCGGCATTTCGCCGCGCACCTGGGCATGGGCGAGCAGCGCGAATATCCCCGCGCCGCCGACCAGATTGCCCAGCACCGCCGGCGCGATCAATTCCAGTATCGTGCGGACGACATCCGTCTGCCCACTGAACAGCAGCAGGAACGCCTGATCCGACCCTACCACCGAATGGCTGAACCCCGCGATCGTCACGACATAGGTGAAGGCAAGGATCAGCCAGAAACTCTGGCTGCGCGCGCTGGGCAACACCCAGGCGAGCACCGCGATCAGGAACCCCGCGGGAATCGCGTTGACGAAGGTCCGCGCCGGCGACAGTTCGGTGATCTTCCGCGCAACTGCCACCGCCGCCTCGCGCAGCGCATCGTCGCCGATCGCCCCGGTCGCCACCCCCAAAGCGGCGAGGGCGGTGCCACACAGATTGGCGAACAGCACGATGGTCCACAAACGCACCGTCCGGCGCAACGCCCAGGCCGACGGCCGCGTCACCAGCGGCAGCATCGCGGTGATCGTGCTTTCGGTGAACAACTGCATCCGTCCGAGCACGACGAGCAGGAACCCGACCGGATAGCCCAGCCCGACGAGCAGCGGACGCCAGGGCGTGTCGGGCAGATGCGCATACAATGCCGCCTCGACGATCAGCGACGTGCTGATCGCGACGCCCGCCGCCAGCCCCGACCAGAACAGCGACATCGCAGGGCGGCGCAGTTCCGCCTCCCCCTCCTCGCGCACGGTGCGGTGCAGGTCCTTGGCGTCCGCCGCCTTCAGGTCGTCGTCGTGCGTGTCCGCCATTTCGCTTCTGTAACGGGCAAGCACGCGCTTTTGCTCCGCGGCGCCCTGCCCTTTCCGACCGCCCGTTTTGCCAGCGACGCGTGATGCGGTTAAGGCCGCGCTCCCATGAACGATCCCGTTTCCATCCGTCGCCTCTACGGCCGCCGCCAGGGCCACAAATTGCGTCAGGGCCAGGCCGCGCTGGTCGAGGAATTGCTGCCGACCGTCAGCGTGCCGGAGGACGGCGCGCTCGACGCGATGCGCCTGTTCGGCGACGACCGCCCGCTGGAGGTGGAGATCGGCTTCGGCGCGGGCGAGCATCTCGCCGGCCAGGCGGCGATGCGCCCGGGCACCGGCTTCATCGGCTGCGAGCCGTTCCTCAACGGCGTCGTCGGCGCGCTCGGCCATATCCGCGACGGCGCGCTCGCGAACGTGCGCCTGCACATGGGCGATGCGATCGAGGTACTGGAGCGCCTGCCCGACGCCAGCCTGTCGCGCCTCTACCTGCTCCATCCCGATCCCTGGCCCAAGGCGCGCCATGCCAAACGCCGCATGGTCAACCACGGCCCGCTCGACGTCATCGCCGCCAAGCTGAAGCCGGGCGCCGAATTCCGCCTCGGCACCGACGATCCCACCTATTGCCGCTGGTCGATGATGGTGATGAACCAGCGCCGCGACTTCACCTGGACTGCTGAAGGCCCGCAGGATTTCCTGACCCGCCCCGCCGACTGGCCTGAAACCCGCTACGAACGCAAGGCGCGCCGGCAGGGGCACGAGGTCTGGTATTTCCGGTATATCCGGCAATAGGCGGCGCGCGTCATGTCAGGCTGAGCGAATCCTCGTTCAGCCGCGCGATCTCGTTGACCACGCCCGACGTCTGGCGCGCCAGATCGCGCACCTCGTCGGCGACCACCGCGAAGCCGCGGCCCAGTTCGCCGAGCCGCGCGGCCTCGATGCTGGCGTTGAAGGCGACGATGCGCGTGTTCGACGAAATCCGCGCGACGCCCGCGAGCAGCGCGCTCGCCTGCCGGGCCAGCATTTCGCGCCGTTCGTCCTTGCGGCGCAGGTCGCGCTCGTGCGTCACGTCGATAAAGGTCAGGATCGCGCCGCCGCCGCGGCGGGGATCGAACCGCACCTCGAACACCTTGCCGTCGTCGAAATGATGATCGACCGCGACGGGCACGCCCTTTCGGCTCCAGTCGCGGTGATTGGCGTGGACCCGCGCGATCCGATCGGCGGACCAGCCGACCGCCTTGCCGACGCAGGCCAGATATTCCGCGACGGACGATCCCGGCCCGACCTCGCCGATCGCAAAGCCGAAGATCGCGCCGACGTGCCGGTTGATGAGGCAGATGACCTCGTCGCCGTCGTACATGACGATGCCATGCCGCACATGCGTCATGACGAGGTTGAGTTGCTCGGAAGCATCGATCGCGGTCAGCATAATGCTCCTTGTCCACGATCGGAGGTAGGTCGCACTGCTTAACGCGGTCTTACGCCGCCTGCCTTGGCCAAATGCCGACAATCGGGCGCGGGGGCGGGCGCCTCGATCGTCCCGCTTCGCGCCATCCAGCGTGCGCTCGATGCGCGCGCGGTCGGCTGCGTCGTTGACCTTTTCCGCCTTCGTCCGCCCGAATTTCGCGCGATTGGCCTCCGCCGTGCGCGCGGCGTCCGCGCGCGCCTTCGCTTTGCGCGCCTGACGCAGGTTGATGATCTCACCCATACGCCGCGTCTATCGCGCCGCCAGCTCGCGCGCCACCGCGCGGACGCGGCGGTAGGTCGCGAGTTCTCCACGCGCATCGGCCAGCGCGCGGTGCGCGGGGGGGCCGCCATCGTCCGCGGTCGCGATCCGTACCGCTTCCTCGACCAGCGCGCCGACGCGTTCGCGCGGCACCGTCGCCGCCAGCACGTCCGCCGCGCCGTCGCGGAACGCCTCGTCCGTGTCGCGCAGGCGCAGGCTGTGGCGCGGCAGCTTCGCCGCACGCAACAGCGCGCTCAGCCACTTGCCGTCCCACGACGGCGCACTCGCGAACAGGTCGTGCCCGGCAAGCGCGTCGACCATCCGGCGCGCAACGACGTCATGAGCCGTGCCGTCCCGCTCCAGCGTTTCGCGCGCGATATGATGCACCGCTTCGGCCGCCGGGTCCCAGTCGTCCCAGCGTTCGGGCGGGCGGATCAGGTGGCTTTCCTCGCGCCCGTCCTCGAACACCCAAGCCACCTCGATCGGATAGCTGGTCTTGCCGAGCGAGGACGCCTCGAAATCGATGAATATGCGCATGAACCCCCTAACGCGCCGGCCGGCCGCGCGGGCTCAGTGTCGCTGACCCGACCGCGCCCACATCCCCCGCAGCATCCGTCCCGCCAGCGCCGGCAGACCGGGCCGCAGCAGCAGCCAGTCGCGGATCGCCGGCCCCTTGTCGGCGCCGATCACCTGTTTGTACCCGCTGTCGCCCGCGCCCCAATCGACGCGCGCGACGCCGCGGCCCAGCGCCTCGACGAGGTTGCGGTAATAGAGCAGCTTGCCCGGCGAATGCTTGGCATAAGCGGGGTCGTAGCTGTTGGCGATCGCATATTTTAGGTCGCCGGCATCGATATCGAACGAAAACGCCGCCGGCCGCCCGTCGATCGTCAGCAACGCCGCACGCAGCATCGCCGCCACCACCGGATCGGCCGCCGCCGCGCGCCAGAAGGCGCCGTGGCCGGTCGCGGTGAATTTCGCGTCGCTGCCGTCGGTGCGCGACGCGATCCAGCTCGCCTCCTCCACCGCCGCCAGCCGGTCGAACGCCGCGGGCCAGTCCGCACCGGTCAGGAAATGCCAACCCGGTTCGCCATGCGCCGCCAGATGCTTTTCGTGGAAGCGGTTCTTCCGCAACGTCGAATTGCGCGGCCAGCCGCCGTCCGCCTGCAACGCCGCCATGTCGAGCAGCCAGCTGTCCGCGACGAAGCGCGGCATCGCACACCAGCCCGCCCGCCGCGCCGCCGCGATCAGCGGCATCGCGCTGGCGTCGTCGTCATAGACCGGGCCGATGCGCAGGCCGTTGACCGCGCCCGCCAGCGCGTCCAGCGCCGCGTCCCACACGCCCTCGCCGATGCCGTATGCGACCGGAAAGCTGCGGAACGGCCAGTAACTGCCCGGCACCGCCGCCAGCCGGAGCGGCCCCGGCCCGAAGCCGACGAACGGCAGCGCGAGCACCGCACGCTGGTCCTCTTCCACCACCAACGTCCGCGCCGCGCCGCCGTATGCCGCGAGCGCCGCGGCATACCAGCCATAACGCAGGAAGGCGTGGCTCGCCGGCCCCGCCGCCGCGACCGCATCGATCGCGGTCGCCAGCCCGTCCGCGACGGTCGCGCGCAGCGATGGCGGCAGCCGCTGGAAATCGGCGAGGAGCATCGGCTTGGTCACGTGCACCGCCTTATCCCCCAGGAGTTACCAACCGGTGCAGCCATAGGGCCGTTTACGCCCCTTCCGCTACGGCGCGTCCCCCCTATGATGTCCACCATGCCGACCATGCCCGCCGTCACCACCATCGCGCAGACTATTCAGCTATCGCTGGCGCCCGTGTTCATGCTGGCGGCGATCGGCCAGATCCTCAACGTCCTCGCCGGCCGGCTCGCGCGCGTCATCGACCGGGCGCGGGCGCTGGAGACGCTGCTGGGCGACATCGACGGCGACGAGGCGGTGCGCCGCAAGTGGGAACTGAAGCTGCTGGACGAGCGGATGTCGATCATCAACGGCGCGTTGTTCCTGGCGGTGTCGAGCGCGGTCATGGCATGTATCGTCATCGCGATGCTGTTCGTCGCCAATCTCGCCAAGCTGCATATCGGCACGTGGATCGCGCTGGCGTTCATCGTCGCGGTGTCGCTGCTGATCCTGTGCCTCACCGCCTTCATGTGGGAAGTGCGCGTGTCGCTGCGCGCGATCCACGTCCGCAAGGAGATCCTGGCATGAGCGCGCGTCTGGAACTGCGCCTCTTGCAGGTGGTGGTCGCGATCGCCTGTCTCGTCCCGCTCGCGATCGGCGGCCTCGGCATCCTGCGCGGCCCCGGCTTCCTCGGTCATCCGCCGGTCGTTCCGCGCGATCTCGACAGCCATTTCCGCTACGTCTCGGGCATCTTCTTCGCGGTCGGCGTCGCCTTCGTTACCTGCATCCCCGACATTGCCAACAAGGGCCCGCGCTTCCGCCTGCTCGGCGCGCTGATCGTCGCGGGCGGCTGCGCGCGTGTCGTCTCGCTCGCCAGCGTCGGCGCGCCGTCGGCGGGGCATCTGTTCGGGCTGGCGATGGAGCTCGGCGTCGTCCCGCTGCTGATGTTGTGGCAGGCCCGCGTCGCGCGGCAGGGGTAGAGACGGCCTGCTCCTGACCCCGGACCTGATCCGGGTGACGCGCAGGCGCTCGTGGATCACCGCACCCCGTCCAGCCCCGCCCCCACGTCCGCCTGCGCGCGATACGTCGGTGCCACGCGCGCCTTCGCCCGCTGCTCATACGCGTATCCCGCGCCGAGCACGCTCGCCTCGCCCCCCTTGGTCGCGATGAACGACAGCCCGACGGGCAGCCCCTTCGCCAGCCCCATCGGCACGGTCAGATGCGGATAGCCCGCGATCGCCGGCAGTTCGGATGCAGACGGCCCATTATACTGGTCGCCATAGACCGGATCGCTCAGCCACGCGCCCGCATACGTCGGCTCGATCAGCACGCTGACCCCCGCCGTCTTCAGCATCGCATCGATCCCCTGCGCCCCGGCCAGCCGCAGCGACTTGGCGCGCGCCGCCTTGTACGCCGGATCGTCCAGCCCGCCCGTCTTCGCCGCCATCTCGAAGATTTCCTGGCCGAAGAACGGCATCTCCTGCGCCGCATGGTCGCGGTTGAACGCGATCAGCGCATCGAGCGTGCGCGCCGTCACCGCAGGCGGCGTGGTCGCCAGATAGCTGTTGAGATCGGCCTTCAATTCGGTCTGCAGCACCAGGAATTCGGCATCGCCGATCCCCTCCAGCTTGGGCGGCGTCACGTCGACCAGCACGGCACCGGCGGCGCGCAGCACGCCGAGCGCCGCTTCGTATCGCGCCGCCACGTCCGCGGGCAGATCCTTGGGCCGGATCACGCCGACGCGCAGGCCCGACAGCGCCGCCGTCGTCAGGCCGGCGGCATAATCCTTGCGCACCGCACCCGCCGTCGCCGGATCGGCGGGATCGGGCGCGACCATCGCGGAAAACAGCAACGCGACGTCGCGCACGCTGCGCGCCATCGGCCCCGGCGTATCCTGGCTATGGCTGATCGGCACGACATGCGTGCGGCTGACCAGGCCGATCGACGGCTTCAGCCCGACCAGCCCGTTGATCGACGACGGGCAGACGACCGACCCGTCCGTCTCCGTCCCCACCGCGGCCGTCGCGAAGCTCGCCGCCACCGCTGCGCCGGAGCCCGACGACGACCCGCAGGCGGTGCGATCGAGCGCATAGGGGTTTTTCACCAGCCCGCCGACCGCGCTCCACCCGCTCATCGCATGCGTCGAGCGGATGTTCGCCCATTCGGAAAGGTTGGTCTTGCCCAGGATCACCGCGCCCGCGCGTCGCAGCTCCGCCACCACCGGCGCGTCGCGACGCGTGACATTGTCCTTCAGCGCCAGGCTGCCCGCGGTCGTCGCCATCCGGTCCGCGGTCTCGATATTGTCCTTGATGAGGACGGGAACGCCGTGCAGCGGCCCGCGCACCCGCCCCGCCTTGCGCTCTGCGTCCAGCGCCCTCGCCTGGTCGAGCGCATCGGGGTTGATCGCGATGACGCTGCGCAATGCCGGTCCGCTGCGGTCCATCGCCGCGATGCGGGCGAGATAGGCGCGGGTCAAATCGACGCTCGACGCCTCCCCCTTGGCCATCATCGCCTGCAACTGGTCGATCGACGCTTCGTCGACCTTGACCGTCTTCGCCGCCGCGCCATGCGGCACGGCGGCCGCACCCAGCAGAAAGGCCAACAGAATCCGGCGCATGCATTCCCCCTTTGAGACGATCGTCGATGCTATCGGCTCCACGCCGCAGCGCAAGCGGGCTTGCCCGGTGAACCGCAATCGCGCACCTGCGTTGGTCGCGATCCTCTTGTCCTGGACTGTCTGTGGCCACAGCGCTCAAGATCATCGGTGCCATCCTCGTCATCGTCGTCGTCGTGATCGGCCTCGGCATCACGATCGTGCCGCGTTTCCTCGACCGCCTCTATTACGAGGGGCCGGACAGCGACCATTACGACGGGCAACGCTTCTTCAACCCGGACGGGGACGGCGACACCTTGCGCATGGCGCCCGCAGGCGGCAGCCGCGCGGGCTTCCTGTGGCGCCAGCTGACCGGGCGCGACGGCCGCCCGGCCTGGCCCGCAAGCGTCGCGGTCACGCCCGATCGCCCGCCCGCCCGCGTCGAGGGCGACGCGATGCGCGTCACCTGGGTCGGCCATGCCAGCGTGCTGATCCAGACCGCGGGGCTCAACATCCTGACCGATCCCGTCTGGGTCGACCGCGCCGGCCCGCTCGGCTTCGGGCCGAAGCGCGTCGCCGCGCCCGGCATCCGGTTCGACGATCTGCCGAAGATCGACCTCGTGCTGGTCAGCCACAATCACTACGACCATCTCGACCAGGCGACGCTGAAGCGCCTGTGGCAGCGCGACCGGCCGCAGATCGTCACCAGCCTCGGCAACGACAGCGTCATCGGTCAGGTCGGGGCAAAGGCGACCGCGCTCGACTGGGGGCAGGCCGCGACACTGGACGCGACGGGTCTGAAGGTCACCCCCGTCGCCCCGCGCTGCGGCGAGAGCATGTGGTGCCGCGGCGACCGCGCGCAGGTGATCGTCACGCGCAACCATCACTGGGGCAGCCGCTGGTTCACCGATCGCAACCGCGCGCTCTGGTCCAGCTTCGTCGTCCGCCTGCCGGGCAATGGCGGGAACATCTTCTTCGCCGGCGACACGGGCTTCGGCGACGGCAACTGGCCGCGCGAGGCGGCGGCCTATGGCCCGATCCGCTTCGCGATGATCCCGATCGGCGCGTTCCGCTTCGTGCCCCGCCAGATGTCGTCGGGCAGCCACGTCGGCCCCGCCGAGGCCGCGCTGATCCACCAGCGCCTCGGCGCCGCGCACAGCCTCGCGATCCACTGGGGCACCTTCCGCCTCTCCTACGAAGGCTACGACACCCCGCCCCGGATGCTGGCGGAGGCGATGCAATGCACCCACGGCACCGGCTTCGCCGCGGCAGAGATCGGCATGCCGTTCGAGGTCCCGCCCTACACCGCCCCCGCGCAGACGCCCCCGCTGACCCGAGACGCGATGCTACGCTGCATGGACACGCCGGCCGTTAAGGCGCTGCGCTGACGGTTGGCTGCGCTTACGGTTGAAGGGCGGCTGCAGAAGATCTGCTTTCGGGGAAAAGCGGACGTTAAACGTCACCTGCAAGCAACGCGAAAAGAATATACCCACCGAAGAGGACGAGCAGAATCGTCCCGGCAATCGCACGGCCCAGGAACGTCCGATTGGGGTAGGGAGGTATCGCCATCCTTGATGCTACGCCTTGTGGGTGAATGTCCGCTATTGGGCTGGTGCTGGCAGTTAGGGTTTCCTGCGACTGCGCCAATCGCGAATGGCGATCTGAATAAACTTCGCCGGAATAAATATAGCAATCGCAACCACCAGCAGGGCGATCACCCCCAAGGCGATGATGAACCAAGGGTCCTCGTTTCCCATAAAGCGACCTTAGCGCGATATGAAATGCCCGCTAGGGGACAATAGCGGCACGTCCGAATGTAGGCGGGAGCGGACATTTACAGCTTACAAAAGCGCCCTTTCGACTGGTCAATCCGCCAATCCTAACCATCCGGACAAGACGAACAGCCCCTCACCGAAACGTCTGCGCCAACCCGTGGTACAATTTCTCCCGGCACACTGCGCGGCTCGCCCAGTCGGCGATGAACGCCACCGCGAACATCGGCAGCAACAGCCCGCGGCTCGCGGTCGTTTCCGACAGGATGATCACCGCGGTCAGCGGCGCGCGCACGACGCCCGCGAAATAGGCGGTCATCCCCAGGATCACGACCGCGCCCGCCGGATCGCCGGGGAACAGCGCATGTAGCAGGTTGCCGACGCCCGCGCCCACCGCCAGGCTCGGCGCGAAGATGCCGCCGGGCAGCCCCGCGACCGCGGTCGCCAGCGTCGCCAGCGCCTTGGCAGGCCCGAACCACAAGGGCGCGTCGACGCCGACGATCATCGCGCGCGCCGCCGAATAGCCCGTGCCCCACGTCAGCCCCGACGTCGCGATGCCCAGCCCCGCGACGACCAGCCCGCACAGCCCGGCGAACACGATCGGCCGCATCTTGCTCACCTGCGTGATGCGATGCGCGCCGCTCGCGAAGCCCAGCATGATGCGCGAGAACAGCCCGCCGAACGCGCCGCCCATGACGCCCGCGACCGGCACGATCAGCACCGCGGTCGCCAGCGACATGTGCGCGCCGATCGCACCGAAATAGATGTAATCGCCCATCAGCGCCTGCGCGGTGATGCCCGCGACGACGATCAGCGACAGGACGAGCAACGTCACCTTCTGCTCATAGGCGGCGGCGAGTTCCTCGATCGCGAACAGCACGCCCGCCAGCGGCGTATTGAACGCCGCCGCGACGCCCGCCGCGCCGCCCGCGACGATCACCGCCGCGTTGAGCGGCACGCGCAGCGCGCGGTGCGTCACGCCCATCACCGCGGCGGCGATCTGCACCGTCGGCCCCTCGCGCCCGACGCTGGCGCCGCACAGGATCGCGCCGATCGTCAGCAGCACCTTGGCGCTCACCGTCTTCACCGAGATCAAGGTGCGCGTCGCGCCATCGGGGTCGGCGCGCGCCGCCATCACCTGCGGAATGCCCGACCCGCGCGCCAGCGGCGCAAACCGCCGCGTCAGCCACACCAGCGCCATGAACCCCAGCGGCGTCGTGAGAAGCGGCAGCCAGTGCCAGCGCCGCGCGTAATTGCCGAACATCAGACCCGTCGCGTCCGACGCCTGCGCGAACAACACCGCGACGATACCGATCGCCACCGCGCCGGTCAGCACCGCGATCCGCCGCCGGAAGCGCAGGCTGGTCGGCCCGCGCGAGCGCAACAAGGCGCGGAAACGTCGAGGCGTCCACCCGCGCGGGCGACGCGGCGGCTGGGCTTCGCCGGTCATCCGCGCCGCGGTAGGCGAAAGGGGGGGAATGGTGAAGCCCATAAAGCCCCTCCCCTTCAGAGGAGGGGTTGGGGTGGAGGCCGCAGGCAAGGCCCTTGCGCGGGCCGGTCTCTGCGAGACGCCGCCCCACCCCAACCCCTCCTCTGAAGGGGAGGGGCTTATCCCTACGCGCTCAATCGACGAACGCGCGCTCGATCACATATGTCCCGGGCTTGGCGTTCGACCCTTCCTCGAACCCGATGCCGTCCAGCATCTGCGCCGTCTCACGGATCATCGCCATCGACCCGCACAGCATGATCCGGTCCGTCTCCGGGTCGAGCCTCTTCGGGCCTTGCACCGGATCGCCGAACAGCGCCGCGCTCTCGATCAGGTCGCCGATCCGCCCCGTCGTGCGGAACGGCTCGCGCGTCACGGTCGGGATATAGTGGAACTGCGTCGCCGCTTCCTCCGACACGAGCGGATCGTCCGCCAGCCGCGCCTGCAGTTCGTCGTGATAGGCCAGGTCGCTGACCTGCCGCACCGAATGGACCAGGATCACCTGGTCGAACATGCCGTACACGTCCGGATCGCGCGCCAGGCTTAGGAACGGCGCAAGGCCCGTGCCCGTCGAGAAAAAGAACAACCGCTTGCCGCCGACGAGCGCGTCCGTCACCAACGTGCCGGTCGGCTTCTTGCCCATATAGACCTCGTCGCCCGGCTGGATCAGCTGCAGCTTCGACGTCAGCGGCCCGTCCTCGACCTTGATGGACAGGAACTCCAGTTCCTCGGCATAATGCGGGCTGGCGACCGAATAGGCGCGCATGATCGGCTTGGCGTTTTCATCGTCGCCGGGCAGGCCGATCATCACGAACTCGCCCGAGCGGAAGCGGAACGACGCCGGCCGCTCGACCGCGAAGGAGAACAGGCGGTCGTTCCAGTGGCGCACCCACAAAACCTTGACGTTCAGGAACGCCTTCGTCTCGGGGATCAGCACGGGGGCACGGGTATCGGTCATTGCACGCTTCGGGTTGTTCGCGAAGCGGTCGCAATATGGGTGCGGGCGGGACGGGTCAACCAAAGCGAAACTTGCAGCCACCCCAGTGCTCCTGCGCACGCAGGAGCCCAGAGCCGAATAGCGCAACGCCCGTGACCCTCCGCTCCTGCGTGCGCAGGAGCACATGGATGTTCCCGATCCGTTGCCACCGTCCGCCTCCGCCCCCATATCCCTGCATCTATGGCCATCCAGATCCGCACCAGCCTCGCCGAGCCGGAAACGGGCGAAAGCTTCGTCCCCCACCGCCCCGCGCGCCCCGACAAGGTGGAAGGCGGCAAGCGCTTCGAACTGGTCAGCGAATATACGCCGTCGGGCGACCAGCCGACGGCGATCCGGGAATTGACCGAAGCCGCGCGCGCCGGCGAGAAGGACCAGGTGCTGCTTGGCGTCACCGGCTCGGGCAAGACCTTCACCATGGCGAAGGTGATCGAAGAACTGCAGCGCCCCGCGCTGATCCTCGCGCCCAACAAGATCCTCGCCGCGCAGCTGTACGGCGAGTTCAAGAGCTTCTTCCCCAACAACGCGGTCGAATATTTCGTCAGCTATTACGATTACTACCAGCCGGAGGCCTACGTCCCGCGATCGGACACGTATATCGAGAAGGAAAGCTCGGTGAACGAGTCGATCGACCGGATGCGCCACTCGGCCACCCGGTCGCTGCTCGAACGCGACGACGTCATCATCGTCGCCTCCGTCTCGTGCCTGTACGGCATCGGCTCGGTCGAAACCTATTCGGCGATGATCTTCGACCTCAAGAAGGGCCAGACCGCCGACCAGCGCGAGATCGTGCGCAAGCTCGTCGCACTCCAGTACAAGCGCAACGACGCCGCCTTCGCGCGCGGCAACTTCCGCGTGAAGGGCGACACGCTCGAAGTGTTCCCGTCGCACTATGAGGATACCGCCTGGCGGATCAGCTTCTTCGGCGACGACATCGAGGAGATCGTCGAGTTCGATCCCTTGACCGGCAAGAAGATCGCCAGCCTCAACTCGGTCCGCATCTATGCGAACAGCCACTATGTCACGCCGGGCCCGACGCTGAAACAGGCGACGGAGGCGATCAAGCACGAGCTCAGCGAACGGCTCAAGGAACTCGTCGCCGAGGGCAAGCTCCTCGAGGCGCAGCGGCTTGAGCAGCGCACCAATTTCGACCTCGAGATGATCGCCGCCACCGGCAGCTGCAACGGCATCGAGAATTACAGCCGCTTCCTCACCGGCCGCCTGCCCGGCGAGCCGCCGCCCACCCTGTTCGAATATCTGCCCGAAAACGCCGTGCTGTTCGTCGACGAAAGCCACCAGACCGTGCCGCAGATCGGCGCGATGGCGCGCGGCGACCACCGTCGCAAGATCACGCTCGCCGAATATGGCTTCCGCCTGCCGTCGTGCATCGACAACCGCCCCTTACGCTTCAACGAATGGGACGCGATGCGCCCGCAGACGGTCAGCGTCTCGGCGACGCCCGGCACATGGGAGATGGAGCAGACCGGCGGCGTCTTCGCCGAACAGGTCATCCGCCCCACCGGCCTGATCGACCCGCCGGTCGAGATCAAGCCCGTCGAGGAACAGGTGCAGGACCTGATCCAGGAGTGCAAGGCGACGACGGCGAAGGGCTATCGCAGCCTCGTGACGACGCTCACCAAGCGCATGAGCGAGGACCTCACCGAATATATGCACGAAGCGGGGATCAAGGTCCGCTACATGCATTCCGACGTCGAGACGCTGGAGCGTATCGAGCTTATCCGCGACCTGCGGCTCGGCGTCTACGACGTCCTCATCGGCATCAACCTGTTGCGCGAGGGCCTCGACATCCCCGAATGCGGGCTGGTCGCGATCCTCGACGCGGACAAGGAAGGCTTCCTGCGCTCCGAGACGTCGCTGATCCAGACGATCGGCCGCGCCGCGCGCAACGTCGACGGCCGCGTCATCCTCTATGCCGACCGCATCACCGGCAGCATGGAGCGCGCGATGAACGAGACGTCGCGCCGCCGCGAGAAGCAGGAAGCGTACAACCGCGAACACGGCATCACGCCCGCGACGGTGCGCAAGAACATCGGCGACATCATCGCGCACGTCGCCAGCCAAGACCAGGTGACGGTGCCGATCGATGAGGACGGCCAGCGGCCGCACATGGTCGGCCACAATCTGCGCGCCTACATCGAGGAGTTGGAAAAGAAGATGCGCAAGGCCGCCTCCGACCTCGAATTCGAAGAAGCCGGCCGCCTCCGCGACGAAATCCGCAGCCTCGAACAGGAAGAACTCGGCCTCCCCGTCGAACAGCACAAGGCGCCGATCATGGGCCGCAGCAACGAAGGCAAGCCGGGCACACGCAAGACGCGTTACGGCAAGCAGCAGAAGATGCGCATGGGGGGCTCACGGAGCCGTTAGTCATGTAGGATGCGCTTCTACATGTGACGGCGGTAGTAGCGGATGATGAGCCGGCTACGGATCGAGTGGAAAGGATGACGCCATGATCCGCAGCTTCGCCGACCCCGAAACCGAACGCATCTGGAACCGTGATCGCAGCCGCCGACTGCCACCCGACATCCAGCAGCGGGCGATGCGGCGGCTTACGTTGCTCGATTCGGCGCAGAGCCTCGAAGAGATCGGCAACCTGAAAGGCAACCGCCTCCACGCCCTCAAGGACGATCGCGCAGGCCAGCATGCGATTGCCATCAACATGCAATGGCGGGTATGTTTCGTATGGAAGGACGGAGACGCCCATGACGTCGAGATCACCGAGTATCACTGATCCGGACTGGCTCGACAACGAGCATGCGGGCCAGTTGCTGGTCAGCGAATTTCTCGAGCCCGAGGAATTGAGCGTCGCGCAACTCGCGCAGGCAATCGACGCGTCGCAGGATCACATCCAGGCGGTGATCGATGGCGGCCGGCCTATGGATGCAGAACTCGACCTCCGCCTCGCGCGATATTTCGGCATGTCAGAGGGGTTCTTCCTCCGACTGCAGGATCGCTACGAAATCGTGGAAGCCAAGCGCGCCCTGAACGACGCGCTCGACCGGATCGTACCGCGCGCCGCTTAACCCGCGGCGAGATCCTCGGTGCCGACGCCGTAATAGCTGGCGACGCGATCGGCATAGGCCTGGTCGAAGACCGGCGCGTTGTTCGACCAGCTCGGGCCGCCTTCCAGCATGCGGCGGTCGATCGTGATGACGTACAGGTCGCGCACCGGGTCGAACTGCAGCAGGTGGAAGGGCACCGGGTAGAAGCTCTTGCCCATGCCCAGGAACCCGCCCAGGCTCAGCACGGCATGGGTGGTGCGACCCGACCCCTTGTGCACCATCAGCGCATAGACCGACCCGACGACGTCGCCGTCGCGGCTTTCGACCTTCAGCGTCTGGGCGACGTTGGTCTGCGCCAGCAATTGCGTGGCGGCGGTGGTGGCGGCGGACGCGTCGGCGGACATGGCAGCTCCTTATGCGAAATGATACGGCATTGATGCAGATGAACCGCCCGGCCGCCACGGCGGTTCCCGGACGTGCCGCCTTGAGACGCCCCGGCGCATCGCCCATAAGCCGCGGCCATGCGCCTTCGCCTTTCCGCCGTCCCGATCGCCGCCGCCGCCGCGACCGCCTGCGTTCCGCAGGTCGCGCCGCAGTCCGCGCCTACGCCGCTGCCGACCCGCGTCGTCTTGCAGGCGGCGCCGCAACCGGTGGCGCAGCCGATCAGCGACGATTGGCGCGACTGGCCCGTCACGCCGGGGACGTGGACGTATCGGCGCGACGCGCGCGGCGGGCTCGCGCTGTTCGGCCCGGCGGGCAGCGATGCCTTGGTCTCGCTGCGCTGCGACCGCGCGGCGGGGCGGCTGTATCTGTCGCGCGCGGGCAGCGTGGCCGAACCGCTGACCATCCGCACCACCAGCATGGTGCGCGTCGTGGCGATGCAGCCGACCGGCGGCACGCCGCTTTATGTCGCCGTGGCGCTCGCGCCCGACGATCGCCTGCTCGATGCGATGGCGTTCAGCCGCGGCCATTTCACCATGGAGGCCATCGGGCAACAGGCGGCGGCGCAGCCGGCTCCCGGCACATTGGTCATCCCCGCCTGGGCGGAAGTCGGCAGGGTGATCGAGGATTGCCGCGGCTGACGCGCCCAAGAGAGCGGGCTGCGCGGGACCGGGGTTACGCGCGGGGAAGCGCCGATTCTCGTCCAAACTTTGCGACAAAACAAGCCTTGTATGTTGCTTCGGGCTTACGCACATTGCGGGTGTGGCGAGGGTCCTCGGCACATGGCTATCACAAGCGAAAGGAGGTGATCCGATGTCTCATGGTTCAGCAATGGGGTCGGTTCAGTTCGTTCGGGGGACTGGCTTCTAACACCCGTTGACGCCGCATCGGGGGGTATCCTCCCCCAATCAACGGTGACGGCAAGGGTTGAAGAGGCCTCATGGTTTCCCGGGCTGGAGCTCTCCGGCCGCTGACCATGTTGAGGGGTTGTCGGGCAGACCCGGGAGGGATGCCCGGCAACCTCTTCTCATTTGTGGCTGAGGGCGCACGCCGCCAGTCGCGCTGGCGTCGAGACGCCCCAGCCCGGCCAGCGTCGCAACGCGACGACTGACGACGCGGCTTCGCGGCGGCGTAGTGCGGGACTGTCAGGAATTTTGTGCGGGAGGCCATAGGATGGAATGGAAGGGACCATCGATATGGCAATCGACAAGGACGTTTTGGACCAGCTTCTGGCTGGTCGTGACCCGCAGGAGCTGTTTGCAAAGGACGGTCTGCTCGACGAGCTGAAGAAGGCGTTGTCGGAGCGGATGCTGTCGGCTGAGCTCGACGATCATCTGGAAAGCGAAGGCGCCGCAGGCACCATCAACCGGCGCAACGGGTCATCGAGGAAGACGATGCTGACGGGCACATCGAAGGTGACGCTGGACGTGCCACGCGACCGGGCGGGGACGTTCGACCCGAAGCTCATCGCCAAATACCAGCGCCGTTTCCCCGACTTCGACGACAAGATCGTCTCGATGTACGCGCGCGGGATGACGGTGCGCGAAATCCGCGGGCACCTCGAGGAGCTGTACGGGATCGACGTCTCGCCGGACCTGATCTCGACCGTCACCGATGCGGTGCTGGAGACGGTTGCCGAATGGCAGGGTCGGCCGCTCGACGCCTGCTATCCGCTGGTGTTTTTCGACGCGATCCGGGTGAAGATCCGCGACGAAGGGTTCGTCCGCAACAAGGCGGTCTACATCGCGCTGGGCATTCAGCCGGACGGGACCAAGGAGGTGCTCGGCATCTGGATCGAGCAGACCGAGGGGGCCAAATTCTGGCTGCGCGTCATGAACGAGCTCAGGAACCGCGGCGTCGCCGACATCCTGATCGCCGTCGTCGACGGCCTGAAGGGGTTCCCGGAGGCGATCAACGCTGTCTTCCCCGAGGCCATCGTCCAGACCTGCATCGTCCATCTGATCCGCAACAGCATGAGCTTTGCGTCCTGGAAAGAGCGCAAGTTCATCGCCCAGGCGTTGCGCGGCGTCTACCGTGCCGAGACGCCCGAGGCCGGCATGGCTGCGCTGGAGGCGTTCGAGGCAGGCCCCTGGGGCCAGAAACACCCGGCCATCGCCATAAGCTGGCGGCGACACTGGGACCAGGTGATCCCGTTCTTCGCCTTTCCCGAGGGCGTCCGCCGGATCATCTACACTACGAACGCCATCGAGGCCCTGAATTCGAAGGTTCGCCGTGCCGTCCGTACCCGCGGCCATTTCCCCGGTGACGATGCCGCGATGAAGCTGTTATATCTCGTGCTCAATCACGCGGCGGACGAATGGAAGCGCCCACCGCGCGAATGGGGTGAGGCCAAAAGTCAGTTCGCCGTAATCTTCGGTGAGCGCTTCGTCATCTAATGACGGTAACCGGCCTCCCGCACAAAATTCCTGACAGTCCCGCGTAGTGCAGGGTATCACGGTCCGCTTACCTGCAAATCTATCCGCCATCCTTGGCATGTGGACGCTGCCGCGATCACATCATCTTTCGAGACGGCGCTGGACACGACGAGGACGTCATCGCGCCAGTGCACATGCACCGGTGTCACGCCGGAAAACGCGACGGCCCGGCATGATAGCCAGCGCGACGACGGCAGCCACGCCGGCTGCACCCACACGATGCGCGAAAAGCCGTTCAGTGCACCACAATCCGTCATGTCGACCCGCGCCATGGACCACCCATCCGGCGAGGTCGATTGTCCGAACATGGTCGTCTTGCACATCGCTTCCCCCGCCGAACCGAGCAGCGCCGTCGACGCAAGGAGGACCAGCGCCCCACAGCCGCAACCCGCTTGCAGACGTTCACCACCCGTCAGATCCCGCTTACCCGACATAATGCTGAAACAAGCATACAGGCAGCGTCTGCGCCAGCTTGGATGCGACAGTGCATGTGTGCAGGCGACATGCCAATGCCGGGCAACCATCAGGCCGCGTCCACTCAAAACGAATCGTTGTGTAAACGCAACATATCATCTATGATCTGCGCATGTATAACCGCATCGCCCTCTTCCGCAACGACCGCGGCGTGTCGCGCCGCGATCTGGCGAAGGCGGTCGGCGTCAATCCGCAGACAATCGGCTATCTGGAGCGCGGCGATTATAATCCCAGCCTCGAACTGGGGCTGAAGATCGCCGCCTATTTCGACGTCCCGGTCGACCTAGTCTTCTCGCTCGCCCCCTTCCCCTCGCTCACCGACGCACTGCGCCGGGCCGGAGACGCCTGATGGGTTACGACAGCCGCCGCTGGACGGGCCGCTACGCGCCGGGCGAGATGCCGCCCGAGTTCGCGGGCGGGCGTCCCTATCGCAACCGGCGCCTGCGCTGGTATCTGCTCGCTGCGGTGATCGGCAGCCTCGCGCTTGCAATCGCGCAGCCGTTCTTCCCCGATGCGCACGGCTCCGGCCTGCCCGTCGGCTGGTTCGTCGTGACCGCGCTGTTCAACGTTTCGCGCGGCCGGTCGCCATTCGCGCGCAACCAATGGTACGTCGCCCGCTATGATGAGTTCGAGCGCGAGGCGGTGCTGCGCGCGACGCAGAATGCCTATCGCGTCATCGTCATCCTCGCGATCGCTGCGCTGATCTGGTGCGCGGTTGCATCCGCGCATGCGCTTGTCATGCCGCATCGCTGGGGCGACTGGGCGGCCTGGGCGCTCGCGCTCGCCGCCATTGCTTCCAACCTCCCTGCGCTGTTCGCCGAATGGGCGATTCCCTTCCCAACCGACGAGGACGCCGCATGAGCTATCGCGACGGCTACGCTTTCCGCGAATGGCAGGCGAACGAGATGAAGCGGCGCCCGCGACGCTATTGACCCTGGGCCTCGTCTTCGTCCTTGCCATTCCCGCCATGGCGATGACCGGTGCCGGGGACCACGGCACCATCATCCCCAATGCGATGCTGATGAGCAGGCTGCTGTTCCTCAACTCGCCCTTTTCGCGTGACGCGTGGCTGACCTAGCGCGGCTTTTGCTGCCTATAACGAGTTCGCGCGCAGCGCGCTGTCCGACGCGATGCCCCGTGCATATCGGATCGACCGAACCGCCGCCTCGCCCACCGTCTACGTCAGTTGGACGATCCGCTGGCAGGACGACGCGGCTTCGCGTCAGCCCGCGCCGCGGCCGACCGCGGGTGGACTGGCGGGGAGCAATGCGTAAAGCATCGTCTCCTCGCGGGCGATCCGCTGGCGCAGCGCTTGCAGGATACGCCGCGTCTCGGCACCGAATTGGCGCCAGTCCGCGTCGATGCGCTCGGCGGGCCAGTCCGCGATATAGGCGCGGTATTTCTCCGCCAGATCGCCCATCTCGTCGGCGAAGCGCGTCGCCATCGCCGCGGCGCGCGGATCGCGGCTGGCCTTCAGCCGCGGATAGAGAAGCGTGTCCTCTTTCGCCAGATGCGCCAGCAGCTTGCGCGTCATCGCCCAGCGCAGCCGCGCGACCGCCGCATGATCGGGCACCGTCTCAGCGATGCAGGCGACGAGCTCTTCGCCAAGCCCCAGCAGTTCGTCATGCTCGGCGGACAGCGTGGCGCGGCTAAGCATGGTGGCCCTTCCCGATCGTTACCCCTCGCGCATCGCCGTTGGCGATACGGCCGGAAGGATGGTCGGGCGGGGTTGCGGTCCGGTTAAAATTATGTCCGGAACCGTACCGAAAGCGTTTCACTCCGCCGCGAAACGCGCGCTGCCGTGCCGTTCCAGACGGATGCCACCAGACCGCCGCTCAGGCGGGCTGGAGCAGTCCTTCGCGCGCGATCTTCTCGCGCCAGACGAGCGGCGCGAGCTGGTGGACGTTCTGCCCCTCGGCATCGACCGCGACGGTGACGGGGAAATCCTTCACCTCGAACTCGTAGATCGCCTCCATCCCCAGGTCCGCGAAGCCGACGACCTTGCTGCCCTTGATCGCACGCGCGACCAGATAGGCGGCGCCGCCCACCGCCATCAGATAGGCGGACTTGTGGTCGCGGATCGCCTCGGTCGCAGCAGGGCCCCGCTCCGCCTTGCCGACCATCGCGAGCAGGCCCTGTTCCAGCATCATGCGCGTGAACTTGTCCATCCGCGTCGCGGTCGTGGGGCCGGCGGGGCCGACGACTTCCTCGCCGACCGGATCGACCGGGCCGACATAATAGATCACGCGGCCGGCAAACTCGACCGGCAGCGGCTCGCCCCGGGCCAGCATGTCGGCGATGCGCTTGTGCGCGGCGTCGCGCCCGGTCAGCATCTTGCCGTTGAGGAGCAGCCGGTCGCCGTGCTTCCACGTCTGCACCACCTCGGGCGTCAGCGTGTCGAGGTCCACGCGGATCGCCGCGCTGTCGGGCTGCCAGTCGACCTTGGGCCATTCGTCCAGGCTCGGCGCTTCCAGGAACACCGGCCCGCTGCCGTCGAGCGTGAAATGCGCGTGGCGCGTCGCGGCGCAGTTCGGGATCATCGCGACGGGCTTGGAGGCGGCATGTGTCGGCCAGTCGAGGATCTTGACGTCGAGGATCGTCGACAGCCCGCCCAGCCCTTGCGCGCCGATACCGAGCGCGTTGACCTTGTCGAACAGCTCGATGCGCAGCGCCTCCAGGTCGTTCTTCGGCCCGCGCGCCTTCAGCTGAGCCATGTCGATCTGGCCCATCAGCGATTCCTTGGCCAGCACCATCGCCTTTTCCGCGGTGCCGCCGATGCCGATGCCGAGCATCCCCGGCGGACACCAGCCCGCGCCCATCTGCGGCAGCATCTCGAGCACCCAGTCGACGATCGAATCGCTGGGGTTCATCATCTTGAACTTGGTCTTGTTCTCGCTGCCCCCGCCCTTGGCGGCGACGTCGACATGCACGTGCGCCCCCGGCACCATCTCGACGTGAAGCACCGACGGCGTATTGTCGCGCGTGTTGCGGCGCGTGAAGGCGGGATCGGCGAGGATCGAGGCACGCAGCTTGTTCTCGGGATGCAGATACGCCCGCCGCACGCCTTCGTCGACGACCTCCTGCAACGAACGCTCGCCCTCCAGCCGGCAATCCTGCCCCCATTTGACGAAGACGGTGACGATGCCCGTATCCTGGCAGATCGGCCGGTGTCCCTCCGCACACATCCGGCTGTTGGTCAGGATCTGCGCCATCGCGTCCTTCGCCGCCGGGCTCTGCTCGACGGCATAGGCCTCGCCGAGCGCGCGGATGTAATCCATCGGATGATAGTAACTGATGAACTGCAGTGCGTCGGCGACGCTTTCGATCAGGTCGTCGGGGCGGATGGTGACGGTGGACACGGCGTGGGGGCTCCTTTGGACCCGCGCAGCCTTAAGCGCGCGCTCGCCCCAATCCAAGACCCGTCGCCGCGCGACCGGTACCGGCGAAAGCGCCGGTGGTTAACGCCGAATTGACGTTCGGCGCGCAACGCTTCGGAAACGACTTCACCATAGAAGCTTCAATATGAGAGCTTTTCTGCCCCGGACGGATCGCGACGTGGAAAAGGCGCCGCAGGTCTGGCACCTGCTCGGTCTGGTCGACGTGCATGAGGATCCGATCGCCAACCAGCACGCCTCGCGGCTGCGCGGCGTCGGCATCGCCTGGCCCTATGCGTTGGCGACGCAGGCGGTCGCCGGGCTGCTGGCCATCGGCGCGACGCTGATCGCGCGGCAGGCGGCATCCGCCGTGATCGCCGCGATCGAGGTGGCGGTGATGCTGCTCGCATCCGGCGGATCGTGGTTCGTGGTCTGCCACGCCGATACGCACCGCTGGCCGATCCACCAGCGCAACCGTGCGCTCGCCGCGTGCGCCGCGTGCGTCGCGGCGATGCTGACCGCCTCGTTATGGTCCGCGGCCGCCATCGCCACCGCGATGGTGCAGGATGCCGCCTTCGTCGCGCTGATCGCCGCGCTGATCGCGACGGCGCTCGCGTTCCATGCCGTCCGCGTCGCCAGCCTCGCCTTCCTTGCCGGCCTCGTCGTCACGCTCGGCGTCGTGTCGCAGCAATGGCTGCCGACGTTGGTCGCCGCGCTGTTCCTCGTCGGCCTCACCTTTGCGGTGCTGCGCATCGCGGGAATCGAGGTCGCCGGCGCCCGCGCCGCGATCCGCGAGCGCGAGGCGGGTCAGTCCGCCGCGCGCATGATCGGCGAATTCGAGGCGCATGGCACCGGCTGGTTCTGGCAGACGGATCGCTACGGCCGCCTCACCTATCTGTCGGAAAAGGTCGCGAGCGATCTCGCCGCGGGTGGCCACGCGCCGCTCGGCCAGCTGCTCACCGACCTGTTCCAGATGGACAGCGCCGCGCCGGGGACCGAACGCACGCTCGCCTTCCACCTGTCGTCGCGCACCTCGTTCGCCGACTATACCGTCCGCGCCGTGCGCCAGGGCGACCGCGCCGATGGCGACAAACGCTGGTGGTCGATCTCCGGTCGTCCGCTGATCGACCATCTCGGCCGGTTCCAGGGGTTCATCGGATCGGGCAGCGATCTCACCGAACAGCGCCGGTCGGAGGCGGAGATCAACCGCCTCGCCCTGTTCGACAGCCTCACCGGCCTCGCCAACCGCCAGCGCATGCGCCACAGCCTCGACAAGACGCTGCAGCAGCAGGGCGGTGGCCCCTATCGCCCTGCCGCGCTATTTCTCATGGACCTCGACCGGTTCAAGACGGTCAACGACACGCTCGGCCATCAGGCGGGCGACGCGCTGCTCGTCCAGGTCGCCCAACGGCTGCAGCGCGGCGTCGGCGAGGCCGGGCTGGTCGGCCGGCTCGGCGGCGACGAATTCCAGGTGCTGCTGCCCGGCCTCGACAAGCGCGAGGCGCTGTCCGCGCTCGCGCACGATCTCATCGCCTCGCTGTCGCAACCCTATTTCATCAGCGGCACGTCGGTGTCGATCGGCTGTTCGATCGGCATCGCCATCGCGCCCGATCACGGCGAGGATTCGGAGGAACTGATCCGCAACGCCGACCTTGCGCTCTATGCCGCCAAGGCCGACGGGCGCGGCGTCCACCGCTTCTTCACCGAAGCGATGCTGGCGGGCGCACGGACCCGCAAGCAACTGGAAGACGATCTGCGCGCGGCGCTGGCGGAGGGGCAGTTCCACCTCGTCTACCAGCCGCTGGTATCGACCAGCGACGAACGCATCGTCGGCTACGAGGCGCTGCTGCGCTGGAACCATCCGACGCAGGGGCTGATCTCGCCCGCCACCTTCATTCCGGTCGCAGAGGAATCGGGGCTGATCGCGCCGATCGGCGAATGGGTATTGCGCACCGCCTGCGATGCCGCCGCCCGCTGGCCCCGCGCAGTGCGCGTCGCGGTCAACGTCTCGCCGATCCAGTTCGCCAGCCCCAGCCTGCCCGCGATCGTCGCCAGCGCGCTCGCCCATTCCACGCTCGCGCCGCACCGGCTCGAGCTGGAAATCACCGAAAGCGCGTTTCTCAACGATTCGTCCGATGACATGTTCAACGCGCTGAAGGGCCTCGGCGTCCGTCTCAGCCTCGACGATTTCGGCACCGGCTATTCCAGCCTCGGCTATCTGCGCAACGCGCCGTTCGACAAGATCAAGATCGACCAGTCGTTCGTCCGCGGCGCCGCGCAACCCGCCAGCCGCAACGCCGCGATCATCAAGGCGATCGTCACGCTCGCCGACACGCTGGGCATGGAAACCACCGCCGAAGGGGTGGAGGTGCAGGACGAGATCGCGCTGGTCCGCGCGCTCGGCGTCAGCCATATCCAGGGCTTCGTCTACGGCCCGCCCGTACGCGATGCGCTCGTCATCGACCAGCTCGGCGGCGGCGCGATCACCCCGTCTGGGTACAAGATCAGCCGTCGTCCGCGCACCAGGATGCTGCGCACCGCACGCGTCATCGCCGGCACCGCGAGCGGTGACGTGCGCATCCGCGACATCTCGCCGATGGGGGCGATGGTCGAAGGCCTGTCGATCGCCGGCGAGGCGGTAGGGATGGCGGTGAGCATCGAACTCGTCGAGAACGAACTGGTGCCCGCCCGCATCGCCTGGGCGCGCGACGGGCGCGCCGGGCTTACCTTCGGCTGCGAATTCGACCTCTCGCGGCTCGCGCCCCAGCCTGCCCGCGCGCTCCGCCGCACCGCCTGACGGATATCGGATTTCCGCCCGGTTTCGACCGGGTCGGACGGATCGGCCGGCGTCGAAAAAATTTTCGCGCGCGCCTTCTTCGCTTGCACTTTGCGAAACCCGCAGAAGTCCACGCGTCGCGTGATTGAGCCCGACAGGACGCCCCCGCAAACCGGGGGAACCGGATGGCTGGCACGCGATTAACCCCTTGCCTCCCGCCGCGCTTTGCCACAATTTGTTGGGGTTGGTATCGGGGGAGAACCCAAGCACTGGTATCGGATGCACCCTATATAGGGTGTCGCGATTCCGCTTGCTCTCCCGAACGGGCCAGGTGGTGCACGGTATGTTCGCCGATCGGCACCGCCCGCTTGACGACGCGTGGCGCCTGCCCGGCGGTGGACGCGATGATGGGACGAAGGAGCGGTTTTGGCGATGGATTTCAGGGATACGCAGGACGCAACGATGACCGATATGCTTGCCCTCGCCCCCGCGCAGGACGACGCGCCGACTAAGGCCGATGCCGCAAAGCCCGACGCCGCCAAGGCGGACACGGGCAGCCGCGCGATCGCGCAGCCCTATGCGCTCGACGTCGACCATGGCCGCGACGCGCTACTCACCGATTTCGGCAAGGAAACGCTGAAGGACCGCTATCTCCTGCCCGGCGAAAGCTTCCAGGACCTGTTCGTCCGCGTCGCTAGCGCCTATGCCGACGATGCCGCGCATGCGCAGCGCATCTACGATTATATCAGCCGCTTGTGGTTCATGCCCGCGACGCCGGTGCTGTCGAACGGCGGCACGGGGCGCGGCCTGCCGATCAGCTGCTACCTCAATTCGGTGCCCGACAGCCTCAACGGTATCGTCGACACCTGGAACGAGAACGTGTGGCTCGCCAGCCGCGGCGGCGGCATCGGCACCTATTGGGGCAACGTGCGCGGGATCGGCGAGCCGGTCGGCCTCAACGGCAAGACCAGCGGCATCATCCCGTTCGTCCGCGTGATGGATTCGCTCACCCTCGCGATCAGCCAGGGTAGCCTGCGCCGCGGGTCGGCCGCCTGCTACCTCGACATCAGCCACCCGGAGATCGAGGAATTCCTCGAAATCCGCAAACCCTCGGGCGACTTCAACCGCAAGGCCTTGAACCTCCACCACGGCGTGCTGCTCACCGACGCCTTCATGGAGGCGGTGCGCGACGGCGCCGAATGGCACCTGCTCAGCCCGAAGGACCAGTCCGTCCGCGCGACGGTCGATGCGCGCGCGCTGTTCCAGAAGCTGGTCGAAACCCGCCTCGCCACCGGCGAGCCGTACATCGTCTTCGCCGATCACGTGAACAAGGCGATGCCGAAGCATCACCGCGACCTCGGCCTCAAGGTCTCGACCTCGAACCTCTGCTCCGAAATCACGCTGCCGACCGGGCGCGACCACCTGGGCAACGACCGCACCGCGGTCTGCTGCCTGTCGAGCCTCAACCTCGAGACGTGGGACGAGTGGAAGGACGACAAGGTCTTCATCGAGGACGTGATGCGCTTCCTCGACAACGTGCTGCAGGATTACATCGACCGCCACGAACCCGGCATGGAACGCGCCGCCTATTCCGCCGGGCGCGAACGCTCGGTCGGCCTCGGCGTCATGGGCTTCCACAGCTTCCTCCAGGCGCGCGGCCTGCCGTTCGAGGGCGCGATGGCCAAGTCGTGGAACCTGCGCATCTTCAAGCACATCAACGCACAGGTGAACGAAGCCTCGATGCAGCTCGCCGTCGAGCGCGGGCCCTGCCCCGACGCCGCCGACATGGGCGTGATGGAGCGCTTTTCCTGCAAGATGGCGATCGCGCCGACCGCGTCGATTTCCATCATCTGCGGCGGCACCAGCGCGTGTATCGAGCCGATCCCGGCGAACATCTATACGCACAAGACGCTGTCGGGCAGTTTCTCGGTCAAGAACCCGTATCTCGAAAAGCTGCTCAAGGAGAAATCCAAGAACAGCGACGCGGTGTGGAATTCGATCCTCGAACACGGCGGCTCGGTCCAGCACCTCGACTTCCTCAGCCAGGAGGAAAAGGACTGCTACAAGACCAGTTTCGAGATCGACCAGCGCTGGCTGCTCGAACTCGCCGGCGACCGCACGCCCTATATCGACCAGGCACAGTCGCTCAACCTGTTCATCCCCGCCGACGTCGAGAAGTGGGACCTGCTGATGCTCCACTTCCGCGCGTGGGAACTGGGCATCAAGTCGCTCTACTACCTGCGCTCCAAGTCGGTGCAGCGCGCGGGCTTTGCTGGGAGCGGCGGCGTCGAGGCGGACAACACGATCGAAAAGCCGAAGTTCGAACTCGGCGAGACGACGGATTATGACGAGTGTCTGGCCTGCCAGTGAGGACAGGAGTCCGCTGATCGCCTGACGGGAAGGTCACGGCATGCCACGCCCCCCTCACCCTTCCGCGCCTCCGGCGCTCCCTCCCTCTCCCCTTGTGGGAGAGGGAAGGGGCCCGCGGCCGCAGGCCGTGGGAAGGGTGAGGGGCAATGCGCAAGGCCTGACCAAGCGCCAGCAACTCCCCGCGACGGTTGCCACGCTCTCGCGTGCACTTTGCCAGAGTGCCGGTGAACCCGAACGCCGTCTGTGGCGCGCCCTCCGCGAGGCTTTCCCGGACGCAAAGTTCCGCCGACAAGTCCCGTTCGGCCCCTATCATGCCGATTTCTGCTCGCACGCCGCGCGGCTGATCGTCGAAGTGGACGGCGACGACCATGCGTTGCGACAAAACCGGGACGCACTCCGCACCCGCTTCCTCAATACCGAGGGCTATGACGTGATCCGCTTCGCCAATGCCGATGTGATGACGAACCTCGGCGGCGTCGTGGCAAGCATCGACGCGCGCGTGGCGCACAAGCAAAAGGGCCGCCCGTGATGGACGGCCCCCTCACCCTTTCGCCGCCTTTCGGCGGCTCCCTCCCTCTCCCGACGGGAGAGGGAGAAGGCACTTCACGCCTCTTCGAACATGTCCTGCGCGTTCTGCGCGGTCGCCGACAGGCGCACGGTGTCGCCCTCGATCTCCGCGACCAGCCCGGCGGGCAGGTAATGATGCTTGGCGCCCTGCCCGTCCTGCGTCGACGGCGAGTCGGTCTTGGTCAGCTTGATGCGCTCGCCATCGACATGGTCGACGGTGCCGACATGCACGCCGTCGGCGCCGATGACCTTCATATGTTCCTTGATGTTGCTATGATCGTGCATGCTGATTCTCCTTCAACGGGGTCGGACGCGGAACGAGCGTCGCGGGGAATGGATGCATGATCCGCCAGGTCGCCATCATGTATGCGGTCGCGGCGCTGCTGCTGCTCGTCGGCGCGGGCTGCCTGTTGCTGCTGCTGCGCCCCGGCGGCGCGGCGCGCGCCTATGTGCTGCGCATGACCGGGATCATGGCGCTCGCCGCGGGCGTGATGCTCGCCGCCGGCGCCGGGTCGATGCAGCGGTGGAGCGTCGCGGGATGAGCCCTGCGGTCCGCCTGCTCACCGCGGTCCAGGCCGCATCGTTGCTCGGCCTCGTTGCCGCCCTCCTCCGTCCCGCCGCCCGCTGGAGCCTGCGCGCCCGGCTGCCCGTCGCGCTCCTCGCCCTTTTCAGCAGCGCCGCGCTGCTCGTCCTCCATCTCGTTTGAATCCGAAAGGCACCGCCATGTCCCTCCTCCAAGCCTCCAAGCAGTACAAGCCGTTCGAATACCCCTGGGCGTTCGAATTCTGGAAGCGTCAGCAGCAGCTCCACTGGCTCCCCGAGGAAGTGCCGCTGGGCGAGGATTGCCGCGACTGGGCGCAGAAGCTGACCGATCACGAGCGCAACCTGCTGACGCAAATCTTCCGCTTCTTCACACAGGCCGACGTCGAGGTGCAGGATTGCTACCACGAGAAATACGGCCGCGTGTTCAAGCCGACCGAGATCAAGATGATGCTGACCGCGTTCAGCAACATGGAGACGGTCCACATCGCCGCCTACAGCCATCTGCTCGACACGATCGGCATGCCCGAAAGCGAATATGGCGCCTTCCTCGAATATGCCGAGATGAAGGAAAAGCATGATTACATGCAAAACTTCGGCGTCGACAGCGATGAAGACATCGCGCGCACGCTCGCCATGTTCGGCGGCTTCACCGAAGGCGTTCAGCTGTTCGCCAGCTTCGCGATGCTGATGAACTTCCCGCGCTTCAACAAGATGAAGGGCATGGGCCAGATCGTCACCTGGTCGATCCGCGACGAAAGCTTGCATTGCGAGGGCATCATCAAGATGTTCCACACCTTCGTCAAGGAACGCCAGTGCCTGACCAAGGCGGTGAAGGACGACATTGCCGACGTGTGCCAGACGACGATCCGGCTCGAGGACAATTTCATCGACCTCGCCTTTGAAATGGGCCCGGTCAACGGCATGACCGCCAAGGAGATCAAGAAATACATCCGCTTCATCGCCGACTGGCGGATGGGGCAACTCGGCCTCAAGCCGATCTACATGATCGACGAACACCCGCTGCCGTGGCTCGCACCGATGCTGAACGGCGTCGAGCACGCCAACTTCTTCGAAACCCGCGCGACCGAATATTCGAAGGCCGCGACCAAGGGCCAGTGGAACGACGTCTGGGACAGCTTCGACAAGCGCCAGAAGGCCAAAGGCGCCAAGCCGGCGAATGAAGATTTGGGACTGGACAGCGGTGACATGTTCTCGCAAGCTGGAGTTGCAGCGGAGTGAGAAATGGCAAAGAATATAAACCTTGACGCCATGATCGCTATCCGACTTTGCCTCAAAGTCGGATAGCGATCACGTTCAGGCCAATAATTTTGCTGAAATAGCCCTGAAGGATTTAGCAGGGGCCGGAGCATGGCTTCCAAAGGTTCTTCGGAAGCCCGACTTCCAGCGTGAAACTACGCAGTGGACCGCAAATCAAATGGTCACGCTGATCGAGAGCTTTCTTGATGGCGAACTGATTCCCGCGGTTATTTTGTGGGGGCCCAAGTCCCACATATTTGTAATTGACGGCGCGCACAGACTCAGTGCGCTACTTTCCTGGGTCCTCAACGATTATGGAGACGGACCGCTATCATATCAGTATTTTGGGGGAATCATTCCTGAAGGCCAACGAGCTTTGGCTCGGAAAGCCCGCAACGAAGTGGAAACACGAATCGGCTTGTTTAGCCATTTCACCGATCAAATTTCCAATGGACGCGAAGTAACCGACCCAAAAGTTTCGGCTCGCGTAGGGAATTTTATCCGGCGTGGCATCCAAGTTCAGTGGATATACGGTGATGCCGACAAGGCCGAGTCCTCTTTTTTCAAAATCAACACGCAGGGCTCGATACATGATCCCGTTGAAGAACGGATCTTACGCAATCGACGCAAGGCACCCGCTGTCGCCGCACGCTCTGTAGTCAGGGCCGCCACGGGGCATCAATATTGGTCGAAATATTCCCCAGAGGTTCAGAAAACGATCGAGACAAAATCAGCATCTATTCATAGGTCGCTGTTTTCACCCGAAATAAATACACCGATTAAATCTATCGACCTCCCCGTTGGAGGAGCCGCGTCGGTTACTGATGCTTTGGACCTATTAATTAGCCTATCGGAAATCGTTGATCCGAGCTCACGCCCCATTGAAAGCTACCAGGATGACCCCGACGGATCTGAGACGTTAAGCCTTCTATCACGACTTGAGAAGACTACGTCAAATCTGATTGGCAATCAGTCGCGTAGCTTGGGCCTTCATCCATTTGTGTATTTTTACACGTCAAAAGGTCGTCACTACCCCCCATTAATGATGGGCATGTTCTCGCTTGTCGCCGAAAAGTTAAACAACAACGATCGCGATTGGTTCAAAATATTTGCTACACCCAAAAGGCGCTTGATTGAGGAAGCGCTGATTGAACACAAGACAATCATAACGCTGCTGATATCGGCGACCGCTAGTAAAAAGCGCGCAGAAGGAGGTAAACGGGTCATCGATTATATCGTTGAAACCGTCCGCGAAGGAAAATCCACGATCACACCCGACAATATTGCAGCACATTTGGGATTACAAAGCCGGCTTTATTCTATCCAAAGCAAGCCAGGCGCTGATTTTAGTGATGACGCAAAAAGTTCAGCTTTTTTAAGGGACGCACTTCGTCAAGCATTACGGCGCCCGCTCTGCGAGGGTTATCTAGATCCGACTAAATCAATATCTTATGATCACATTATCAGAAAGGAAGATGGAGGCACTGGCGGGGACGAAAATTGCCAAGCGACCCATCCATATTGCAACAGCGTAAAAGGCTAGTTTACTTTGCCAACGGCCCATTCCCCGCAAACCCCAGCCGCGTGATCCCCGCGCGCTTCACCACCGCCAGCGTCTGGTCGAAGCGTTCGTAGCGCGCCTCCGGGTCGGTGCGCATCACCAGCAGCGCATCGGGGTCCGCCTTCGCCGCCGCCAGCCGCGCGGGCAGCGCGGGCAGCGCGGCGTCGGCCACCGCCGCGCCGTCCAGCGTCACGCCGCCGGCGCGCGTCAGCTCCAGCCGGTGCACATTGCGCGGGACGTAAGCGTCGGGCGCATCCTGCGGCAGCTCGATCGGCACCTTGTGCAGCACGGTCGGCAGGGTCAGGATCATCATCACCAGCAGCACGAGCAGGACGTCGATCAACGGCGTGATGTTCAGCGTCGCGATCGGCTCGGGGATCGGGGTAGCGGCGGGACGGAACGCTTGGCGCATGGTCACTCTCCCAATGATATGACGTAATACCATCACTAATCCACGTACGCGTAGATCGCGTACGCGCGGTAAAAACCGCTTTCCTACAAGAACCCATTTGGTTATATGATATGGTCGATCCATTCGAAGAGGAGTCGACCCATGCCCGACACCGCCCATCCTGCGCCCTCCGATCCCGCCCCTTTCGATCCCGCCCCTTTCGATCCCGCCCCTTTCGATCCGCAACGCGCATCGCCCCCGCCCGCCTATCGCGCGCCGTCGCTGCGCTCGCGGCACGACGGCTGGACGGTGGAGCGGCAGCGCCACTTCCTCGGCGCGCTCGCCGAAACCGGCTGCGTCGCGGCGGCCGCCGATGCGGTCGGCATGACCGCGCGCTCCGCCTATCGCCTGCGCCTGCACCCCCGCGCCGCCGCCTTCGCGCACGCCTGGACGCAGGCGCAGCTCGCCGCGGGCCACCGTCTGCTCGCCGTCGCTTATGATCGCGCGATCAATGGCGCGGTGCGCACCGTGTGGAAGGATGGCGAGATCGTGTCGCAGACGCGCGTGCCGTCCGATCGCATGGCCGAATTCCTGCTCGCCAAGACGATGCCGCACCTGTTCGGGCCGACGACCGCGGGCAACGCCTTCGGTACCGATCGCGTCGGCAGCGCGCAGCGCGCGCTCCCCGCCGCGCTCGACGGACTCGCCGCCATCTCCGTCGACGACCTGCCCGTCGGCCCCGCCGATTTCGACGACGAGGCGCCGGAGGAGGATCCCGCGATGCGCTGTTGACCCCCGCCTACCCCCCAGACACTGCGACCTTTGCGACCTTTCGATCGCCACAGGCGGGCTTTAACCCTTTCGCGCAACCCGATCGCAAGCCCGCGCGCGCACGCTGGCGCGGTCATGCTCCCCGGCCCCCGCCTCTTCCGCAGCCGCCGCGCCGCGCTCCTCTGGGCGGCGGGCATCCTGTGGGGCGTGGCGGAGATGGCGGGCGGCCTGTCGGGGCCGCGTCACGCGTCCGGCCCCGCGCCCGCCGCCTCGGCGACGCCGGACGCGGCCCCCGACGATCGCGACGTCGCGACCTTGGTCAACGCGCTCGGCTGACGCGCCCGCAGCCGCCTTTCGTTTCCTGAACGGAACGTTGTGCTGCGTTCATGCAACTCTCATTATCCGGACGGCGTTGGCCCCACACGAACTTTGAACAATGGGAGTGTTACGATGCGCAAGTTGATGCTGGCCCTTGGTTGCACCGCGATGGTCATCCCCGCCACGATGGCGGTGCCGATCTCGCAGGCGGGCGCGCAGCGCTACAAGTATCGCGAATGGCGTGACGATCGCGGCCGCCTGCGCTGCCGCAAGCCGGACGGCACCACCGGCCTCGTCGTCGGCGGCGTCGCGGGCGCGCTGCTCGGCCGCACGATCGATACGCGCGGCGACCGCACGCTCGGTACGCTCGGCGGCGCGGTGGCGGGCGGCCTGCTCGGCCGCGAGGTCGACCGCAGCAGCCAGCGCAGCCGTCGCGGCTGCCGCTAAGCCGCGACGGCCGGAGCGCGCGCTGGGACAAGCGTCGTTTTCCGGCTGCCGCCAAATGCGCGTTCACGCGTTGGGCCGGGGTGTCGCGAGCAATCGCGGCGCCCCGGTCTCATGTGACGAAGGAGCAAGGACGATGGTAACGCGCTCGGGTTCGGCCCGCTACGACGGGCTCGGCAAGGACGGCAAGGGTCACGTTTCGACTCAGTCGGGCGTGCTCAGCGACACGCAATATGGCTTCAACACGCGGTTCGAGGACGGCGCGGGCACCAACCCCGAAGAACTGATCGCCGCGGCGCACGCCAGCTGCTTCACGATGGCGCTGTCCTTCGCGCTGGCGCAGGCGGGGCATACGCAGGGCACGCTCGAAACCAGCGCCCGGGTCACGCTCGACAAGGACGGCGACGGGTTCAAGATCAGCAAATCGGCGCTGACGCTCAAGGGTCATGTCGACGGCATCGACCAGTCCGAGTTCGAACGCATCGCCAACGAGGCGAAGGCCGGCTGCCCGGTGTCGAAGGTGCTGAACGCGGACATCACGCTGGAAACCACCTTCGGCTGAGGGCGGCGGCGGTGAGACAGGCGGGCCGGGAGCGGCGGAGAAAGGCAGCGCTGCTGTCTCATTCATGAACCGGACGTAGTTTTCGGTTCACGCAACCGTCATCCGCGCGATCCGTTTTCCTGGCATGCATTGAGAAGGAGAGTTTGATGCGTACCGCTTTTCTCACCGCGGCGCTCGCCGCGACCACGATCGGCGCCATCCCCGTCGCGGCGCAGGACACGCCGTGGCAGGCGAACCGTGAATATCGCAAGGAAGTCCGCGACGCGCAGCGCGACTATCGCCGCGACGTGCGCAACGCCGATTCGCCCCGCGACATCCGCGATGCGCAGCGCGATTACCGCGACCAGGTCCGCGATGCCCGCAAGGATCGCCGCGAGGACCTGCGCGACATCCGCCAGGATCGCCGTGATGATTATCGCCGCGACGATTATCGCACCTGGCGCAGCTACGACTACAATCGCCTGCCGCCGGGCCAGCGCGCCTATTATGCCGACCGTTACTACCGCGACGGCCGCTATTACCAGCCGCGCCGGCTGACCCGCAACGACCGCATCTACCGCGGTAACGACGGCCGCTATTATTGCCGCCGTTCGGATGGCACGACGGGCCTCATCATCGGTGGCCTCGCCGGCGGTGCGCTCGGCAATGTCATCGCCGGCGGCGGCTCGCGCCTGCTCGGTACGGTGATCGGCGGCGCCGGCGGCGCGCTGCTCGGCCAGTCGGTCGACCGCGGCCAGGTCGTCTGCCGCTAAGCGGACAGGCTTCGGCTAAGATGGGGGCTCGGCGCGCGACCGCCGGGCCCCTCCGCCGTGCGTATGTCCGGAAATTCGCCAGGGCGAATTTCGTGACGGTGCCGGCCCGCTCCCCCTCCCGGCCACCACAAGGTATCCTCGATGGGTGGCCGGGAGGGGGAGCGGGCCGGCACCGCGACTCAGATGATTCCGCCGCCTAGGCTCAGCCGGACCGCGAAGATGACGATCAGGATCAGGTTGAGGTTGCGCCCGCCGTTGCTCGACGACAACGCGCCAACCGCCGCGCCGACGACCCCGATCGGGATCACCAGCCAGTTGAGCCAGCCCAGCAACGGCACGAACGCGACCAGCCCCAGCACCAGCGTGACGACACCGATCAGCACGGAAATGATGTTCAGCATGGCCATCACATGGCCCCGTTCCCCGCCAGTGCAAGGGCCCCGTGCCGATCCGATCCATCCCATGTCCCGCCCCGGCACGGTAAAGGCGGCGATCACCATTAACCACGCTTGTCGCTTGTTCCTTAGCGGCGCGCGCGCCACGATCCCCGCCGTGTCCCCGACTCTCGCCTTGCTCCTCCTTGCCCTGCCGCTCGCCGCCTGCGCCAAGCCCGCCGCGACGCAGCAGGATCTGGACAGCCTCGACCGCGAACTGACCGAAGGGGCAAAGCCCGTCAACCAGCACGACCCGGCGCTCACCGCGGCGCTGCGCGACCAGATCATGGTCGATCCGGCGATGACGCAATCGGCCAACACCAACGTCGTCCGTCCGCCCAGCCGCCCGGATGCGGGATCGGTGCCCCCCGACGACGCCGGCGCCCGCCCCGACGGCGTACGCAGCGCCGACCTGAAGGCGACGCCGCCGGCAAAGGCCGACTGCCCCGAATGCCGCAAGGCGAACGGCGCGCTGACGCTCGGCGAACTCGCCCGCCGCCAGTCGCCGATGACCGCCGACTGCGCGCGCAACGTCAGCTATTCCGCCACCTGGGCCAACCGCCTGCCCGCCGCCGTACCGCTCTACCCCGACGCCCGCGTCGTCGAGGCGGCCGGCAACGATGCCTGCGGCCTGCGCGTCGTCAGCTTCGCTAGCGCCGCCCCGCTCGGCCGCATCCTCGACTGGTATAACGCCCGCGTCACCCGCGCCGGCTATGCCGCGGAACATCAGGCGGATGGGAACCGCCACGTGCTCGGCGGCACGCACGGCGACGCCGCCTTCGTCCTCTACGCCAGCCCCCGCCCCGGCGGCGGGACCGACGTCGACCTGGTGACGCGCTGAGCGAGGGATGCTCGCGCCGGGCATTTCCCTTTGCGCGCCAATTCCGGTAGGGGGCGGGGCATGCCTCTCCTTCTCGTCATGTTCGGCGGCGCGCTGGGCAGCGGCGCGCGGCACCTCATGGGCCGTGCCACGCTCGCTGTGTTCGGCCCCGCCTTTCCCTATGGCACGCTCTCGGTGAACCTGATCGGCGGCCTGCTGATGGGGCTGCTCGTCGGCAATCTGGCGCGCTTCGGCACCGGCGGGGAGAGTTGGCGCCTGCTGCTCGGCGTCGGCGTGCTCGGCGGTTTTACCACCTTTTCGTCCTTCTCGCTCGATACGGTGACGATGATCGAACGCGGCGCGCTGCCGCTCGCGCTCTTCTACGTTCTCGTCTCGGTGATCGGCTCGATCCTCGCGCTCGCCGGCGGCCTCGCGCTGGCGCGGGGGGTGGCATGACCGACGCCGTCCGCCAGTTCACCGTCGACCTCGACGACGACGGCATCCGCCTCGATCGCTGGTTCAAGCGGCATCTGCCCGACACCAGCTTCACCGTCGTCGCGAAATGGGCGCGCACCGGTCAGTTGCGCGTCGACGGCGCGCGCGCCACGCCGGGCGACCGCATCGCTGCCGGCCAGGTGCTGCGCGTCCCCCCGGCGGAGGCAGCCCCCGCGGCCACGACGCCGCGCCCGCAGCGCGACCGTACGCCGCTGACCGAGGATCAGGTCGCCTTCGCCCGCGAGATGGTCATTCATAAGGATGCGCAGGCGCTCGTCCTCAACAAGCCGCCCGGCCTCGCCACGCAGGGCGGCACCAAGACGGTCGAGCATGTCGACGGCCTGCTCGACGCGCTCCAGTTCGACGGCGAAAGCCGGCCGAAGCTGGTCCACCGCCTCGACAAGGACACCAGCGGCGCGCTGCTGATCGCCCGCACTAGCCGGGCCGCCGCCTTCTTTGCCAAGGCATTTTCGGGCCGCACCGCGCGCAAGGTCTATTGGGCGCTCGTCGTCGGCGTCCCCTCGATCGACGACGGCATGGTCGACCTGCCGATCGCCAAACAGCCCGGCACCGGCGGCGAAAAGATGCACGTCGACGAGGAGAACGGCCAGCCGTCGCGCTCGCGCTACCGTGTCATCGAGCGCGCGGGCAACCGCTGCTGCTGGGTCGAACTGCAACCCTTCACCGGCCGCACGCACCAGCTGCGCGTCCACATGGCGGCGATCGGCCACCCGATCGTCGGCGACGGCAAGTACGGCGGTCCCGCCGCCTTCCTCACCGGCGGGATCAGCCGCAAGATGCACCTGCACGCGCGCCGCATCCGCGTCGACCATCCCGACGGCGGTACGCTCGACCAGGTCGCCGATCTGCCGACGCACTTCGCCGAAAGCCTCGCCAGCCTCGGCTTCGAGACGGCGCAGGGCGATGCCATGCCGCTGGAGGAACCGAAGAAGGGCCCACCGCCCAAGGCCGTTCTAAAACAGCGCGCCAGGGCGCACGCCAAGTCGATGCGCAAGGAACATCGCGGCGAACGCCGCCGCCGCGGCAGCCGGGACTGATCGCGGTGCCGCGGCTCGCCGTGTTCGACTGCGACGGCACGCTCGTCGACAGCCAGGCCAACATCTGCCAGGCGATGGAGGCGGCGTTCGCGATCGCCAACCGCCCCCCGCCGCCACGCGCCGCGATCCGCCGCATCGTCGGTCTCAGCCTCGTCGAGGCGCTGCACGCCCTGTTGCCGGAAGAGGACGACGCGACGCACAGCCGCATGGCCGCCGATTACAAGCAGGCGTTCTTCGACCTGCGCACCAGCGGCGACATGGCGGAAGAGCCGCTCTTCGACGGAATCGCCGAGGTGATCGCCCGGCTCGCCGCGGACGGCTGGCTGCTCGGCGTCGCGACCGGCAAGTCCGATCGCGGCCTGGCGCACGTACTCGCCCATCACGGCCTGACGCAGCGCTTCGTCACGCTCCAGACCGCGGATCGCCATCCGTCGAAGCCCGACCCCGCGATGCTGCTCGCCGCAATGGCGGAAGCCGGCGCGGCGCCGCACGAAACCGCGATGATCGGCGACACTAGCTTCGACATGGCGATGGCCAGGGCCGCCGGCGCGCGTGCCGTCGGCGTCGCCTGGGGCTATCATGATCGGGATGATCTCGCCCGCGGCGGCGCGGACGTGGTCGCAGAGACGGTCGATGCGCTGCCAGGGCTGCTCGCATGACGCCGGAGGACGCCAAGGCGATGCGCCGCTGGCTGGCGCTCGTCGCGATTCGCCTCGCCGGGACCGCGGGCGCGGTGTTCGGCATGATCCTCGCCGCGCGCACCCACGACATACCGGTCAAGATCCTCGGCATCGCCATCGTCCTGTCGGCGCTCGCCGTCATCGCGATCGTGCCCGCCAGCCTCGCGCATCGCTGGCGCAGCCCCGACGCATGAAGCGGTTCTGGGCTCAGGCGAGTGTCGACGCGAACCGCGTCGTAATGCTGGATGGACGTCCGGTGCGCACTCCCGGTCGCACGCCGCTGACGCTGCCGACCGATGCGCTGGCGCATACGGTCGCGGGCGAGTGGAATGCCGTCGGCGACACGCTCGATCCGCGCGCGATGCCGCTCACCGGGCTCGCCAATGCCGCGATCGATCGCATCGCGCCCGACCCCGCCGCCTTCGCCGCGGGCCTCGCCGCCTACGGTGAAAGCGACCTGCTCTGTTACCGTGCCGCCGATCCCGAACCGCTCGTCGCGCGGCAGGCGGCGGCATGGGACCCGTGGCTCGACTGGGCGCGCGGGCGGTACGACGTGCATTTCGCGGTGACGGCAGGCATCCTCCATACGCCGCAACCCGCCGCCACGGTGCACCGGCTGACCGAAGCGGTTGCCGCGCTCGACGCCTTCCACCTCGCCGGCCTGTCGCCGGTCGTGACGATCACCGGATCGCTCGTGCTCGCACTCGCCCTCGTCGAAGGGGCAAGCGACGCGGACACGCTCTGGCGCGCCGCGAACGTCGACGAGGATTGGCAGGCCGATCACTGGGGCCACGACCCGCTCGCCGCGCAGGCGCGCGAAACGCGGCGGCGCGATTATGACGCGGCGGTACGGTTTCTCGCGGCGCTCGACCCCGCCTGACGCCAGCGTCGGTTCAGCGTGTCAGCTTGCGGATGAAGCCGATCAGCCCGGTCTGCCGCGACCGCTTCAGCCGTTCGGCGGCTAGGATCGTGCGCACGCCCGTGAAGCATTGCTCGACGTCGTCGTTGACCAGGACATAGTCATAGCCGTCCCAATGGCTGACCTCGTTCGTCGCGCGCGCCATCCGCGCCTCGATCACCTCGGCGGAATCGGTGTTGCGGTTGGTCAGTCGCGACCGCAGTTCCTCCATCGACGGCGGGAAGATGAACACACGCACCACGTCGCCGCCCGCGATCTGGAACAGCTGCTGCGCGCCCTGCCAGTCGATGTCGAACAGCACGTCCTTGCCCGCCGCCAGCATCGCCTCGACCTGCGCGCGCGGCGTGCCGTAACGGTGGTTGAAGACGTGCGCCCATTCCAGGAACTCGTCCTCCGCCACCATGCGACGGAATTCCTCGAGGTCGACGAAATGGTAATCCCTGCCCTCGACCTCGCCGGGGCGCATCGGCCGCGTCGTCGCGGACACCGACATCGCCAGTTCCGGATCGGCGGCGAGCAATTTGCGCGCGATCGTCGACTTACCCGCGCCCGAGGGGGAGGACAGGACGAACAGGACTCCGCGACGCTTGAAATTGTGCGGGTCAGGTGGGGTCGTCGGCATGCGTGCTAGTGGCGCGCGAAGGCCGCAGGCGTCAAGCACCCGCGGCCTGTTGCACTGCGGAAAAATATTCGGCCGTGCCCAGTGCACGCCCGAAGCGCGGCGTCAGATCACGCTGCGCTTCGCCATCTTCCGGCGATCGTACGCCTTCTTGGCGACATAGCCGCTGCCGATCAGCATGCCGAGCGGCCCCATGCGGCGCAGCACGCCGGCGGCGACCGCGCCGGCAACCGCGCCCTTGACGCCGTCCGAACCCTGACGACGGTCCAGCTCGCGCCCGACGAGCGCTCCGATAATCTTGCCGATCATGCCTCTGCCTCTCCGAAAACCTGGTTCTTGAGTTCCGCCGCGCCGCGCAGCACGGCCCAGCCGACCGCATAGGTCACCACCACGGGCAGCACGACCTTCAGCACGTTGGCGGTCACCGCACCGATGATCGCGCCATCCGCGACGCCATCGTCGCCGGACATTGCATCGATCGCGCCGCCGATCAGCGCGCCGAGTGTTGTTGCGCTCATGAATGCCTCCCGTATTCGCCCGCGTCCAATTCGCGACGCAGCGAAGTTGTTCCGGAAACGGTCCTTTATCGATCGCCCCTTATCGGCCGACCATGGCCGCTGGCCGTACCAGCCGGTCGAACATCGCCGCATCGACCAGACCCAGCGCGAGCCCCGCCTCTTTCAGCGTGCCGCCGGTCGCATGCGCATGCTTGGCGATCTTCGCGGCATTGTCGTAGCCGATCTCCGGCGCCAGTGCGGTGACGAGCATCAGCGACCGGTCGACCAGCTCGACGATCCGCGCTTCGTTCGCGCGCATCCCCGCCACCGTCCGCGCGGCGAAACTCTCCATCCCGACGCTCAGCAGGTCGATGGAGCGTAGCACGTTCGCGCCGATCAACGGCTTGAACACGTTGAGCTCCATATGCCCCTGCAGCCCGCCGACGGTGACCGCAACGTTGTTGCCCATCACCTGCGCGGCAACCATCGTCAGCATTTCGGCCTGCGTCGGGTTGACCTTGCCGGGCATGATCGAACTTCCCGGCTCGTTCGCGGGCAGCTCCAGCTCGCCCAGGCCAGAGCGCGGGCCGGAGCCGAGCAGGCGGATGTCGTTCGCGATCTTGGTGAGCGCGACCGCCAGCACATTCAGCGTGCCGTGCAGGTCGACGAGTCCGTCGTTCGACGCCAGCGCCTCGAACGTGTTGGGTGCGGTGACGAAGGGAATGCCGGTCAGCCCGGCGATTTCTGCCGCCATGTCCTCGGCGAAACCCGACGGTGCGTTGAGCCCGGTGCCGACCGCGGTGCCGCCCTGCGCCAGCGGCAGGATGTTGCGCTTCACCGTTCCTTCGATCCGGTCGCGCGCATTGGCGAGCTGCTGGACGTAGCCGGAAAACTCCTGCCCCAGCGTCAACGGCGTCGCGTCCTGCAGATGCGTGCGGCCGATCTTGACGATGCCGTCCCACGCCTTCGCCTTGGCATCGAGCGCATCGTGCAACGTAGCCAGTGCGGGCAGCAGCCGGTCGCGTACCGCCAACGCCGCCGCGACGTGCAGTGCGGTCGGAAAACTGTCGTTCGACGACTGGCCGCGATTGACGTCGTCGTTGGGATGCACCGGCGCCTTGCCGCCCCGCGTCCCCGCCAGCTTCTCGTTGGCGCGGCCGGCGATCACCTCGTTGACGTTCATGTTGGACTGCGTGCCCGAACCCGTCTGCCAGATGACGAGCGGGAACTGGTCGTCGAGCATGCCGGCGACGATCTCCGCCGCCGCCGCCTCGATCGCGTCCGCCTTGTCCGCGGCCAGGCCATGCCGGCGGTTCACCCGCGCCGCCGCCTGCTTCACGATCGCCAGCGCATGGACGATCCCGATCGGCATCCGCTCGCGCGCGTGGAAAGGAAAATTCTCCAGGCTCCGCTCGGTCTGCGCGCCCCAATAGGCGTCGGCGGGAACCTCGATCGGGCCGATCGAATCGGTTTCGGTGCGGGTGTCGGTCATGATGGAGGAACCGGCGGCGGCGGGGTTGGTTGCCGGGCGATCTGGGGACGGCATCGTGTTCCGCCCCCTCCTTTGTCATCCCGGCGAACGCCGGGACCCATGAAAGCGCTCGGCCAGCGATGGCGCGACCCGTCAGCGTCCCGAGTCCATGGGTCCCGGCGTCCGCAGGGACGACGAAGGAGGGACGAAGAGCGCCACACCCCCACACGTCATTCCCGCGCAGGCGGGAATCCAGACGCGCTGCCGGTGCTGAGATTCGCGGACGTCTCCGGGTCTGGATCTCCGCCTCCGCGGGGATGACGGAGCATGGAGAACCACCCCACGCCGTCACGGGAGTAAATCCCGTGACGTCGAAGCTCGGCCGCTGGCCGAGCCCGGCCGGCGGGGCGCGTCGCTTGCGCGACCGCGATTTAGTCGTGACTAAATCGCTCGCGCCCTATTTCTTCCGCTTGAAATCCACGCTGACGACGTTCGACCCGTCCTCCACCGGCGTCACCGTCGGGCCATCGTTCTCCGCCTCTTCGTGCGGCTCGGGGCCGTCGTCCGGATCCTCGGTCGCCTGGAAACGCAGTTCGAAATTCACCGCCGGGTCGTGGAAGCCGGTGATCGCCGAATAGGGGATGACGAGCTTCGAGGGCACCTGGTTGAAGCTCAGCCCGACCGAGAATTTGCGCTCGTCGACCGTCAGGTCCCAGAACCGGTTCTGCAGCACGATCGTCATCTCGTCCGGGAAGCGCTCGATCAGCCTTTTGGGGATGTCGACCCCGGGCGCCTGCGTCTTGAACGTGATGTAGAAATGATGGTCGCCGGGCAGCGCGCCCGTTTCGGCCACCGACCCCAGCACGCGACCGACGACGGCGCGCAGCGCCTCCTGGACGATCTCGTCGTAAGGGATCAGGCTATCGGGCAGTCCGTCGGTCATATGCCCCTTGGGTAGCGACTTGCCCAAACCGGTCAAGATTGTGTGTGCCGACACACCCACGTATGGGCCGAACCGACATGCGCACCGCCACGATCAACCGCTCCACCGCCGAAACGCGGATCGACGTCACCGTCAACCTCGACGGCACCGGCGTCTATGCGATCCACACCGGCATCGGATTCCTCGACCATATGATCGAACAGCTGTCGCGCCACGGCCTGATCGATATCGATCTGAAGGTCGACGGCGACCTGCACATCGACGGGCACCACACCGCAGAGGATTCGGCGCTCGCGCTCGGCCAGGCGATCGCCAAGGCCCTGGGCGACAAGCGCGGCATCCGCCGCTACGGCGACGCGCTGTCGCCGATGGACGAGACGCTGACCCGCGTCGCGCTCGACATCTCGGGCCGGCCGTGGCTGGTATGGAAGACGGCGTTCACGATGACGCGGCTCGGCGACCTGGACACCGAGCTGATCGAACACTGGTTCCACAGCTTCGCGCAGACCGCTGGCCTGACGCTGCACGTCGAGACGCTGTACGGGCAGAACAACCACCATATCGTCGAAAGTGCGTTCAAGGGTCTCGCCCGCGCGCTGCGCGCCGCGGTGGAGATCGACCCGCGCAAGGGCGACGCCATCCCCTCGACGAAGGGTATCCTGTAATGGGGGGCATGCTGTGAGCGAACCCTTCGTCCGGACCGATGCGCCTTTGTGCATCGTGTCGCTGCATTATGACGCCCCGCTCGACGCGATCGGTTCGCGCATGGCGGACCATATCGCCTGGTTGCGCCAGGGCTATGACGCGGGCCTGATCCTCGCCTCCGGGCGCAAGGTGCCGCGCACCGGCGGCGTCATCGTCATCCGCGGCGACGCCGCGCGGGTCGAGGCGCTCGTCGCCACCGATCCCTTCGTCGCGAGCGGGCTGGCGCGGGCGGAGGTCACCGCCTTCACCGCGAGCATGGCCGCGCCGGCGCTGGCGGAGATGCTGGCATGACGCTCGCGCTGATCGACATCGAATCGGGTAACCTCCACTCCGTCGCCAATGCGCTCGCCGCGGCGGGCGCGACCGACGTGACGATCACCGCCGACCCCGATGCAATCGCCCGCGCCGACCGCATCGTGCTGCCCGGAGTCGGCGCGTTCGGCGCCTGCGCGGCGAACCTGCGCGCCGTCGACGGGCTGGAGGACGCGCTGCGCGCGGCCGTGTTCGACCGCGCCCGCCCCTTCCTCGGCATCTGCGTCGGCATGCAGCTGATGGCGGAAACGGGCGAAGAGATGGGCATCCACCGCGGCCTCGGCTGGATGAAGGGCCGCGTCCGCCGCCTCGATCCCGGCACGATGCCCGGAACTGCGGCGGCGAAGGTGCCGCACATGGGCTGGAACGACGTGCGCCCCGCCGGCGACCACCCGCTCGTCCCGACGGGCGAGGCCTATTTTCTGCATAGCTACGCCTATGACGGCGAGGACATCGTCGCGACCACCGATCACGCCGGCCCCGTCACCGCCGCGATCGCGCGCGACACGATGCTGGGCGTCCAGTTCCATCCGGAGAAGAGCCAGCGCTACGGCCTGGCGATGCTCGCCACCTTCCTGAAATGGCGTCCATGACCCGCACCGCCCCGCTCATCGTCTTTCCCGCCATCGACCTCAAGGCCGGCCAGGTCGTCCGCCTTGCGGAAGGGGACATGGACCGCGCCACCGTCTATGGCGACGATCCCGCGGCGCAGGCGATGCTGTTCGCCGACGCCGGCGCGCAGCATCTCCATGTCGTCGACCTCGACGGCGCCTTCGCCGGGGAATCGGTCAACGGCGAGGCGGTGCGTGCCATCATCGCGCGCTTCCCCGGCCATGTGCAGCTCGGCGGCGGCATCCGCACCCGCGACAGCGTTGAACGCTGGTTCGACCTCGGCGTGTCGCGCGTCGTCATCGGCACCGCCGCGCTCGAGGACCCGGACTTCGTCCGCGGCGCCGCGCACGATTTCCCCGGCGGCATCGTCGTCGCGGTCGACGCGAAGGACGGCATGGTCGCGACCAAGGGCTGGGCCGACGTCTCCACCACCAGTGTCGTCGACCTCGCACGCCGCTTCGAGGATGCCGGTGTCGCCGCGCTGCTGTTTACTGACGTCGGCCGCGACGGCCTGCTCAAGGGCGCGAACATCGAGGCGACGGTCGACCTCGCCCGCGCCGTGTCGATCCCGGTGATCGCCAGCGGGGGGGTAAAGGGCATCGACGACATCCACCTCCTCGCGATCCATGCCCGAGACGGGATCGAAGGCGTCATCACCGGCCGCGCGCTGTACGACGGCCGCCTCGACCTCGCCGCGGCGCTCAGCGTGGCGGCGGCGGCATGACGATGCGGCACGCGGCGCAGCACAAGCCCCTCCCCTTCAGGGGAGGGGTTGGGGTGGGGGAGTCCGGCTCGTTGTCGCCTACGGCGTCCCCCACCCCTCACCCCTCCCCTGAAGGGGGCGAGGTTCAGCCATGACCGTCCGCGCCCGCGTCATCCCCTGTCTCGACGTCGCGAACGGCCGCGTCGTGAAGGGCGTCAACTTCGTCGACCTGATCGACGCCGGCGATCCGGTCGAACAGGCGCGCGCCTATGACGCGGCCGGCGCCGACGAGCTCTGCTTCCTCGACATCACCGCCAGCGCGGAAGGGCGCGGCACGATCCTCGACGTCGTCCGCCGTACCGCCGCCGTCTGCTTCATGCCGCTAACCGTCGGCGGCGGCGTGCGCACCGCCGACGATGCGCGCGCGCTGCTGCTCGCCGGCGCGGACAAGGTCGCGGTCAATTCCGCCGCAGTGTCCCGGCCGGAGGTCGTCGCCGACATCGCGGAGCGTTTCGGTAGCCAATGCTGCGTCGCCTCGGTGGACGCGCGCCGGTCGGGCGATCGCTGGGAAGTGTTCACGCACGGCGGCCGACGCGCCACCGGCATCGACGCGGTCGACCATGCCGTCCGCCTCGCCGAACTCGGTGCTGGCGAACTGCTCGTCACCTCGATGGACAAGGACGGCACGCGTTCGGGCTACGACCTCGCGCTCGTCCGCGCCATTGCCGACCGCGTCACCGTGCCGGTCGTCGCCAGCGGCGGTGTCGGCGGGCTCGACGACCTCGTCGCCGGGGTGCGCGACGGCCATGCCAGCGCGGTGCTCGCCGCCTCGATCTTCCATTTCGGCGAGGCGAGCATCGCCGACGCGCATGCCGCGCTCGCCGCCGCGGGCATCCCGGTCCGCCGGCCGCTCGCCGCCGGTTAGCGGTTCGGCAAGGCGTCGCGCGCATAAGGGCCGGCATGATCGCGCTCCTGTCCATCGCGGGCGGCCATTCCGGCATCGTCCATCCCCGCACCGCGCCGGCGCTGTCCGACGTCGCGCTGTTCGTCGTCGCGGCGGTCGGCGTCTGGCTCGTCCGCCGCGCGCTGCGCCGTCGCTTCACCAGGAAAGATTGACGCCGGGAACGATTGACGCCGCCACCCCCGCCGCGCCAAGCGGGGACATGGACCCGCTCGACCGCCTCGAAGCCACGATCGCCCGGCGCCGCGGCGCCGATGCCGGCACCTCCTATGTCGCCAGCCTGTTCGCGAAGGGACGCCCCAAGATCGCGCAGAAGGTCGGCGAGGAGGCGACCGAGACGGTCATCGCCGCACTCGCTGAGCCCGAAAAACTCGTGTCGGAAGCCGCCGACCTCGTCTTCCACCTGATGGTGCTGCTCGCCGACGCCGGCCTCGGCCTTGCGGATGTGCGCGCCGAACTCGCCCGGCGCGAGGGCGTCTCGGGCCACGACGAAAAGGCCGCCCGCCCCTCCTGAAGGACGCCCCCGATGCCGATCGACCCCACCCTGCCGTACGACGACCAGAACGTCTTCGCGAAGATCCTGCGCGGCGAGATCCCGTCGAACCGCGTCTACGAAGACGAATGGGCGGTCGCCTTCCACGACATCGCGCCGCACGCGCCGACGCACATCCTCGTCATCCCGCGCGGCCCATATGTCTCGTGGGACGATTTCGCCGCCAAGGGGAGCGAGGCGGAAATTGTCGGCTTCGTCCGCGCGGTCGGCATCGTCGCGCGCCAGCTCGGCCTCGTCGACGGCGGCTATCGCCTGCTCGCCAATATCGGCCGCGACGCCGGCCAGGAAGTGCCGCACCTCCACGTCCACCTCTTTGCCGGCCGCCCGCTCGGCCCCATGCTGGCGCGGTGAGCGGCGCCACGGCCGGGAGCCGACTGCGATAAGGCTATTGCACCCGTATCATTTGCGACTAGGCTCCGCCGCTTCACCATGCGGGGGGCCGGGTAGGCCTCGAACGCAGATGGGGGGATCGCTTACATGATATTCGGGCGCGTCAAGCCACTCGACGCCATCCTTGCCACCGCCGAGAAAAAGGGCCTGCACCGCTCGCTCGGCGCGTTCCAGCTGACCATGCTGGGCATCGGCGCCGTCATCGGCACCGGCATCTTCGTCCTCACCTCCGAAGCCGCGCAGAAGGCGGGGCCGGGCATGCTGCTCAGCTTCCTGGTCGCCGGCTTCATCTGCGCGGTCGCCGCGCTCTGCTATTCCGAGCTCGCCTCGATGGTCCCGGTGTCGGGGTCGGCCTACACCTATACCTATGCGGTGACGGGCGAGATCCTCGCCTGGATGGTCGGCTGGGCGCTGATCCTCGAATATGCGGTCGGCGCGTCCGCGGTCGCAGTCGGCTGGTCGAACCACGCCGTCGGGTTGCTCAACGGCATCGGCTTCCACGTGCCTGCTGCGATCAGCAACGCCGATGCGCTGATGGCGCACATGTACCTCGCCTTCGGCGCGGACCCCAGCCCGGACCTGACGCAGGCGATGGCGGCGGGCGGCTGGGTCAACGTGCCGGCGGTCGTCGTCGTATCGTTCGTCACCTGGCTGCTGATCATCGGCACGACCGAAAGCGCGCGCGTCAACGCCGTGCTCGTCGCGATCAAGATCGCCGCGCTCACCGCCTTCGTGGCGCTGACCATTCCGGTGATTAAGGCGGACAATTTCCACCCCTTCCTGCCCACCGGCATCGGCAATCCGTTCAGCTCGTCGGGGCTCGGCGTACTCGGCGCGGCCGCGTCGATCTTTTTCGCCTACGTCGGCTTCGACGCCGTCTCGACCGCCGCGGAAGAGACGAAGAACCCGCAGCGCAACGTGCCGGTCGGCCTGATCGGCAGCCTCGCGATCTGCACCATCTTCTACATCCTCGTCGCCTCGGGCGCGATCGGGGCGATCGGCGCGCAGCCGGTGACTTCGCTCGCCGGCCAGGTGCTGTCGCCCGGCACGCCGGAAATCGCCGGCCGCTGCGCCGCGATCGTCGCGGGCGGCGCGCTCGAACCGCTCGTCTGCTCCAAGGAGGCGCTGGTCCACGTTCTCGACACGATCAACTGGCCGCTGATCGGCCGTCTTGTCGGCCTCGCCGCGGTGCTGGCACTGCCGTCCGTCGTGCTGATGATGATGTTCGGCCAGACGCGGATCTTCTTCACCATGGCGCGCGACGGCCTGCTGCCCGCCAAACTCGCCTCGGTCCACCCGCGCTATCGCACCCCGCATGTCGTCACGCTGATGACCGGCGTCGCGGCGGCGGTCGCGGCAGCGATCCTGCCGGTCGGCAAGCTCGCCGATTATTCGAACGCCGGTACGCTTTTCGCCTTCTTCATGGTGGCGATTTCGGTGATGGTGCTGCGCCGCACCGATCCGACGCGCAAGCGGCCGTTCCGCACGCCGGCGGTCTACGTCGTCGCGCCGCTCGCGATCCTCGGCTGCGTCGTCCTCTATCTGTCGCTGCCGCTGACCGCGAAGCTCGTTCTGCCCATCTGGGGCGCGATCGGCCTGGTCATCTACTTCGGCTACAGCCGCAGCCGGTCGTACGTCGGGCGCGGCATCATCGACACCGTCGATGATCCCTCGCTCCAGCCCGAAACATCGCGGTCGCTCCACTGAGCGGCCCGGCAGGGCGCATGAAAAAAGGGCCGGTGGAGCGATCCACCGGCCCTTTGCTTTTGTCGGCGGTTCGCCGGCTCAGCCTACCTTGGCCGCCACCAGCGCCTGCATGTCCACCATCGGGCGGGCGCCGAAATGACTGATGATCTCGGCGGCGCAGATCGCGCCGAGCTTCAGCGATTCCTCCAGCCCCTTGCCGATCGCCTGGCCGTGCAGGAAGCCCGCCGCGAACAGATCGCCCGCGCCCGTCGTGTCGACGACATGGTCGATCGGCTCGGCGGTAACCTCGGCGCGTTCTCCGCGCTGGATCGCGCAGGCGCCGTGCGCGCCGCGCGTCACCACCAGGGTCGGCACCTGCGCGGCGATCTTCGCCGCCGCCGCATCGAAATCCTCGACCTCGGCCAGCGCGGTCAGCTCGTTCTCGTTGGCGAACAGGATGTCGATCAGCCCATCGGCGATCAACGCGCGGAAGTCGCCGCCGTGCCGCCCGATGCAGAAGACGTCGGACAGCGTGAACGCCACACGCCGCCCCGCGCCCCGCGCCGCATCGATCGCGGCACGCATCGCGACGCGCGGCTCTTCCGGATCCCAAAGATAGCCCTCGAGATACAGGATCGCCGCATCGCGGATGATCGACAGGTCCAGCGCGCTCTCGGGCAGGAACTGCGACGCGCCGAGATAGGTGTTCATCGTCCGCTGCCCATCGGGCGTCACGAAGATCAGGCAGCGCGCGGTGGTCGGCTGGCCGGGGCGGACCGCGGTATCGAAATGCACGCCCGCCGCGCGGATGTCGTGCGCGAACACCGCGCCCAGCTGGTCGTCGGCGACCTGCCCGATGAAGGCGGTGCGCCCGCCGAGCGCCGCGATGCCGGCGACGGTGTTCGCCGCCGATCCGCCCGACACCTCGCGCCCCGGCCCCATCTTAGCATAAAGCGCATCCGCGTCCTCGGGCGAGAACATCAGCTGCATCGATCCCTTGGCGACGCCGATCTCCGCGATGAACGCATCGTCGGCCTGGGACAGGATGTCGACGATCGCATTGCCGATCGCGACCACCTCGAAACGGGGCTGGGTCAAGGTAGGGGAAGCTCCGAAAATAGGGATAAAGCGGCTCCCTACCGCCCTTTGTCCCGCCGCGCGAGCCCCCCGCTTGACGCATCCCGCAGCCCGCGCCACCTGCGATGGCGATGATCCGCGCGCTCGTGCTCACGCTCCGCCAGCTCGGCGACCCCGCGATCCTGCGCGTCCTCGCCAAGTCGCTGGCGCTCACGCTGCTGCTGTTCGTCGCGCTCGGCGCGGGGCTGTACGTCCTACTCGATCATCTGCTGGCCGGCTGGGATGCGGCGCGGGGGCTGGCTGCGGTCGCCGCCGTCGCGATCGAATTGCTGGCGGGCTGGCTGCTGTTCCGCATCGTCGGGATCGCGGTGATCGGCCTGTTCGCCGACGATGTCGTCGCCGCGGTGGAGGCGCGGCATTACCCCGCCGCCTTCGCCGCCGCGCGTCCGGTCGGCATGGTCCGCGCCGCGCGCATGGGGCTCGCCTCCGCGCTCCGTGCCGCGCTCGTCAACCTCGTCATGCTGCCCGTCTATATCGCGCTGCTGTTCACCGCAGTCGGTCCGGTCGTCGCCTTCACCGCCGTCAATGCTTGGCTGCTCGGCCGCGACCTCGGCGACATGGTCGCCAGCCGCCATATCGACGATGCGACGATGCGGGGCTGGCGCAGGGCGACCGTCGGCCCGCGCTTCGTACTGGGGCTTGTCGCGACCGGGTTGTTCGTGGTTCCGCTGCTCGGCCTGCTCGCGCCGATCGTCGGCGCGGCGATGGCGACGCATCTGTTCCACGGGGGGAAGGCATGAAGGTCCGGATCGCGCTGGCATCGGCGCTCGTGCTCGCGGCGTCGGGCTGCGCCGCGCCCGGCGTCGTCGCGCCGCCCGTCGCGAACCGCGCGGTCGTCCCCTACACCAATGTCGGGCTCGAACGCGTCATCGGCCAGAATGCCGCCGGCCTCGCCGCGCTGTTCGGCCAGCCCGATGCCGACACGCGCGAAGGCCCTGCGCGCAAGCTGCAGTTCGCCGGCCCGATCTGCGTGCTCGACGCCTATCTCTACCCGAAGGACGGCGGCGAACAGCGCGTCACCTATCTCGACGCGCGCGAACCCGACGGCAGCACCATCGACCGCGCCAGCTGCGTTGCCGCTCTCACCCGCCGCGACGGCGGCAAGTAAAGCGGGCCTCAGCCCACCTCCGCCAGAAACCCGTCGATCCGCGCCAGCACCGCCAGCCGCCGCGCATCCGCCTCGCGCAGCAGTTCATGCCCCTGCCCCGGATAGACCTCCACCTCGGCCCGCGGCAGCCGCGCGGCGGTGCGCAGGATCGCACGCCGGCCGACGATCGGGTCGCGCTCCGACACCAGCAGCAGCAACGGCGTCGCCACCGCCTCCAGCCGGCTCGCGCGCAACCGCGCCAGCGACCGGCACGCCGCCTGCGTCCATCCCCAGCTCGGCGCGCCCGATGCGATGGCCGGCGTCGTCGTCTTCCACCAGACCTTGTCCGCCTGCCGCTCCGGGCAGGCGGTCATCCGGCCGCCGACGTTGCCCGCATCGCCCTCCCACACGCGCCGCTCGGCCCGGCCCGCCGCAACTGCGCCGCGCGCCGCCAGTCCGATCGCACGCGTCCCCAGCGGCCCCGCGCGGATGCCCAGCATCGGCGCCGCCAGCACCGCCGCATCCAGCGCCACGCCCCGCTCGGCGAGCAGCCGCAGCAACAAATGCCCGCCCATCGAATGCGCCACCGCGACATGCGGGCCCGCGCCTGTACGCCACTCCGCCATGAAACCGGCGAGATCGTCCAGCAGCGGCTCGAAACTGTCGAGGTGATTGACCATCGGATCGGCGAGCAGCCGCCCCGACCCGCCCTGCCCGCGCCAGTCGAACCCCGCGACGCTCCACCCCTGCCCACGCCAATGCGCCATCGCCTCCAGGTATTTCTCCGCGAAATCGCCGCGCCCGCCCAGGAATAGCAGCCGTCCCCGCGGGCCCGCGACCGGCCAGTCGAACGCGCGCAGCGGCCATCCGTCCGCCGCCGGCCAGCTATGGAACGTCATGCCCTCCGGATGTCGCCGCCGGTCGATCGTCACAGCCGCGCCAGCGCCCATCGCGCCGCCTCCGCCACCACGGCATCCGCGTCGTCGACCAGCCGCGTCAGCGCGGGCTTCAGCGATGCCGCCCCACTGTTCCCCGCCGCGATCGCCGCGTTGCGCACCATCCGGTTCCGCCCGATCCGCTTGATCGGCGATCCGGCGAACACCTGCCGGAACCCTGCATCGTCCAGCGCGAGCAGGTCGGCGAGATGCGGCACGGTCAGCTCGGCGCGCGGCTGGAACGCGATGTTCGCCGCCGCGGCGGCGGCGAACTTGTTCCAGGGGCATACCGCCAGGCAATCGTCGCAGCCGTAGATGCGGTTGCCGATGCCCTCGCGGAATTCCTCCGGGATCGGCCCGGCATGCTCGATCGTCAGATAGGATATGCACCGCCGCGCATCGAGCCGGAACGGCGCCGGAAAGGCATCGGTCGGGCACGCCCGCTGGCACGCATCGCACGACCCGCAACTCTGCCGCATCGCCGCATCCGGCCAAAGCTCCAGCGTCGTGTAGATCGCGCCCAGGAACAGCCAGCTGCCATGCTCGCGACTGACGAGGTTGGTGTGCTTGCCCTGCCACCCCAGCCCCGCCGCCTCCGCCAGCGGCTTTTCCATCACCGGCGCAGTGTCGACGAACACCTTGAGGTCGCATCCCGCCTCCTGCGCCAGCCACCGGCCAAGCGCCTTCAGCGCCTTCTTGACGACGTCGTGATAATCGCCGCCCTGTGCGTAGACGGAAATGCGCCCGACCTCGCCGACGCCCTCCAGCCGCAGCGGATCGGCGGCGGGGGCATAGCTCATGCCGAGCGAGATGACGCTGCGCACCGCCGGCCACAGCCCCGCCGGCGCCTCGCGATGATGCGCGCGTTCCGCCATCCAGATCATGTCGCCGTGCTGCTCCTCGGCCAGCCACTGGCGCAGCCGCTCGGCGGTGCGGGGCGCGGCATCGGCCTGCGTGATCCCGCATGCGACGAAGCCCAGCTCCGCCGCCTTGGCCCTGATCCGATCTTCCAGCTTGTCCTGCGGCACGCGCGCCCGCTACCACATCCCCGCGCCGCATCGAAGGCGGGATAAACGGGGGCAGGGTGAGCGAAGGCAATCTGGCGATATCCGCCCAAGGTCTGGTCAAGAGGTTCGGCGAGCGGCGCGTCGTCGACGGCGTCGACCTCGCCGTGCCGCGCGGCGCGATCTACGGCGTGCTCGGCCCCAATGGCGCGGGCAAGACGACGACATTGCGCATGCTGCTCGGCATCATCGAACCCGACGAGGGACGCCGCGCCGTCTTCGGCCTCGACGCGCCGCGCGACGCCAGCGACCGCATCGGCTATCTGCCCGAGGAACGCGGCCTCTACCCCGCGATGAAGGCGCGCGAGGCGATCGCCTTCATGGGCGCGTTGCGCGGTCTCGACTGGAAGACCGGCCGGGTCCGCGCCGCGGAGATGATGGAGGCGGCCGGCCTCGGCCACGCCATCGACCAGAAAATCCGCAAATTGTCGAAGGGCATGGCGCAGCTGGTGCAATTGCTCGGCAGCGTTGTCCACCGCCCCGACCTGCTCGTCCTCGACGAGCCTTTCTCCGGCCTAGACCCCGTCAACCAGGAGAAGCTGGAGGCGCTGATCCTCGCCGAGCGCGATCGCGGCGCGACGATCCTGTTCTCGACGCACATCATGGCACATGCCGAGCGGATCTGCGACCGGCTGGCGATCATCGCGAGCGGCAAGCGCCGTTTCGAAGGCACGGTGGACGAGGCGCGCGCTACCTTGCCGCAGCAGGTACGCTACACGCCCGCGCATCCCGGGATCGACCTCGCCACACTGCTGCCCGCCGATGCGGAAAGCGACGGGCGGGCATGGCGCTTCCAGCTGCCACCGCAGGGCATCGAACCGCTGCTCGTCACGCTGATCGAGCGCGGCCACGGCATCGCCGGCCTGTCAATCGAGCGCCCCGGCCTGCACGACGCCTTCGTCCGCATTGTCGGCCAGGCGGCGGCCGGCAACGTCACCCACGCCGAACCCGCGGGAGCCTTCGCATGACCCTCGCCCGCACCCTGCGCCAGGCACTGACCATCGCGCGCCGCGACTTCACCGCCACCGTCTTCACCCCGATCTTCCTCCTCTTCCTCTTCGCCCCGCTCATCATGGGTGCGTTCGGGGCGGTCGGCGGCATGGGCGCGGCCAGCGTCGCGGATGCGCGCGCGGACAAGGCGCGGATCGTCGCGATCGTCCCCGCCGCCGCGACGCGCGCCGTCACCGCCGCCGACGATCGCCTGCGCACGGCCTTCCGCCGCGACGAGGAACAGCCGCCCGCGCTCGTCACGCTCGCCCCCGACGGCCGCGGCGAGGCGCAGGCGCGCGCCGCCTTCGACGCAAAGGGCTATGAGGCGAGCGCCGTGCTCTACGGTCCGCTCGATGCGCCGCGCATCCTTTACGGGTCACGCGGCAAGCGCGCCGCCGACTATCTCGGCCTCCTCGCCGGCGACGCGCTCGCCGCGCAGCGGCTCGGCGGCGCGCTGCCTCGCGTCACCGTCACCAAGACGCCCGTCACCGGATCGCGCGCGGGCGGCGGCGCGGCGAGCTACCGCCAGTCCGCCTCCTTCGCGGTCTTCGGCGTCTTCCTCTTGAACCTCTTCCTCGCCAGCCAGGTCGTCGGCACGATGGCCGAAGAGCGCAACAACAAGGTGATCGAGGTGCTCGCCGCCGCGGTCCCGCTCGAAAGCGTGTTCCTCGGCAAGCTGCTCGGCATGTTCGGCGTCGCGATCCTGTTCGTCGGCTTCTGGGCGACGATCGTCGCCAAGCTCGGCACCTTCCTGCCCCCCGACGTCGCGCGCGCGCTCGCGCTGCAGACCGCGGTCGGCCTGCCCGCCTTCGGCCTGTTGTTCTTCACCTATTTCACCATGGCCTATCTGCTGCTCGGCTCCGCCTTCCTCGTCGTCGGCGCGCTCGCCTCGTCCCCGCGCGAGATCCAGATGCTGTCGCTGCCCATCTCGATCATCCAGATGGCGATGCTCGCGCTCGCGCTTGCCGGCACCGCGCATCCCGACAGCGCGATCGGCTGGCTCGCGCGCATCTTCCCTTTGTCCTCGCCCTTCGCGATGGCAGGACGCGCGGCGACCGAGCCTGCGCTCTGGCCGCATCTCGCGGCGATCGCGTGGCAGCTCCTGTGGGTTTCGCTGTTCATCACCGTCGGCGCGCGGCTGTTCCGCCGCGGCGTCCTCCAGTCGGGCAGCGCCAAGCCGCGCTGGTTCCGGCGCAAGCCCGCAGCCACGCCCTTGACGTAACCGGCAACAGGGTTTCTCTTCGGTCAAAAGACAGGAGAGGACCCATGGCCACTCACGCGACGGAGGCCGCGGCCGCGGTCGACCCGCTCGACGTCAGCCGCGCCGCGCTCTACCGCGACGACTGCTGGCACGCGCCCTTCCGCACGCTGCGCGAGACCGCGCCGGTCTATCGCTGCGAACACAGCGACTACGGCGCCTATTGGTCCGTCTCGACCTACAAGCCCATCGTCGAGGTCGAATCGCTCCCCGACGTCTATTCCTCCGAAGCCGGCGGCATCACCATCGCCGACATGCCGCCCGACCAGACGGTCCGCCTGCCGATGTTCATCGCGCGCGACCGTCCCGTCCACACCGGCCAGCGCCGCACCGTCGCCCCCGCCTTCACCCCGTCGGAAATGGTGCGCATGTCCGCCGACATCCGCACGCGCACCGCAGAAGTGCTCGATGCGCTTCCCTGGGGCGAGACGTTCGACTGGGTCGACCGCGTGTCGATCGAGCTGACGACGCAGATGCTCGCCATCCTGTTCGACTTCCCCTGGGCGGACCGGCGCAAGCTCACCTTCTGGTCCGACTGGGCCGGCGATATCGAGCTCGTCAAGAACGAGGCGACACGCAAGGAACGTCTCGCCCACATGTACGAATGCGGCGCCTATTTCACCGAGTTGTGGAACGCCAAGGTCGGCAAGCCGCAGACGCCCGACCTCATCTCGATGATGATCCATTCGGACGCGATGGCGCACATGGATACGCACGAATTCATCGGCAATCTGATCCTGCTGATCGTCGGCGGCAACGACACGACGCGCAACACCATGTCCGCACTCGCCTATGGCCTGAACCTCTACCCCGACGCGCGCGCGCAGCTGGAGGCGGACCCCGCGCTCATCCCCAATGCGGTGCAGGAACTGATCCGCTGGCAGACCCCGCTCGCGCACATGCGCCGCACCGCGACGCGCGACACCGAACTGATGGGGCAGCGTATCGCGGCGGGCGACAAGCTAATCCTCTGGTACCTCTCCGCCAATCGCGACGAGAGCGTGTTCGGCCCGGACGCCGACGCGATCCGCGTCGACCGCCTCAACGCCCGCCGCCACCTCGCCTTCGGCCACGGCATCCACCGCTGCGTCGGCGCACGCCTCGCGGAACTGCAGGTGGGCGTGCTGCTCGAGGAGATGGCGAAACGCCGCATGCGCGCCGTCGTCGACGGCGAACCGGACCGCGTCGCCGCCTGCTTCGTCCACGGCTATCGCCGGATGCCGGTCCGGCTGGAGCGCTATTGACGGGTTGCTTTCCGGACGTGTTCGTGTTATGTTCCAAAGAAATTGGAGACCCGCTCTTTCCCATCGTCAGCAACTTCAGAAAGCGAAGCGCAAGACGCCCCGCTCGCCACCCCGTCATTCCCGCGGACGCGGGAATCCAGAGCCGCTGACGCTTCGATTAAAGGGATGCCGCGTTGGCGATAGCCGACGTTTGGAAACGTCTACTTGCGGAAGCTGACTGCGTACGGGCATTCTGCTTTCGACCACTAGCGGACATTCGTCACGCTAGGTTTGGACTTCAATCCGTGCTAACTGAGACCTTCGATGCTGACTAACCTCGCAGTCGTTCTGGGAACTCTTGCCCTGATATGCGTAGTGGCTTGGCGCGCGAACGCGACTTTGCCGGCTGGGCGGTTGCCGATGGGGCGCACGGACGGAGCGAACACAAACCGCTTGCTCGTCCTGTTGCAGGCGCCGCTGTTGCTAGTAGTAGCTCTGCTCTTGGTCGCTCTGAAAGGCGCTGTCGAAGGAGCTCAGTCAGCCGACGACATCTTAGCGCCATTTCCTCTCGGGTTCCTTTCAGTTGTGACGCTGATTTGCCAGCAGGCGCAGCTATGGGGAGTACGAAGGATCATGCGAAAGCATCATCCTACGGCGTGACCGGTCATGTAAGCTGTATGTCCGCTCACCTGAAGGGTTTCGGGCGCCGGCAGGCGTACGAAAGTCTTGGAAGCCCGAACCCGCGGGCCGCAGGCGGTGCGCTATGGGGTTTTCGGTTTCCGGCCTGCTGGGATGCGCAGCAACACGGCATATGTGGACGCGCCCCTGAAGGTGGACCGTCCGGAATCGGGTGGGCAGGATGGGTTCACCTTGGGGGCAGCCCGGTAACGGCCGACGTGGTCAGCGCTCTGGCGGCGGTCGGCACGGATGACACCGTTTCCGCAAGCACCCGCGCTGCGGAGTATGTTGTCCTCGGGCCGTGCCGGGTCACGACGCCTGCATCCCGGATAGAAGATCATGGTCCGGCGGTGCGCGGGGCTGACACTGGCGCTCGAAGGTTTCTACGATGACCATGCGCCCGCCGCAGCAGGGGCATGGCGGCCGTATGTCGTCCGGCTCGGCCCGCGCGTCGGGCGCCGCGGGCGCTGCAACACCGAGCAGTTGGCGTACTCGTTCGAGATGCGCCTTGCGGGTGGCGCCGGCGAGCAGGCCGTAGTGACGGATGCGGTGGAAGCCCTTTGGCAGAACGTGGAGCAGGAAGCGGCGGATGAACTCGTCGGCGGCCAGCGTCATGACCTGCTGGCGGTCAGCGCCACCCCGGCGGTAATCCTTATAACGGAAGGTGACGCCGGTCTGGTCGAAGCGAAGGAGCCGGCTGTTCGAGATCGCCACACGGTGGGTGTAGCGTGACAGATAGGCGAGCACCGTCTCCGGTCCGGCAAACGGTGGTTTGGCATAGACCACCCAGCGCTTCTTCCGGACCGGGGACAGATGCCGCAGGAATGCGCGCCTGTCGGTGAGATGGCCGAGGTTGCCATAGAAGGCGAGCCGCCCGGTCTCGTGGAGTACCATCAACCGGGTCAGGAACAGGCGGCGGAACAGCTTGCCGAGAACGCGGACGGGTAGCAGGAACGCCGGCCGTGACGAGATCCAGCGGTTGCCGTCCGTTGACAACCCACCGCCCGGCACGATCATGTGAATGTGCGGGTGATGGGTCATCGCCGAACCCCATGTGTGAAGCACGGCCGTGATGCCGATGCGGGCGCCGAGGTGCTTCGGGTCGGCGGCGATGGTTGTCATCGTCTCGGACGCTGCCTGGAACAGCAGCCCGTAGACCGCTGCCTTGTTCTGCCACGCTATGTCGGCGACCTCGGCGGGCAACGTGAAGACAACATGGAAGTACCCGACCGGCAACAGATCAGCCTCACGCTCGGCAAGCCATGTACGCGCGGCCGCGCCCTGGCACCGCGGGCAGTGCCGGTTCCGGCAACTGTTATAGGCAACCCGCCAGTGCCCGCAGTCATTGCAGGCCTCGACGTGACCGCCCATGACGGCGGTACGGCAGGTTTCTATCGCCGACATGACCTTGAGCTGGTCGAGGCTCAGATGCCCGGCATGGGCGGTCCGGTATACGGGACCGGCAGCGCGGAAGATGTCGGCGACCTCGAAAGAGGCACGCATGCCCGCTCAGCCGCTCGGCGTTCTCGCTTCTCTGGCGGCCGTGGCGAGCCGGTCGAACGGGCTGGTGACGTTGCGCAGCACCCGGGTGGCGACCTGCGTATAATAGGCGGTGGTTTCCAGCTTCGCGTGCCCCAGCAGCGTCTGGATGATGCGGACGTCGATACCGTCCTCGAGCAGATGCGTGGCGAAGCAGTGCCGCAGCGTGTGCGGTCCAACCCGCTTGCCGATGCCCGCCGCCACGCTCGCCTCTACGACGATACGGTGCAACTGCCGCGTGCTGATCGGCTTGAGATAGTGCTGGCCGGGGAACAGCCAGCCATCGACGTGCAACACGCCCTCCCGCCGACCGACCCGCCACCATTCCCGCAACAGCGCCAGCAGCCCGGCCGGCAGCATCGCGTTGCGATACCGTCCGCCCTTGCCGCGCTCGACCCGGAGCAGCATTCGCTCGCTGTCGATGTCGCGGACCTTGAGCGCGGCGATCTCGGACGCGCGCAACCCCGCGCCATAGGCGACGGACAGCGCTGCCTGATGCTTCAGGCACGTAGTCGCCGCCAGCAGCCGCGCCACCTCGTCCTGGCTCAGCACCACCGGCAGTTTGCGCACGTGCCGCATGCGGACCAGCTTGCGCGCCAGGTCCGGGCGGTCGAGCGTCTGCGTGAAGAAGAAGCGCAACGCCGACACGATGGCGTTCATGGTCGGCGCCGGCACGCCCAGGTCACATTGCTCGATCTGGAAGCGCCGCACCTCCTCTTCCGTTGCGGTATCGGGCGACCGCCCCAAGAACGTCGCGAACCGCCCGACGTCGCGGATATAATTGCGCTGCGTCTCGTGGCCGAACCGGCGTATGTCCATCTCGTCAATGAGACGCTGGCGTAGCGGGCTGACGGCAACAACGGGTATGAGGATGGTCATGGCAGGGCTCCTTTCTTGGAACCCCGATGCTCTGCCCGCCGCCCGCAGCGCTCAACCGACGCGCTACGACCGCGATGTGACCTCAACCGCGCAACACACGACCCTCCCGCGCAGCGGGTTCGTGCATCCACGATCACCGGACACTCGCGGCGGCGGCCGGCTGAACGTCCGCTTTCGCCCTAATTGCGGACGTTCGCGACGATTGAGATGCCTCGGTCGCGCTGCTCATTGTGCCGCTCCTTGTCGATGATGGGAGGAGCGGATAACTTGGCTGGATGGCAGGCAATCGCAGACCGATCAAACACGGCTGGGTAATTGTGGCAGCAGTGGCCGCCGCTCTAACCTTATTCGTGGGCTGGGAAATTCAAACAGGGACTGCTTACCACAAGACTGGTGGACCTTCGTATCGAATGATCCATCCAGGCTTGTTTTGGTTCGAGGTAGCCTTTCAGGCAGGGATTACATTATTGGTTTGGTGGTGCGCTTACCAGTTATGGCGCCGCACTGAGAAAAACTGATTGTCCGCTTTCTTCCCAAAAGCGGACACTCCGCCGCCTCGGACACTGCGACTTTCTAAATCTTCCGTCATGTACGAAAAATTTGATTAAGCCCTTTAAACACAAGGATTATTCCGAACGCTAGTCGACCGCCGCCATCGCGCGGACACGCCAAACACTGCGACTTTCTAACGCCCCAGCGCCCGCCCCGCGACCGCGTCCAGTTTCGCGACCAACTCCGGGTCCCACGCCGCCTTCGCGGTGATGATTGCGCTGTCCAGCACCGTGTCGATCGGCGACGCCGGCCGCTCCGCCGGCAGGCCGCGCAGTAGGCCAAGCACCAAAGCCCGCGCTTTCACGGCATTGGCGGCGACCTGCGCCAGCACCTCGGCCACGTCGACGCCCGCCTCGCCCTCGCGCCAGCTGTCGTAATCGGTGACCATGCCGACCAGCGCATAGGGCAGCTCCGCCTCGCGGGCGAGCTTCGCCTCGGGCATCGCGGTCATGCCGATCACCGCGCAGCCCCATTGCCGGTACAGCCGGCTCTCCGCGCGCGTCGAGAATTGCGGCCCCTCCATCGCCAGATAGGCGCCGCCGCGCGTCACCGTCGCGCCCGCCGCCACCGCCGCGTCGCCGGCGAGCGCGGACAGTCGCGGGCAGACCGGATCGGCCATGGAGACATGCGCGACGAGCCCGGTGCCGAAGAAGCTCGACGGTCGCCCACGCGTGCGGTCGACGAACTGGTCGACGATCGTGAAGCTGCCCGGCGGGCGATCCTCCACCAGCGACCCGACGGAGGAGATCGCGAGCACGTCGGTGACGCCCAGCCGCTTCAGCGCGTCGATATTGGCGCGTGCGGGGATCGCCTCCGGGCTGATGCGATGCCCGCGCCCGTGCCGCGGCAGGAACGAGACGCGCGCATGCCCGACGCGGCCGGTGAAGATCGCGTCGGACGGCGTGCCCCACGGGCTCGCCACCTCCACCCAGCGGCCATCCTCGATCCCGGCGACATCGTACAGGCCCGACCCGCCGATGACGCCGATATGCCAGCCGCTCACGCGATCCGCGCCCGCCCGCGCGCGTAGAGCAGATAGACGAGCAGCCCCGCCGCATTCCAGCCGAGGAAGGCGACCTGCGTCACCGCCTGCAGGCTGGTGAACAGGTAGCAACAGCCCAGAATCGCGACCGGCGCGACGACCCACGCCAGTGGCGTGCGGAACGGTCGCCGCGCGTCGGGCTCGCGCCGGCGCAGCACCAGCACGCATGCCGCCACCGCGACGAAGGCGCACAAAGTGCCGGCATTGGCCAGGCTGGCGATGACGTCGAGCGGTGCGAGGCCGGCGATGATCGCGACGAAGACGGCGGTCATCGCGGTGATCCGCGCCGGCGTACCCCGCCGCGACACCTTGGCGAGCGCGGCCGGCAGGAAGCCGTCGCGCGCCATGACCAGGAAGATGCGGCTCTGCCCGTACAGGAAGGCAAGCAGCACCGTCGGCAGCGCGATGGCCGCGGCGGCGGCGACGATCGTCGCGATCCGCCCCTGCCCGATCTCGCGCAGGATCAGCGCCAGCGGTTCGGGGCTGTCGCTGAACCGGGTGAAGCTGAGCGCGCCGACCGCGGTCGCGGCGACGATCATGTAGATCGCGGTGCACGCCAGCATCGATCCGACGATGCCGATCGCCAGGTCGCGCTCCGGCTTCTTCGCCTCCTCCGCCGCGGTCGAGATCGCGTCGAAGCCGTAGAAGGCGAAGAAGATGATCGCGGCGGCGCCCATCACGCCATATTTGACGCCACCCTCGCCCGCCGGCGCGCCATAGCCATAAGGCGCGAAGGGGTGGAGGTTGGCGACGTCGAAATGCGGCAGCGCGACGCCGACGAACAGCGCCAGCGTCACGATCTTGACCAGCACCAAGGCGGTGTTGACCCGCGCGCTTTCGCGGGTGCCGAGCATCAGCAGCCCGGCGACGACCGCGATGATCGCGACCGCCGGCAGGTTGACGATGCCCCCCAGGCCCGGCCCGTTGGCGAGCGCCGCGGGCACGACGATGCCCAACCCCTTCAGGAACCCGACCGCATAGCCCGACCAGCCGACCGCGACGGTGGAGACGACCAAAGAATATTCGAGGATCAGGCTCCACCCGACGACCCAGGCGATCACCTCGCCCAGCACCGCATAGCTGTAGGTATAGGCCGATCCCGACGCGGGGATCATCGTCGCCATCTCAGCATAGCAGAGCGCCGCGCACGCGCAGATCGCGCCCGCAACGACGAAGGACAGGATCACCGCCGGCCCGGCGCGGTCGGCGCCGACGCCGATCAGCGTCAGGATGCCGGTGCCGACGATCGCGCCGACGCCGAGCGCGACGAGGTGCGGCCAGCCGAGCGTGCGCGCCAGCTGCTCGCCCGGCGGGGTCGGCTGGATCGTCTTGCGACGGAAGAGACCGCCGCCGCTCACCAGACATGCACCCGCTTGTCGGGCGCCAGGTACAGCGCGTCGCCCGGTTTCACCCCGAACGCGGCATACCAGTCGTCGATGTTGCGCACCGTCTCCGCGCGGAAGCGGCCCGGCGCATGGACGTCGCCCTGCACCTGCGCGCGCACCGCCTTGTCGCGCGCCTTCTCCGCCCAGCTCTGCGCGAAGGCGAGGAACAGGCGCTGGTCGCCGGTCATGCCGTCGATCACCGGCGCGGGCTTGCCGCCCAGCGAGGCGTGATAGGCGTCGAGCGCCGCGGTCAGGCCGGCGACGTCGGCAATATTCTCGCCCAGCGTCTGCCTGCCGTTGACGTGCAGGCCGGGCAGCGGCTGGTAGGCGTCATATTGCGCGACCAGTGCCTGGCCCTGTGCTTCGAACCGGGCGAGGTCCTGCGGCGTCCACCAGTTGCGCAGGCGCCCGTCCGCATCGAAGTCCGCGCCGAGGTTGTCGAAGCTGTGGCTCACCTCATGGCCGATGATCGCACCGATCGACCCGTAATTGGCCGCCGCGTCGCGCTTGGGGTCGTAGAAGGGCGCCTCGAGAATCGCGGCCGGGAAGTTGAGCGCGTTCTGCAGCGGCAGGTTGAGCGCGTTGACCACCTGCGGCTCGATCCACCATTCGCGCCGGTCGACGGGCCTGCCGATCTTGGCGAGCTGCTGGCGGGTGCGGGCGAGCTCGGCGCGGTCGATGTTGCCGACCGGGTCGTCGGCGCGTACCTCCAGCCCGCGGTCGTCGGCCCAGGCGTCGGGATAGCCGATGCCGACCACCATCGTCTCGATCTTGCGCCGCGCCTCCGCCTTGGTCGCGGGCTGCATCCACGTCAGGCCCGCGACGCGCGTGTCGAACGCCTTCAGGATGTTGCCGACCATCGCCTGGATGTCGGCCTTCGAACTCGCCGGGAAATAGCGCTGCGCATAGATGCGCCCCATCGCGCCGCCCAGCGCGCCGTTGACGGCATTGAGTGCGCGCTTGTCGCGGGCGCGCTGCTCCGGCGTGCCGCTCAGCGCCTTGCCGTAAAAGGCGAAGCTCGCCTGGTCGAAGCCGCGCGGCAACACGCTCGCGACGCGATCGATGCGGTGGAAGCGCACCCAGTCCTGCCAGGCGGCCAGCGGCTCGCTGGCGACGAGCGCGGAAAGGCCGGTGATCGCCCCCGGCTGCCACGCGACGAAAACCTGCTGACGGCCGAGGCCCGCCGCCTGCCAGAAGCCGTCCCAGTCGATGCCGGGCGCCTTGGCGGCAAAATCCGCCTTTTTCCACGGATTGTCCGCCTTGTGGGCGTCCTGGCTGGTGACGAGGTCGACGTGCGCACGCGCAATCTTCGTTTCCAGATCGATGACCCGCACGGCGCGCGTCGCGGGGTCGCTGAAGCCGGCGAGCTGGAACACCGTCGTCACATAGGTGCGGTACGCGTCGCGGACCTCGCGCATCGCCGGCGTGTCCGACAGGTAATAGTCGCGGTCGGGCATACCGAGCCCGCCCTGCAGCACGTAGGGCACCGTCTCGGTCGGCCGGTCGAACGCCTGCGTCACGAACAGGCCCAGGATGTTGCCCGTCTGGAAGTTGGTCGCGTTGAGCGGATCGACATCGACGCGCACGTTCTGTCCCAGCAGGCGCGACAGCTGCGCCTTGTCGCGCACCGCGTCGATCGCGGCGAAGGCGGGCTTTAACGGCGCGATGCCGCGCGCCTCGATGCCGGCCTGGTCCATATAGGCGGCATAGTAATCCGCGATGCGCCGCTGATCGCTGCCCGCAGCGCCGTTGGCGGCGCGGGCGTCCGCGACGATCGACGCGTTGCGCTGGTCGGCGAGCTCGATGACGCGCAGGAACACGCCGGTCGAGGATCGGTCGGCGGGGATCACCGCGCGGGCGCGCCAGGCGCCGTTGGCATAAGCGTCGAAGTCGTCGCCGGGCTTGACGCCGCGGTCGATCGCGGTCGCATCGACACCGGCGGGGCGGGTCTGCGCCAGGGCGGCCGTGCCGGCGAGCAAGCCGGCGGCGGCCGCGAGGACGAAGCGCTTCATCGGATCATCATCTCCCTATCCGTTCGTTGGAGATGCGATAGCGAGGCACCGCCCCGTACGCCAGCGGTGCCGTCCTAGCGAAGCGTGACCCAGGTCGGGGCGTGGTCGCTCGCCTTGTCGCGGCCGCGATACTCCTTGTCGACGCCCGCATCGCGCAGCCGGTCGGCGACCGCAGGGCTGAGCAGCAGATGATCGATGCGAAAGCCCGCATCGCGCTGCCACGCGCCCGCCTGATAATCCCAGAAGGTCCAGACACCGCCCTTCGGCTTGCGGGTGCGCAGCGCGTCGGTCCACCCCTGCGCCAGCAGCCGGCGATACGCCTGGCGGCTTTCGGGCTGCATCAGGGCGTCGTCGGCCATCGCGCGGACGGAGAAGGTGTCGTCGTCGTTGGGGATGACGTTATAGTCGCCCATCAGCACCGTCAGCACTTCCTCGGCAAGCAGGGCCGCGGCGCGATCGGCGAGACGGTCCATCCAGCGCAGCTTGTAGTCGAACTTCGGCCCCGGCTGAGGATTGCCGTTGGGCAGATAGATGCTGGCGACGACAAGATCGCCGACGCCGCATTCAAGGTAACGGCTGTGCTCGTCCTCCGGCTCGCCCGCAAGGCCGCGCTGCCGCTCGACGGGCTGCTGCCCGCGCGCGAGCACGGCGACGCCGTTGAACCCCTTCTGCCCGTGCCACACCGCGCCATATCCCGCCGCCTCGATCTCCGCGGCGGGAAAGGTGTCGTCGGTGGTCTTCAGTTCCTGAAGACAGACGACATCGGGCTGCTGTTCGGCGAGATATTCCAGCAGACGCGGCAGGCGCGCCTTGATGCCGTTGACGTTATAGGTGACGAGCTTCACGCGTCAGATCGCGAAGCTGGTGCCGCAGCCGCAGCCGGACGCCGCGTTGGGATTCGTGACGCGGAACGCCGCGCCGCCGAGCGACTCGACGTAATCCACCGACGCGCCGCGGACGAGGTCGAGGCTGATGCTGTCGACGACCAAAGCCACCTGGTCGGTGGTCGCGACGGTGTCGTCCGCCTCGGGTGCGTCGGCGAGGCCGAACTTGTACTGGAAGCCGGAGCAGCCGCCGCCCTCCACCGACAGGCGCAGGATGGCGGGCTTGTTCTGCCGCCCGGCGATCGCCGCGACGCGCGCGGCGGCGGCGGGGGTAAGGGCGATGTCGGGCTGGGTCATGCTGCCGAGATAGGCGCGCCGCCCGGGCAGGGCAACCAGCGGTGCACCCGCGCGGAAGTGGACGAAGTGGAGACCACGTCGTCCTTCGAGACGCCCGTGCCGATCAGTCCTGTGCGGCCGGGCCGTCGGTCGAGACGGGGATGACGTGAACCGCCCGATCCTGCGCGGCGAGCAGATAGTCGGCGGTGGTGAGGAAGGGCGCCGGGTTGACGGCGTGGCCGTCGATGCGGACCTCATAATGCAGGTGCGAGCCGGTCGAGCGGCCCGTCGAGCCCATCAGCGCGATCAGCTGGCCGCGCGTGACATGGGTGCCGTCGGCGACAAGGATCTTCGACAGATGGCCGTAACGCGTGGCGATACCCTTGCCATGGTTGATCTCGACCAGATTGCCGTAGCCGCCCTGGCGACCGGCGTGATCGACGATGCCGTCGGCGGTCGCGTAGATCGGCGTCCCGATCGGGCCGGGGATGTCGACGCCGGCATGCATGCGCGCGGTGCCCTGGAACGGGTCGGAGCGGATGCCGAAATTGCTGGTGAACTGCAGGTGCTGGACGGGCTGGACGGAGGGGATGGCGATGCCGCCCTGCGGCGCGGTGTCGAGCTTCTTCCAGCTCTGGAACAGCGTGCGGAACTGCGCGTCCGCCTTCAGGTCGGCCTGCGCCTCCGCGGTGTCCGCCGCGGCCGCGGTCGCGCCGGCGGTGGCGGTCGTCGCGGCGGCCCCGGTCGTGGTCGCCGCATCGGCGATGGCGGGAAGGCCGGCGACCAGCGCGGCGGTGATGGAGAGGGCGGCAAGACGCGTACCGGACGATGCGGCAATACGGATAAAGCTGTTCATCGGACCCCAAAGACATCCGCCGCATCCGCCCTGACCGGACCCGGCTTCGGTGATCGTCATGTTACGCAGCCCCCTGCGCTTCGACGAAGGCTACCTGCCCCGGCCGATACTGTTCGACAAGCATTCGCGCGGCGCGGCGCGCTCAAACGGGGGCGGTCTGCGGCGAAGCGTTATACGATCTCCTCCCGCCGCGACGTTGGGACATGAAGGCTGCCCGAACCCGCACGGTCGAATCATTGCCGCGACGGGGCCGCGACGGGCGGCCGACGACGCGAGCGGATGGATGACGGCTTGCGGCGAAGGGGATATAGCGACCTTCGTAACCAACCGGATTTGTTCACGATGCTCGACACCCCCACGCATGAAGCCGCCGCCGCGAGCGCGCAGGTTCCCGTCCTTAGCCTGGCCGACCAGGCGCGCGATCCGGCCGCCTTTGCCGCCGCGTTCGGCGGATCGTTCGAACGCTTCGGCTTCGCGATCGTCGCGGACCACGGCATTCCGCAGGACCTGATCGACCGCGCCTGGTCGGAAACCGAGGCGCTGTTCGCGCTGCCCGAAGACGAGAAGCGCGGCTATTTCGTCGAGGGCGGTGGCGGCGCACGCGGCTACACGCCGTTCAAGACAGAGATCGCCAAGGACGCGCGTCACGTCGATCTCAAGGAATTCTGGCACGTCGGCCGCGAGCTGCCCGAAGGGCATCGCTTCGCCGACCAGATGGCGCCGAACGTCTGGCCGACCCGCCCGGAAGGGTTCAAGGACACGTTCGTCGAGCTGTTTTCCGCGTTCGATCGCGCGGGCGACAAACTGCTGTCCGCGATCGCGCTGCACCTCGGCCTCGACGCGCATTGGTTCGACCCGGCGGTGAAGGACGGCAATTCGGTGCTGCGCCTGCTCCACTATCCGCCGATCCCGGTCGATGCGGAGGGCGTACGCGCCGGCGCGCATGAGGACATCAACCTCATCACCCTGCTGCTCGGCGCGGAGGAGGCGGGCCTCGAACTGCTCGACAAGGCGAGCGGCGCATGGCTGGCGATCAAGCCGCCGGAGGGCGCGATGGTGGTCAACGTCGGCGACATGCTGCAGCGGCTGACCAACCACGTGCTGCCCTCGACCACGCACCGCGTCGTCAACCCCGCGCCCGAGCGCCGCGGCCATTCGCGCTATTCGATGCCCTTCTTCCTGCACCCCGCGCCCGATTTCCTGATCGAAACGCTGCCGCAGACGGTTAGCGCGGAAAACCCCAACCGCTACCCGACGCCGATCACCGCGCACGATTACCTGCACGAACGGCTGGTGGAGATCGGCCTGATCAAGCCGCAGCCCGGTCAGGCCTAGCGCAGGCTAGGCCCCACACGGGCAAGGCCGGCCGGGCCCGGCCGGCCGGGCTTCGACGTCACGGGATTAACTCCCGTGACGGCCTCGGTCGTCGGACCAAGCCTATCGACGGCGTGCCGGCTTGTCGTCCCGACGTCGCAGGACCACGCTACGGAGCCGAGTTCCTATCAACCGCTCCGGTGACCAAATTACGGTCGCGGACACGCCCAGCACGAGGGCCAGCGTCGAGATAATCTCGCTGATGGTCAGTCGAACCCGCGTTCCAGGAAGCGCGTCGCCATCGCGCAGTGCAGCGCGACGCCTTTCGCCATCACCGCCTCCTCGATCTGCATGCGGGTGTTGTGCAGCGGCGGGTTGGTCGCAGGATCGCTGCCCTCGGGGGCGAAGCCGACGAAGGCGAAGGCGCCCGGCACCTGTTGCAGGACGTAGGAGAAATCCTCCGCGCCCATCATCGGTTGCGGCATCGTCATCACCGCGCCGGGGGCGAGCCCGTCGGCGCACGCCGCGATCAGCGCGGCGCCGCGCGGGTCGTTGACGGTCACGGGATAGCCTTCGTCGATCCGCGTTTCGGCGGTCGCGCCGTGCGCGGCGGCGATATGCGTGGCGATCCGCTGCAGCGCCGCGCGCATCGTCGCGCGCGTCGTTTCCGACAGGGTGCGCAGCGTGCCGAGCATCCGCACCTCGCCCGGCACGATATTGTGCGCACTGCCCGCCTCGATCTTGGTGATCGACAGCACGGCAGGATCGGTGACGGCGACCTGTCGCGCGACGAAGGTCTGGAGCGCGAGCACGATCTCGCAGGCGACCGGGATCGGATCGAGGCAATCGTGCGGCATCGCGGCATGGCCGCCGCGGCCGTGGACGACGATGTGGACGGTGTCGGCCGACGCCATGATCGGCCCGCCGCGCGTCACCACCAGCCCCGCCGGCGCGTTGGGCGAGACGTGGAGCGCGAAGGCGGCGTCGGGCGCCGCCTTTGCCAGCAGGCCGTCGTCGATCATGAAGCGCGCGCCGTGATGCCCCTCCTCGCCGGGCTGGAACATGAAGACGACCGTGCCGGGCAAAGCGTCGCGCCGCGCCGACAGCGCCCGCGCGGCCCCGACCAGCATCGCGGTATGCGCGTCATGGCCGCAGGCGTGCATCTTGCCCGCATGCGTGCTGGCGAAGGGCAGTCCCGTCTCCTCGGCCATGGGCAGCGCGTCCATGTCGCCGCGCAGTAGCACGGTGCGTCCGTTGTCGCCGCGCTGGCCGCGCAGGATCGCGATGAACCCGGTGGTGGAAATGCTGTCGTGGATTTCGAGCGGCAGGCCGGCGAGCGCGGCCTTCGCCTTCTCGGTGGTCAGCGGGCAGTGCAGCCCGACCTCAGGCTCGGCGTGGATCGCGCGGCGCAGCGCGACGACGGCGTCGAATTCCGCCTCGCCGGCCGCGGTCCATTCGGCGGGATCGAGGGTGTCGAGGGACATGCGGCGGCTCCTGATGATGGGACGCCCGTTGTGCGCGCGGGAACGGCGAATGTCACGCCCGCGGTGTTCCTGCGAAGGCAGGAACCCAGAGCCACATACGCCATCGACAGTGATCCTGGGCTCCTGCGTGCGCAGGAGCACGCGGACGTTACCCCCGCATCAGGTTGCCCAGCACGTTGCGTAGCACCGTGCCGACGAGGCCGCCGCTACTGCTGCTGCGTCCGCGCCCGATGCCGAACACCTGCTTGCCGATCTCGTTGGCGACCTGGCGGCCGATCGAGCTGGAGGCGGCGCGCGTCGCGGACGTCATCGCTTTCGCCCATGGCGAATTGGCCGCTTCGCGCCGTGCCTGCGCGTCCGCCTTGTCCTGCGCGGCCTGCGCACGCGCCGCGTCCTTGGCGGCCCTGGCATCCTCCTTCTTCTGGAGCGCGGCGGCCTTTTCCGCATCGTCCTTCGCGCGGGCGGCCGCGGTCGCGGCGGCGGCCTCCTGCGTCTTGGCGGCGAGGATCTCCTCCGCCGATTCGCGATCGACGACGGTGTCGTACTTGGCGCCGATCGCGTCGGTCTGGATCATCACGCGCCGCTCGTCGGGGGTGACGGGGCCGACGCGGCTGGCGGGCGGCGCGATCAGCGTGCGCGTGACGGGCGACGGCGCACCATCGGGCTGGAGCAGCGAGACGAGCGCCTCGCCGACCTTGAGCTCGGTGATCGCCGTCGCGACGTCGACGCCGGGATTGGTGCGGAACGTCTGCGCCGCGGAGCGCACCGCCGCCTGATCGCGCGGGGTGAAGGCGCGCAACGCATGCTGGATGCGGTTGCCCAGCTGCCCGGCGACCTTGTCGGGCACGTCGATCGGGTTCTGCGTGATGAAGTAGATGCCGACGCCCTTCGACCGGATCAGTCGCACGACCTGTTCGATCTTGTCGAGCAGCGCGTCGGGCGCATTGTCGAACAATAAATGTGCCTCGTCGAAGAAGAACACCATCTTCGGCTTGTCGGGATCGCCCACCTCGGGAAGATGCTCGAACAATTCGCTCATCAGCCAGAGCAGGAAGGTCGCGTAGAGTTTGGGTGCGGCCATCAATTTGTCGGCGGCGAGCAGGTTGACGATGCCGCGCCCGCGATCGTCGGTGGTCAGGAAATCGGCGAGGTCGAGCGCGGGTTCGCCGAAAAACTTTTCGCCGCCCTGGCTGCGCAGCTGGAGCAGCGAGCGCTGGATCGCGCCGATCGATTGCTTGGAGACGTTGCCGTAGGTCGTCGTCAACTCGTCCGCGCGCTCCGCGCAGTGGGCGAGCATCGCCTGCAGGTCGTCGAGGTCGATGAGCAGCAGCCCCTCGGTATCCGCGACGTGGAAGGCGATCGTCAGCACGCCCTCCTGCACCTCGTTCAAATCCATCAGCCGGGCGAGCAGCAGCGGCCCCATCTCGCTGACGGTGGTGCGGATCGGATGACCCTGTTCGCCGTAAAGGTCCCAGAATTGCACGGGATTGTCGGCATAGGCCCAATCCGTATCGCCGATCTCCGCGGCGCGGGCGGCGAAGGCCTCATGCGTCTTCGCGGTCGGCGATCCGGCCATCGCGAGGCCGGAGAGGTCGCCCTTCACGTCGGCGACGAAGCTGGGCACGCCGATCTTCGAGAACCCCTCGATGATCCCCTGCAGCGTCACCGTCTTGCCGGTACCCGTCGCGCCCGCGATCAGGCCGTGGCGGTTGGCGCGTCTGAGGTCGAGACGCTGCGGGTCCGCCCCGCCCTCGCCCGCGCCGATGAAGATGCCGTCCGCCATGTCGCACGCTCCCGTGGTGGTGCGCCGGTGATAGACGCTGGCCCGCGCAAAAGAAAAGGGCCGCCGTTCCCGATGGAAACGGCGGCCCCGTGCGTCACACAGAGGTGACGGTTACTTGCCGATCTTCAGCGGCAGGAAGCGCGCCGCGCCGCGGCCGCGCTGTGCAAGCACGAGCACCTGTGTACGCCCGGCGGCCTTCGCCTGCGCGACGATCCTAGCGACATCGGCAGCAGTGCGCACCGGGATCGCGTTGACCGACGAAATGACATCCCCGCGCTGCAGCTTGCCGGCCGCGTCGCTCGAAGCATCGACACTGGCGATCACCACACCCTGCGTCGTCGGATCGACTCCGATCGCACGCGCGATGCCTGGGGTCAGCGGCTGGACATTGAGCCCCAGCGGGCCGCCCGCCCCTTGCACGACACCGGTGTCGCCATCGCTGTCGTCGGAGCCGTCGCCCTGAGGGGCATTCGGGCCGAAGCCACCGGAGTCATCGCCGCCGTTGGCTTGCGCCAGCAACTGGTCATTAGACGGACGCGTCGCGACCTGAATGTTGATTGTTACCGGCTGGCCGCCCCGCAGCACCTCGAATTTAGCGGTGGTACCGGGCTGGAGGTTCGAGACGAGATAGGTCAGCGTCTGATCGGGCGTCACCTCCTGGCCGTTGATCCGCACGACCACGTCGCCCGAGCGCAAGCCTGCCTTGGCTGACGGACCGTTCGGCTCAACGCGCGCGATCAGCTCCCCGCGATTCTTGGGAATGCCAAGCGCGGCGGCGGCATCGTCGTCGACCGGGCCGCCGATCGTCACGCCGATATAGCCGCGCGTGATCTTGCCACCCTTCATGAACGTGTCGATGATCGGCCGCGCGATCGACGCGGGAATGGCAAAACCGATCCCGATATTGCCGCCCGACTGGCTGAAGATCTGCGAGTTGATGCCGATGACGTTGCCGTTCATGTCGAACATCGGGCCGCCCGAATTGCCCTGGTTGATCGATGCGTCGGTCTGGATGAACCGGTCATAGGCGCCGCCTTGACCGGTAACGCGGTTGATCGACGAGATGATGCCTGCCGTAACGGTGCCGCCCAGGCCGAAGGGCTCGCCGATCGCCAGCACCCAGTCGCCGACGCGGGCGCGACTGCTGTCGCCCCACTTTACAAACGGCAGGTCCTTGGCATCAATCTTGAGCAGGGCGAGGTCCGAGTCCTGGTCCTTGCCGATGACGCGGGCGGTATATTCCTGTTTGTTGTTGAGCGTGACGGTGATCGAATTGACCGTCGCGCCCTGCGCACCCGGCGCGATGACGTGGTTGTTGGTGACGACATAGCCGTCCGGCGAGATCAGGAAGCCCGAACCGAGCGAGGCGCCCTCGCGCTTCACCGGCGCACCGCCCTGCCCGCCCATGCCGCCGAACAGATCGCCGAACGGCGTGCCGGCGAACGGATTGGCCTGCTGGCGCTGGACGATCGTCTGCTTGGTGGAGATGTTGACCACCGCCGGCTGCAGCTTGGCGACCATGTCGGCGAAGCTCATCGGCGCGCCGGCGCGCGGTGCGCTCGCCTGGATCGCGCCAGGTTCGTTCTGCGCGACCTGCGCGGTGGACGGCTGGAGGGCCAGGGTGGCGGCGGCGCCGCCGAGGAGGAGTGCACTGGTGATGGCGTAGGCGTTGCGCACTAGTCTTTGGTCCTCTTCTGTATTGGTCCCGGTAAGGATGGTGCCTTATTGGACCAAATCGCTGAACGTCGCTTGAATATGAACGCGTCTGAAAGGTGGAAGGCTCCCGCCGCAGCGACAGTCCCCTTCCCAGCCCTATTTCCCTTTGCCCTCGAACTCGCGCAGATAGCTGTTGTTCGGCGACAGGATGATCGACGTCGACCCTTCCGGCGCCGGGCCGCCCGCCGCGCCGAACGTCCGGCGGTAGGACTGCATCGCGCGATAGAAGTTGTAGAAATCGGCGTCCTTGGTGAAGCTTTGCGCATAGATGCGCGCGGCCTGGGCGTCGGCTTCGGCGCGGATGATCTGCGCTTCCTTGTTGCCCTCTGCGCGGATCGTCGTCGCCTGCTGCTCGCGCGCGGTGCGCATGCGCGCCAGCGCGCGTTCCAGCGGACTGCCGTCGGGTAGATCGGCGTGCTTGATCCGCACGTCGACGATCTGCACGCCATATTGGCCGGCAAGCCGTTGCAGCCGCGCCTGGATGTTGTCCATCACCCGGTCGCGTTCGGGCGAGAGAAGGATCGCGAACGGCTGGTTGCCGAGCTCATTACGGATCGCATTACCCAGCAGCGGCCGCAGCGCATCGGAGATGCGCGTTTCGGTGGACGAGGTGCTGCCCGTCGCGTTCACCGCCTTCAGCGGATCGACAATGCGATAGCGCGCATAGGCATCGACCTCGAGGCGGAGCTGGTCGGAGGAGAGCACCTGCTGGTTGTCGTAATCGACGTCGAGGATGCGCTTGTTGAGCCAGACGAGGCGATCGACGAATGGGATACGCGCGATCATGCCAGCGCCGGTACGGCCGAACACCTCCCCCGGCCGCCATGCGTTGACGGTGCGCACCGGCTGTTCGAAGCGCAGCACGACGACCTGCTGCGTCTCCGGCACGATCGTAACCGTCGCGGCGAGCAGGATGACCGCGACGAGCGCGGCGAGGCCGAGCGTCACGGGATTCTTCCAGAGCGCGTTCACTGGCCGCCTCCCTGCGCCGGCGCGGGGGTCGGTGCGGGCGCCGCAGCCTGCGGATCGGGGAGCTTGCGCCCCGGCGCGATCGGCAGATAGGGGATGACGCCGGGCGTCTCGACGATCGTCTTGTCGGTCTTGGCCAATACCGCTTCCATCGTCTCGTAATACATGCGTCGCCGCGTCACATCGGGCGCGAGGCGATATTGCTCGTAAACCTTGTCGAACTGCGCTGCCTCACCCTCCGCCTGCGCGACGATCTGCTTGGCATAGGATTGCGCCTGGTTGCGCGCGCCCTGCGCATCCTGCTGCGCCGCGGTCACATCCTTGAACGCGTCGTTGACGCGCGCGGGCGGATCGGCCTGTTTGATGCCGACGCCGACGATGCGGATGCCGGACTTATAGTCGTCGAGCACCTTCTGCATCCGCTCCTGCACCTCCGCCTCGATGACGGGGCGGCCGGGGCCCATGATCCGATCGAGCGGCATGTTGGCGACCGCCTCGCGCATCGCGCTTTCGGCCGTCGCGCGCACCGTGTCGCGCGGCTTGTCGATCTGGAAGACGTAATCCTCCGGGTTGGCGATCGTCCAGCGCACCGCATAGGCGAGGTCGATGATGTTCTGGTCGCCCGTCAGCATCAGATTCTCGCCGCCGTTCTCCGGGAAATCCTCTGACCGGATGTTCTGCACGTCGACCTTGACGACGTCGGAGATCGGGGCGGGCAGCGTCAGCGCGATGCCCGGGCTCAGCGTCTCGACATAGCGGCCGAAGCGCGTGACGACGCCGCGCTGCTGCGGCGCGATCGGGTGGATCGACGTCCACAGGATCCAGACGAGCAGGATGATGCCCGCCCCGATCAGCCACAGCCCGCGCGCGCTGGTGCCCCCCGGCAGGCCGCCGCCGAACCCGCCGCCGTTGCCGGACCCGCCACCGTCGCCGCCGCGCGCCTTCTTCAGGAATTCGTCGAGCGCAGTCGGCCGCTGCCCGCCCTTGCGGCCGGCCTGCGGCACCGCCCAGGGGTTGCGCGGTCCGTCGTCGGACGGGCCGTCGCCCTGCCCCCACGGGCTTTTCGGCGGTTCGACGGCCAGAGCGGGGGGAAGGTCAAGGGGGCGTGCCCGGCGGCCCGGCAGGATGGTCATGACCACCTTTATAGGAGGACCATCGCGGAAAAACAGTGCCAAGCCGGGCAAGCCGCCCTATCTGCGCGCACGACATGGACGAGATCGGATTGAAGCAGGCCGTCGCGGCCGCTGCGGGGGACCGCGCGACGGTACGGATCGAGGGCGCGCGCGCCGGCATCGTGCTCGACGCGACGGGGCTCGCCCCGGCGGCGCGCGATGCGCTGGAGGCGGAGGTGCGCGCCGCCGCGGCGAGCAGCTGGAACGGCGAATTGCGCGTCATCGTCACCGCCGAACGCGCGCGCCGCCGCATCGTCGCGGTGGCGAGCGGCAAGGGCGGCGTCGGCAAGTCGACGATCGCCGCCAACCTGGCGATCGGCCTGTCGCGGGCCGGGCGGCGCGTCGGGCTGGTCGACGCCGACATCTATGGCCCGTCGCAGCCACGGCTGATGGCGGCGGAGGGTATCCGCCCGACCGCGAAGGACAAGGTGCTCGACCCCATTCCCACCCCCTATGGCGTGCCGATGCTGTCGATGGGGCAGCTGGTCGAGGACGGGCGCGCGCTGGCGTGGCGCGGACCGATGGTCGCCGGCGCGCTGACCCAATTGGTCGAGGCGGACTGGGGCGCGACCGACACGCTCGTCCTCGACCTGCCGCCGGGCACGGGTGACGTGCAGCTGACGATGGTGCAGAAGCACAAGCCCGCGGGCGCGGTGATCGTCTCGACGCCGCAGGACCTGGCGCTGATCGATGCGACGCGCGCGATCGACCTGTTCGACAAGGCGGGCGTGCCGATCATCGGGCTGGTCGAGAATATGGCGGGCTATGCCTGCCCGCATTGCGGCGAGGTGTCGGATCCGTTCGGGCGCGGCGGCGCGGAAGCCACTGCTCAGCGGCTAGGTCTGCCGTTCCTGGGCCGCGTGCCGCTGGCGATCGACATCCGCACCGCGAGCGACGCGGGGCGCCCTCCCGCCGCGGAAGCCGGCGACCGCGTGTTCGCGCCGATCGCGGCGCAGGTCGCCGACTGGCTCGCGGCGCATTAGCGCAAACGCAGCGCACCGCAGGGGCGGAGCCCTCCGCCACTATCTTCGTAAGGCGGCAGAATAGCGTTGATTTCTCAGGCGGCTATCAGGGGAATACCCGCTCGATACTGACGGCCCGCTCGCGCCCCATTTGCGGACGATCGCTGTAATCAGGCGGGGCCGCCCGGCGCGCGCCACCGGCTGTAAAGCCGTGATCGACGCGGTAGTGTCGGTCCTTGCCGAGGTGACCCACACATTCGGCGCCGGGGGCTATACAGCTGCGCTAAAGCTTGATGCAGCTCAAGTCGCCTCGGAATGCTGCCGTTGAAAGAGGACGCGCGTCCCCGCGTCCTCGGTGAGTTCATTTACCAACCGGATCATCGTCCAACGGCTCATCGACGCAGAAAACTCGGCCATCCACGATAAAGCAGCCTGGTGGCAGAGGTACTGGCTTTTCCGGGCCAGGGGGATCCGAGGGTGGTGGAACCGAGATAACTTGCGCCGAAGCAGAACAGACCGCGATGTGCAGAGCAAGCGCAGCAAATATCACTTTCCTCATAAGCACCATTCCTCAAGCCCGATTCGGGTCATTATCGTAGCAGCCCATCTCTACTCGGCAACAGCGGACTGGACGGAGGAACCGGCAGCGCGCCATCGCGCTATATCCCCATAATCACGGGAGACTTGCAATGCCGCTGACCGATGATGCCGCGATCAAGGCTCTGCTGGAACAGGCGCGGACGATCGCGATGGTCGGCGCGTCCGATCGGCCCGATCGGCCGTCTTACGGCGTGATGGCGATGCTGCAGCGGCACGGCTATCGCGTCATCCCGGTCAGTCCAAAGATCACCGGTGAGCATGTGCATGGCGAGTTCGTGTTCCGCGACCTTCATCAGCTGGGCGATACGATCGACATCGTCGATATCTTCCGCCGTCCCGAGGCCGCGGGACAAGCGGTGGACGAGGCGATCGCGATCGGCGCCAAGGCGGTGTGGCTGCAATTGGGTGTCATCAACGAGGCGGCGGCGGCGCGTGCCGAGGCGGCGGGGCTGGCCGTGGTCATGGATCGATGCCCCGCGATCGAAATACCGCGGCTGGGCGTCGCGCCGATCGCGGCTTGATTTGGCCACATTGCCGCGCGACGATACCCCTCGCCGTGCGGTGGGAGTGACCGATGATCGTCGCGTTGATGCTGATCCAGGCCAAGGCCGTGGCGCCCCCGCCGATCCGCATCGGGCAACCGTTCGTCGAAAAGCCCTGCAATTACGATCGCACCACGACCGACGTCACCGTGTGCGGCAAGCGCAGCGCGGATCGTTTCCGCGTGCCGTTCGTCGTCCATGACGCCGGCGATCCGAAGTATGAAAGCGTCTCGGCGGAGCGCGAGCGGCTGCTCCACCGCACCAACCCGACGAGCGACCTGACACCCTTTCTGGTCGGGGGCGGGATGACCGGCGTCAAGATGAGCACGCAAGGCGGCGTCACCGGCGCGACCGACCGGCCGCTCGCCCCGTGACCGCCGCATGATCGCGCTCCTGCTCGCAGCGCAGGCGACCACGCCCGCGCCGAAGCCCGCGACGCCGCAAAGCTTCTCGATCCTCGCGCCTGCACCCTGCGGGACGCGTGACGACAAGGGCGATATCGTCGTGTGCGCCAATGGCGCGTCGTCGCAGACGCTGCCGCTGCCCAACGAGAAGGAACCGCCGCCGGGACAGGGTGCGAACCACGAGCTGTCGGCGAAGCGCGCTCTGGAGCTGGAAGGGACGCCCTGCGCCGCGACGCAATGGGGATGTCGGGTCGGCTTCGGCCCGCCGATCGTACCGATGGCGATCGCCGCGGCGAAGGCGATCAAGTCCGCCTTTGCGAAGAAGCCAGACAAACGCGGCCGCGTGGCGATCCCGCTCGACGATCCGCCGCCGCCGGCGGGTAAATTGCTGCCCTGATCCCCTCGCCAGCCCGCGTTGGGCAGGGTATCCCGGCGCGATGAAGGATGCGGAGAGGCAGCCGGGCGACCGGGTCCGGCAAGTGGTGATCCTGGGCGGCGGCACCGCGGGATGGATGACCGCGGCGGCGTTGGCGCGCACGTTCGGCCGGCGAATCGCGGTCACCCTGCTCGAATCGGACGAGATCGGGACGGTCGGCGTCGGCGAGGCGACGATCCCGACGATCCACTGGTTCAACGAGCTGGTCGGGCTGGACGAGGCCGCGTTCCTGCGCGAGACCAAAGCGACGTTCAAACTGGGCATCGAATTCGTCGACTGGCGTGGCCCCGGCCACCGCTATTTCCACCCGTTCGGCCAATATGGCGCGCCGCTTCCCGGCGTCGCCTTTCACCACCGCTGGCTGAAGGCGCGCGCCGAGGGGTACGACCTGCCGCTGGCGGCGCTGTCGCTGGCGGGTACGCTCGCCGCGCAGAACCGCTTCGCCAAGCCCGCGGCGGAGGCGCGATCGATCCTGTCGACCCTGGGCTATGCGTTCCATTTCGACGCCGGCCTATATGCCCGCCACCTGCGCGGCCTGGCGGAGGGGGCGGGCGTGACGCGCGTCGAGGGCAAGCTCGCGACGGTCGCGCGCGACGGCGGCACCGGCCATGTCACCGCGCTCGTCACCGAAACCGGCGCGCGGCTGGCGGGCGACCTGTTCATCGACTGCTCGGGCTTTCGCGCGCTGCTGATCGAGGGTGCGATGCAGGCGGGGTATGAGGACTGGTCGCACTGGCTGCCGTGCGACCGCGCGGTCGCGGTGCCGTGCGCGCGCGTCGGCGAGACGACGCCCTACACGCGCTCCACCGCGCGCGAGGCCGGGTGGCAATGGCGCATCCCGCTCCAGCATCGCACCGGCAACGGCTACGTCTATGCGAGCCGGCACCTGTCGGACGATGCGGCGGCGGCGACCTTGCTCGCCAACCTCGACGGGGAGGCGCTGGCCGAGCCGCGCTTCCTGCGCTTCTTGGCCGGGCGCCGGCGGCGGACGTGGATCGGCAACGTCGTCGCGATCGGCCTGTCGTCGGGGTTTCTGGAGCCGCTCGAATCGACCAGCATCCATTTGATCCAGAGCGGCATCGCCAAGCTCCTGACGCTGTTCCCCGACCGCGACATGGACCCCGCGCTCGCCCGCCGGTACGACACGCTGCTCGCCGCCGACATGGACAATATCAAGGATTTCCTGATCCTCCATTATCACGCGACGACGCGGGACGAGCCGTTGTGGCGGCACACGCGCGCGATGGAGATTCCCGACACGCTCGCCGCGCGGATCGACCATTATCGCCGCGCCGGGCGGCTGATGGTGGGCAGCGACGATCTGTTTCGCGACGCGAGCTGGCTGGCGGTGCTCGACGGACAGGGCGTGACCGCGCGCGACTACAACCCGGTCGCCGACACGATCGACGCCGCGACGAACCGCGCGCAGGTCGAACAGATCGCCGCGCTGATCGCGCGTGCCGCCCCGACCCTGCCGGGGCACGACGCCGCGCTCGCCGCGATGCTGGCGCCGGGACGATGACGCCCGACATCAGCGCGCGCCGCATCGGCGGCGACCGGCAGCCGGTGGTGACGATCGACGGCTTCCATCCCGATCCGGACGGCGTGCGCCGCGCCGCACTGGCCGCGACGTATGACGCCGGCCGGCACCATTATCCGGGCGTCCGCGCGCCCTTGCCCGAAGACTATTTCGACGCGGTCCGCCCTGCGCTCGGCCTAGTGCTGCGCGAGGTGTTCGGCGCGGCGTCGATCGCCCTGATCGACGCGAGCTTCTCGATCGTCACCACCCCGCCCGCGGCGCTGGGCGTTGCGCAGCGCATCCCGCATGTCGACGCGGTCGACGCGGACCGGATCGCGCTGGTCCATTACCTGTCGCCCGAGGGCGGCGATGGCACCGCTTTCTATCGCCACCGGGCGACGGGGTTCGAGACGATCGATGCGGCGCGCGGGCCGGGGTACGGCGCGACATTGCAACGCGAGCTGGCCGGTTACACGCCGCCGCCCGCCTATATCGCGAGCGACACGCCGCTGTTCGAGCGGATCGGCGGCATCGAGGCGCGCTTCAACCGCGCCGTCGTCTATCGCAGCGCGATGCTGCACAGCGGCGCGATCGCGCCGGATGCCACGCTGAGCGACGATCCGGCGCGCGGGCGGCTGACCGTCACCGCCTTCTTGCGCGCGGTGCCGGCGTAGCGCGCGCGCCGGGAGGCTGCACCGCGAGATAGACGGTGCTCCACAATTGCGCGGCGTTCGATTCGTCGACGTCCTGCTTGCCCGCGCCGAACGGCACGACCCGATACCGGCCGTTGTCATAGGCCCAGGACCAGAGTTCCGAGCTCTGCGTCGCGCGCGTCGCCTGAATCGCGCGCCACAGGCCCGCCTGCGCATCGGTCAGCGTCTGCCGCGTCGACGGCGGCAGATCGGTCCGCGCAAGCTGCTTCGCGAGCCCCGCGGCGAACAGCGCCTGCTGCCACGACCAGACCACCGCCCCGTGATAGGCGGCGGGGGTGAAGCGTGCCTGCACGTCGCGCGGCGCGAGCGCCGGATTGGCGACGAGCAGGCCGACATCGGTCATCAGGCCCGCCGGAAACGGCCGCGCGAGCGACGCGACATAGGTGTCGAGATCGTCGGGATCGGGATCGCCGAACAGCAGGGCGAAGCCTTCGTCCGAATTGATGATCGGCACCGGCCGCCCCTTCGCGTCGAGCGACAGCGCATGATAGACGAGCGGGACGCTGCCGAGCGAGGCGACCGCGGGATCGGCCGGGACGCCCAAAGATTGCGCGTAATCGCGGATCAGCGGCGTCGCCTGCGCGGCGGGCAGGCTGACGCGGAACAGATCGGGCGCCTTCGCGCGCCACGTCACCGCCATCGCCCCCATCCGCATCAGCGACGCGCGATCGGCGGGCGTCAGATACGGGTCGAGCAGCCCCGCCGACAGCAATTTCGCGCCCGCATCGAGGGCGGCGGGAACGAGCACGGCGTTGACGTCATAGGCATATTTGCCGCGCCCCAGCCCCTCTTCGCTATCGCGCCATTCGCCGGTCAGCCGGCCGTCGTGGATCGCGACCAGATTGGCCGCGGTCGGCACGTCGGCGAAACGCCGCGCCTGCGCGACGACGAAATTGAGGTTGCGGACGAGGCCCGCGCCCGCGGTCTCGCTGCTGCCCGGCCGCGCGGCGCTGGGGATCGATTGCGCGAGGAAGCGGCGTGCCGCGGCGCGGTCACCGAGCAGATAGGGCGCGGCGACGGGCGCGAGCATGTAGTCGTCGTCGACCATGCCATAATCGAGCGTCGCGCCGTCGCCGCCGGTGCCGTCCTTGCGATGTTCGACGACCGCGAACTCGCCGATCCCCTCCTCATGCGCGACATCGCCCTGCGGCCCGAGCCGGGCGAGCACCGCGCCCAGCCCCGCCTCGATCGCGGGACCGCGCAGTGCGGGCATCAGCAGGCGCAGCGACATCAACGTGTCGCGCCCGAAATAGGTGTTGAACCGCCACGAGCCGGCGTTGAACTTCTCGCGATAGCTGAGGAAACGCAACGCGTTGCGCGCGCCCGGATCGTTGGCGGCGTTGGCATTGAGCAGTTCGTTCAGCGGGATGCCGTGCAGCGGCGCGTCGCCGGTCGCCGCGATGATCTGCACGCGGATGCGGCCGCTGGCGCCCGCGGCGATGCCGTCGGCGCTCGCCTGCCCTTCCAGCACCTTGAGTTCGAGGCGATAGCCCGGCGCACCGTCCAGCCGGTCGCGCTGCCAGACGATGCTGTTGCCCGTCACCGTCGGCGCGCCGACCGCGACCTCCGGCGGGAAGCGGCCGACCGCCTGATAATCGCGCAGAAAGCGTACGTTGGTCAGCACCGCTTGCTTGAAGACGAGGCGCGGCACGGCGATCGACGCGGTCGCCTGGATACCGTTCAGCGTACGCCCCTTGCCGTCGCGCAGGCCGAGCGGACGCGGCGCCTGATCGAGCGTCCACGTCGCGGGCGTCGCGAGCGGCGCGAACCACAGGCCGACGCCGCTGTTTCCCGCCGGGAAAGCGACGAGGATGCGCGGATCGGTGCCGTTGCGCAGCAGCAGATGCGCCGCCACCGCGCCGTCGCGGACGAAGGCGTTGAGGTTCTGCCCCTCGGTCAGCTGGTAGGCGAGCTCCGGCGTCCTGCCGCCGCGCTGCGCGATCCCCTGCCCCGCCATCAGCCCCGCCGCGGCGAGCCCGCCTGACACCAGGCCACCCGTCAGCAGCAGCCGTCCGATCCGCGTCATCCCCGTTCTCCCGATATGAAGAGGGCGCGGCGGCCCGCCGGACCACCGCGCCATCATTATTGTAGTCGACGCAATCCAGACGGAGGCGAAACGTTCCCGCACCCCGCCGGTCCTCGCCGAGATCAGAACTTCATCGTCAGCGAACCGCCGTAGGTCGGGCCGACGATGCCGCGGGCGTAGAAATAGCCGTCGGTCACCGCCTGCGTCTGGCCCTGGCGCGGGTTGCCCTCGGTCAGGCCGACGACGTTGAAGATGTTGTCCGCGTTGAGGTTGAGCTGCAACCGATCGCTGAGGTTGAAATTCACGCCGACGCCGGTGACGCCATAGCTGGGCAAAGCGACGCCGTTGCCGTTGTCGGCGTAGATTTTGCCGGTGTATTTGTACCGGGCATAGACGTCGCCGATCCCGTTCGGCAGCTTGTACGTCGGCGTCACCGTGAACAGCTTCGCGGGCGTCCGCTCCGGCCGGTTGCCCTCATATTGACGGCCGGCATCGACGCCGTTGAGCTGCAGGTTGAGCAGCTTGGGATCCTGGAACACGCCCTGGAAATCGATCGCGAAATCGTCGATCGGCCGCACCACGAAATCGATTTCGACGCCGTTGGTGCGCAGGTTCGCGTTCAGATTGACCTGCTGCGACGGGTTGTTGGGGTCGGAGAAATTGTAGTTCTGGTTGCGGAAGTTGGTGCGGAACACCGTCGCCGAGCCAGAGAAGATCTTGCCGTACTGATACCGGACGCCCGCCTCGTACAGCTCGATCGTGGTGATCGGGTCGACGTTGTTGGTCTGGAAGCCGTTGGCGTAGCGGGCGTAGACGGCGAAGTTCGGCGTGAACAGGTAGTTGACGCCGAGGGTATAGGCCGCCTTCTGCCGCGTCTCGCGCCGCGTCGCGAAGGTGCCGTCGAAGCTGGACCCGACGTTGCGTACCACACCGACGACGCCCGGCTGCACCGCCTGGTTGGTCGCCAGCTGATTGCCGTCGCGCGCGATCGCCTTGTCGCTTTCCCAGCGGATGCCGCCGTCGACGCGCAGATTGCCGAACGCGATTTCGTCGTTGGCGTAGAGCGATACGGTGCTGTCCAGCCGCTCGCGGATACCCGCGCCCCAATCGCCGTAGGAGACGAGACCGTTGTCCGACAGGACGCCGACGACCTGGTTGTTGCCGTTGAGGGCGACGATGTCGTAGATGTCGCTGTTCGTCTTGACGTCGTTGACGACGCTGGCGGTCGCCGACTGATCCTGCGACCGCTTGACGTTGTAATACATGACGCCCGCGGTCAGCGAGTTCTTGACGCTGCCCGTGTCGACTTCCCAGCGGCCGCCGACGTTCAGGCCGAGATCGCGGCCATCGACGTAATCGTGGTTGAGCGTCGTGCGTTGCAGGAAGCCGTTGCCGTTGAGCGCGTTCAGCGCATCGGTCTGGTTCGACCCCAGCACCACGCCGGTGCGCAGATTCTGGATGCCGAAGCGCACCGCGGTCGGATAGGCCGCGCGCCCCGCGGTCAGCAGGTCGTTGATCGGCGAGCTGGCCCCCGGCGTCAGATAGTTGACCGCGCTGGTCAGACCCGCATTGCCCGTGCCGGAGCCGGGGAACAGGCCGTTGAAGTCGTACGAATACTTCAGGTAGCGCGCGTGCGCGAACAGGTCGATCGTGTCAGACACCGGCTTTTCGATGTCGAGGCGGACCTGCGCGGTCTTCGACTTGATGCCGTCGCGATAGCGGAATTCACGGAAACCGCTAGGATGCGCGAAGGTCGATACCGGCACCGCGATGTTCGAGAAGGCGTCGCCGCCGACGTTGCCGAACTGCGTGTCGAGGCTGGGGATGCCGCCCGGCTTGTTGTTGGTGAAGCGATACGGCTGGTCGGCGTAATAGGCGTTCTCGACGTTGCCGCCCTTCGCCGACAGGCGGATGTAGCCGCCGCCGTCGAACTTGTATTCGAGCGCGCCCTTCAGACGCCAGCCGGCATAGTCGAACGGATTGTCGCGCACACCCGGGCTCGACTGGATATAGCCGCCGACGTTGAACGCGAGATCGTCGGCGAGCGGCGCGGAATAATAGAAATCGCCGCGCTTCATGCCGTAGTTATAGGCGGTGACGCGCGCCTGCCCCTCCGCCGCGTTGAAGTTCGGGCGCTTCGAGATGAAATTGATCGTCGCGCCGGCGCCGTTGACGGTCAGCACGCCCGACGAGCCACCCTTCACCGCCTCGAGCCGGTCGATAGTCAGGTCCTGGTCGAAGAAGAAGTCCGCGCCGCCGCCGCCGTAGAGGATCGGCATGCCGTCTTCCTCGAGCTGGATGAAGCGCTGGCCGCCGCCCTGCAGGCCGCGCACCGAATAGTTGTTCGACACCTGGCCCGCCGTCGCCTCGACGAAGATGCCGGGCACGAGGTTGAGCATGTCCGCGGTCGAGCGCGGCGCAAGGCGATCGATCGCGTCGCGGTTGGCATAGGTGATATCGGCCGATGCGCTGATCAGCGGGCGATCGCGCGAGGTCGTGCCGGTGACGACGATGTCGCCGAGATTCTGGTCGTTCTGCGTCGCGACGTCGGTATCCGTCTGCGTGGTCGCCGGCGGGGTGGTGCCCGTCGCCGTCTGGGCCAGCGCAGGCATTGCCGGCGTCATGGCGGCACCGAGCAGAAGCGCGGCCCGCAGGCCGATCCGCGAATTGTTCAACACTATCCTCTCCCGAGTCATTTCACTGGCGGGGCCAGTCTGGCCACCCGCTCTCTTTTGGCGGGTTATGACCGTACAGGACGCGCGACAACGGGCAGCGTTGCACCATGTAACCGTTTTCGCAGCCAGTGTTGCGGGGCTGCAACGCTATCGGCGGACGCTCTTCGCCAGCCGCGCGAGGGCGGGCTGGCGCGCGAGACGCTTGGCCAGCGCAATCCCCCGGTCGAACGCCGCCAGCGCGCCGAGCGTCGCGCGATTGCCGATCGTCGGATGGAGCAGCAGCAGGTCGACGCACGCGACGCCGCCGGTCGCGAACAGCCGCTTGTGCTGCCCTTCGCCCTCGGTGAAATCGAACCAGCGAAAGCGATCGCCGAACAGGTCGCGCATCGCGGCGGCATGCAGCACCGTGCCCGGCGACAGATCGCCGAGCGCGGGATCATGGCCGACATGGTCGTAGCGCAGCGCCTGCCCCTGCGCGGTGCAGCACAGATAGGCGGCCGGCGCGCCGTCGATCAGCAGCAGCCAGGCACGCAGCGCGTCGCGATCCGCCATCGCGCGCAGATGCGCGACGGATGCGGCATCCTCCGGCAGGCCGGCGTCGAGCAGGCGTTCCTGGTAGGTCATCGCCGACACCGCACGCGCGAGCGGGTGAAAGGCATCGAATTGCGCAGCCGTGCGATAGGCGCGGATCGCCATCCCGGCCGCCGCCGCCTTCTTCGTCTTGCGCTTCAAGGTGGAGCGCGCCTGCCCCGACAGGCCGGCGAGCCAAGCGTCGTGGCCGATCGCAAGATCGGTATAGTAACGCGTGTACCGCTGCCGCTCCGCCACGATCAGCCCGTCGCAGTCGAGCGCATCACGCCGCGCGGCGGGCAAGGACGTGACGAGATAGCCGTCCCGCCCCCCGGCCGGCAGCGCGGGCACGTCGCCGGCGAGCACCTGCTCCAGCGACAGCGCGACGCGATCCAGCTGGCGCGGGACGCTGGCGAGCGTGCGGGCGCCGATCTGAAAGCGCAGCGGGATCGTGCTCACGCCTTGCGCTCGGCGACCCAGTTGGACCACAATTGCTCCGCCTGCCGCCGGCGCCGACGCAGCGCGCTGCGCGCCAGCGGACGGTCGTCCTGCCCCAGGGTCAGGTCGGGCCGGTCGGCGAAATGCACGGTCGGCAGCATCGCGCGCCGCTCGACCAGCATCCGGCACAGCGCGTCGAACCGGCGCACATGCACCGCATTGGGCCGCGTGCCGAGCCGGTTGGCGAGTTCGAAACCGTGGCTGACGATCGTCACCGCCGCATGCTCCCCGGCTACCGCATGGTCGAGCGCGGCCTCCGTCTCCGCGGCGGAGAGCGCGCACAATTGGAAGTGCCGCCACAGGCCCGGCGCCTCGGCGATCACGGTGACCGGTACTTCGGTGACGCGCGCGCGCAGCGGTGCGATCTGCGACGGGGCAAGGCCGGTGCGGCTGTCGGCGATTTCCGCGCCATTGTGGCTGCTGTCGTACAGGAAACCGAGTTCGGCGAGCGCGCGCAACGTGTCGTCGTTCGCGGCATAGCCGCCCGCGCGGAACGCGACCGGGCGCGGCGCCCCCGCCGCGACAAGCAGGTCGGTCGCCCCGCGCAACAGGTCGATCTGTTCGGCAAGCGAATATTCGTGCAGCTGGAACCGGCCATAGGTCGCGCCCCGGTCGCCCGCCTTCGCCCCCGTCCAGTTGGGATGCAGGTGCAGCTGCACCTCCTGCCCGGCGGCGAGAATCGGCTCGATCATGCGCCGGATCGGCGCGAGGCCAAAGATCAGCGCGGGCATCGGATCGACGAAGAAACACGCCTTCAGATCATGTTCGGCCAGCCGGCGCAGCTGATAGGTCAGCCCCACCCCCGCCGGTTCGATCGAGCGATCGTAGATGTCGGCGACGTCCAGCCCGGCGGCGTGATGGCGCCAGGCGAATTCGGTGTCGATCGTCAGGAATACGGGCGTCGCCATGCCCCGCTCCTATCGCCTTGCCATGAACAAAAGGCAAAGTCGCCCGACCGTACGAATGCCGGCCCGCGCCCGCTCGCGAGGATCGAACGCTACCGCGCGTGGTAGAAGTCGTAGACCTGCTGGGCGACCGCGTTCGACACGCCGGGCGCCTTGCGCAGGTCCTCGAGGCTCGCGTTGCGCACTGCGCGGGCGGTGCCGAAATGCATCAGCAGCGCCTTCTTGCGCGCCGGGCCGATGCCGGGCACTTCGTCGAGCGGGCTCGCGCCGATCGCCTTGGCGCGCTTTTCCCGGTGCGCGCCGATGACGAAGCGGTGGACCTCGTCGCGCAGCCGCTGGAGGTAGAAAAGCACCGGCGCATTGACCGGCAGCTGGAATTCGCGGCCATCGAGCAGGTGAAAGACCTCGCGCCCCTCGCGCCCGTGATGCGGGCCCTTGGCGATGCCGACCAGGCAGACGTCCTCGATGCCGAGGTCCTCCAGCACCGCCTTCGCCGCATTGAGCTGCCCCTTGCCGCCGTCGATCAGGACGAGGTCGGGCCAGGTCCCGTCGTCGCGATCGGGCGCCTCCTCCAGCTGACGCGCGAAGCGGCGGCGGAAGACCTCGCGCATCATGCCGAAATCGTCGTTGGTCGCCGCCTCGTTACCC